>CAYMGG010000130.1:0-15086 GCA_964389915.1 uncultured Planctomycetaceae bacterium
CCTGGGCGGCGAGCTTCGCGTGCGCCGCGCGGGCACCGAGAATTTTTCCCCCTTCATCCGGTTTGCCAGCGGCGAAAACCAGGGGGAGAAGGCCTTGGCGGACTTGGCTAAATATGTCGGCCCCGACGGCCGGCTGCCGGAATTCGAAGTGCGGTTCCAGCCGGCCGGCGCCCTGGACGGACAGGGCACGATGCGCTGGCGGATCCGCGTGCTGGACGTGGCCCTGACCGGCGCAGTCGCCGGCGCGCCGGCCTCGGGAGAGTGAGAAGCATGATCGAGACCAAGAATCTGACCAAGCGTTACGGCGACTTCGTCCCCCTCAACAACCTGAATCTCTCGATCGGCGAGGGCGAGGTCTTCGGCTACATCGGCCCCAACGGCGCGGGCAAGACCACCACCATCCGCATCCTCTGCGGATTGCTGCTGCCCACCAGCGGCGAGGCCCGGATCGACGGCCGCGACGTGACCCGCGACCGCGCCCATATCCGCCGGGTGACCGGCTTCATGCCCGACGCTTTCGGCGTGTACGAGGAGATGCGGGTCTGGGAATACCTCGACTTCTTCGGCGCCTGCTTCAAGATCCCCCGCCGCCAGCGCAAGGAGCGGATCGACGCGGTCCTGGAGATCACCCGGGCCGAGGTCATGCGCGACTATTTCGTCGACACCCTTTCGCGCGGCATGCGCCAGCGGATCGGCATAGCCAAAACGCTGATGCACGACCCGAAGGTGATCTTCCTCGACGAGCCGGCCAACGGCCTGGACCCGCGCGCCCGCATCGACATGCGCCTGCTGATCCGCGACCTGGCCCAGATGGGCAAGACCGTGCTCGTCTCCAGCCACATCCTGCCGGAGCTGGCCTCGATCTGCGACAAGGTCGGCATCCTCGAGCGCGGCCGGCTGCTGGCCTTCGGCACGGTTGACGAGATCATGCGCCAGGTCCAGCCCAACCGGCGGATGGAGCTTTGCTTTCTCGACGACGCCGCGTCGGTCAAAGCGCTCGCCGCCAAGCTCGAAACGGCCGGGCACATTCAAAAGGCCGAGATCTTGGAGGACATCCTCCAGTTCGAAGTCAGCGTCAACGACAAGCAGTTGGCGCGGATTCTACAGTTCTTCATCGAGAAGGGCGTGCGCGTGGTCTGGTTCCGCGAGCAGGAGGCCGACCTGGAGGAGGCCTTCATGAAGGTCACCGACGCCTCGGCCGTGGCCGGCCAGCGCAACATCGAAAAGAAGGAGACGACGGTCGTCAAGGCCAAGCCGGCCGCCCCGCGGGGCGACTCGGTCAAGGCCCGACCGGCGGCGGAGGCCGCCAAGCCGGCCGACTCGGCCCGCAAACCGGCCAAGCCAGCGCCCTCGGTCCGTAAGCCCGATTCCGGCGCCGCCACCCCGGCCCGCAAGCCGTCCGTGGCCCGCCCGGCCCCGCGGGAGAAGCAAAAGTGATCAACAACCCCGTCCTGCGGCGCGAATTCGTCACCAGCCTGCGCACCACCCAGGCCATGCTCCTGGGCGGCGGGGCGCTGTGGCTGCTGGGCGCCCTGGTCGCACTGCTCTGGCCGGCCGAGGGGGTCTATTCGCTGGCCGCGCAGAACAGCCACCGCCTCTTCATCCTGCTCAGCATGGGCTTTCTGACCCTGGTCACCCTCTGCGCGCCCAGCTTCACGGCCGTGGCCATCACCCGCGAGAAGGAGCGCGAGACCTACGATCTGCTGTACGATACGCTCCTGCGCCCGGACGAGATCATCTTCGGCAAATTCGCCGCCGGCGTGGGCTTCGTCCTGATCCTGGTGGCCGGCAGCCTGCCGATGATGGGGGCGTGCTACGTGCTGGGCGGCATCTCGGCGGCCGACGTCTTCAAGGTCTACCTGATCGTGACCGAATCGGCCATCTTCTTCGGCTTGGTGGGCTTCTACTGCTCAGCGGTCAGCCGCTCCAGCTACCGCTCGATCATCTACTGCTACGCGGCCATCCTCGGCCTCTGCGGCCTGACCTGGGTGCCGTCGGTGGTGCTGGCCCTGTGGGCCGAATCCTTCCACCTGATCCATTTCTTCCGCGCCCTCTCGCCCTTTGCGGCGGTGCTGGCCGTGGCCCATCCGGCCTTTTTCGCGGCCGAACACCCCCTGCCGCCCGACGACTTCGGCCTGCTGGCCGACAGCCCCTGGGTCTTCGCCGTCGGCGCGGCGATGGGTAGCCTGGTCTTCTTCATCCTCACCTACCGGGCCGTGGCCCGGCCGCCGGCCAAGATCCGCGCGGACAAAGACAATGAGGTGATCGAGAAAAATCTCTCCTTCCCCTTCACCATCTTCGATCCGCGCAAACGCAAGCGGATGATCGGCCGGATCATCAACGTGATCGCGATCAAGGAGATGCGGACCAAGGCCTTCGGGCAGGCGAGCTGGCTGATCCGGGTGATGAGCGGCTGTTTCATCGCTTCGCTGCTTTTGGCCTTTCTCCCGCTCACCCAGATCACCAAGATCGGCTTTGTAACCATCGTCTTCACCTGCGTGGCCCTGCCCCTGGCGATCATCATCCTGATCAGCCCGGTCCTGACCGCCAGTGCCATCACCAGCGAGCGCGAGAGCAATGTTTTCGACGCCCTGCGCACCACCCGCCTTTCGGCCTGGACCATTGTCCTGGGCAAGGTCGAGGTGGCCTGGTTCTTCACCCTGCTGCTTCTGGCCAGCACCCTGCCGACCTTCTTCGTGCTGGCCTACGTCTCCAGCGCCCCGGGCGACATGGAGCACCTGAGCGCGGGGCTGAACCTGATCCGCCCCTTCAATTTCCAGTTCGCCGCCGGCTGGAAGGAGCTCTCCCAGGTCGACGTCAAGGTGCTGCGGCAGATGGGCTCGGCCTTCGCGGTGGTGAGCGTGGCCATGCTCTTCGCCACCGTGACCGGTCTGACTTGCAGCGCCTTCGCCAACAAGACCTCCAACGCCACGGCCGCGGCCTACGCCATCGTCCTGGTCCTGGCGGTGGGCACGCTGGTGCCGTACCTGCTGGCCGACAGCCTGCCCGAGCGGCTGGTGCGGATCAGCCTGACCATGAACCCCTTTGCCGCGGCGGCCAAGGCGGTTTCGGGCGAGGCCTTCCCGGAACTTCCGGCCGGCCTCTGGCTCGACCACCTGCGCCTCGTGGGCGCGACCACGGCCGCCCTGCTGGTGACGGCGATGATCCGCGTCTGGCTGCGGATGCGGCCGGAGAAATAGCATGCGCCTTCGAATTGCCTCGCTGTGCATTTTGTTCGCCTGCGCCCTGCCCGCCGCCGCCGCGGACTCTCCGGCGGACGGCCCGGAATCCGCCGGCCTGCCCACCGGAATCGGCCCGCGCACGGCCGCCGCCTTGCGCCAAGTGGTCGCCCGGGAGCAGCCCGACGAGCAATTGTCCGCCCTCCTGGCCCTGGGCCAGGCCCGGGCCGGGGGCGCCGAGACCTTCGCCACGCTCAAGGAAAAATTCAAATCCCCGCGCGCGGACCTGCGCCTGGCGGCGCTCTGGGCCTGGGGTCGCTGCGCGGGCGCGCCGGAGGAACTGACGCCGCTCTTAGGCGATGCTTCGCCGGCCGTGCGCAGCGAGGCCGCGCTGACCCTGGCGGAACTGAACGGCCAGGCCGGCCTGGGCTCGCTTCCGTTGCAGGATCCCAAGGCCGACGTCCGCCTGGCGGCGACGGCCGCCGCCGGCCGTCTGGGGCAGTTCTCGCCCGGCAAGAATCCGGCGGAATCGGCCCAAGCGCTGCGCGCCGCACCGGCCGCCGCCGGGGCGGAAGCCGTCAATCAAGCCCTGGCCGACGACGACCCGGATCTGCTGCTGGCCGGACTGGAGGCCATCGCCGCCGGCGCCCCGGCGGAAAATCAATCCACTACGGTCAAACGGCAGCTGGTTGACCCGCGCTCGCTCGTCCGCCGCGCGGCCGTTTCGGCCTGGGCCAAGTTGCAAGGCGGCGCCGGACAGGCCGAACTTATCCCCCTCCTGGCCGATGCCGATCCGAACGTGCGCCGCGCCGCGGCCGAGGCCTTGGGCCAAATCGGTTCGGCCGAACTGGTCGCGCCGCTCGCCGCCCGGCGAATCGATCCCGATCGCGCCGCCCGCCGCGCCGCCACCGCCGCTTTGCTCAAGCTGAAGGAGCGGGGCGAACTGCCGGCCGACCAATTGACCGCGCAGGCCCTGGCAGCCGTGCGGGAAACCACTCCCGAAGCCAGGCTGGAGGGGCTCGGGCTGCGTGGCCAGACCCGGAATCCGGCCGGCTTCCCCGAGATCTACAAGCTGGCCCGCCCCGAGATCCCGGCCAAGCCGGCGGCCGGCACCGACCTGCGCGAATCGCGGCTGGTCATGTGGACCGTTGCCCGGTGCGCCGAGCCGACCGGAGCGGAACTAGCCCTCAAATATTTCGTTCAGACCGGCGATCCGCTCTGCCGGGTCCACGCGGCCCGGACTCTGGGCGTACTCAAACACGAGCCGGGCGTGCCGCTCTTGGTCAAGGATCTAAACAACATCCAGTTCATGATGGGCGAGGCTTTCTTCGTCACCACCGGCCGGCTGCGCCGCGTTGAGATCGAGTCCCTGATCCAGATCGGCACCCCCCCGGCCCTGCTCGACCTGGCCCGGCTCTCGGCCCGGATCAAACCCTTCGAAGAACTGGACAACGTCAAGCTGGTCTGCTCCGCCCTGGGCGCGGCCCGTTGCGCCGAGGCCGCCCCGCTCCTGACCGCGGGGGCGGGCAACGCCAATCTGGGCGACGAGCAACGCGCCCTGCTGGCCGACACCGTGGCGGCCCTGGGCCAACCCCGGCCGGCGGCCCCCACCCCGGTCAAGCGGCCGGAGTACGGGCAGTACTTCCTGAAAGTCGATGAGGATTGACCGGGCGATTATAGCGCGATTCTCCGGTCCGCGCCCCCGGCCGTCGGCATGAGGCCGTGGGAAACGGAATCAGTCACTATTACCTTGATTTGACATAAGGCGATTTATGGTTCCCGCCGCCGAAATCCGCTCACGTCTAGCCCGCCTTCGCCAGGCGCTCGGCCGCCGCCGGCTGGGAGCGGCCCTCTTTACCGCCGGCACGGACGTCCGCTATTTCAGCGGCTTCACCGGCTCGGAATCCGCCCTCCTGATTACGGCCAAGGCTCAGTTTCTGCTGACCGACTTTCGCTATCAGGAAGAGGCGCAAGCCAGCGCCCCGCTCTTTGAATGCCTGCTCGGCAAGCAGGGTTTGATGGCCGAAGCCGCCCGGCTCGCCCGCCAGGCGCGAGTTAAACGCCTGGGCTACGACGAACGTCAGGTCACCGTGGCCGACGGCAAGCGCCTGCGTTCCGCCGCCCGAGGCGTAAGCTTGACCGATTTGTCCGACCTGGCCGGCGGCCTACGGGTGGTGAAGAGCGGGTGGGAGATCACCCGGATGACCCGGGCCCTGCGCCTTGCCGAGGCGGCCCTGACGGCCGTGCGCGGCCGGCTGCGCCCCGAGATGACCGAGGCCGACCTGCGCCTGGAGCTGGAGCACGAGATGCGCCGACGGGGGGCCGAGGCCGAAGCCTTCGAAACCATCGTTGCCGCCGGCCCCAACGCCAGCCGGCCCCATGCCCACGCCGAACGCCGCAAAATCGGCCGCGGCCGGCCGATTCTGATCGATTTCGGCGCTCGCCGGGAAGGGTACAATTCCGACTTGACCCGAGTGTTCTTTCTGGATAGCATTCCACCGTTTTGGCGACAGAGCTATGAGTTGACTCTGGAGGCGCAACGCGCCGGCTGGGTCGAGTTGCGCCCCGGCGCGGAGTGCGCGGCGGCCCATCGGGCAGCGCTGGAGGTTTTCCGCGCCGCCGGGACGGCGGAAAAATTCGGACATTCGCTCGGCCACGGCGTGGGCCTGGCCGTGCACGAAGCGCCGCGCCTGAGCCTGCGGTCGACCGAGAAGCTCGCGCCCGGCATGGTCGTGACGGTCGAGCCCGGCCAGTATCATCCCGGCCGTGGCGGCATCCGCATCGAAGACATGGCGCTGATCACCCCCCGGGGGGTGGAGCGGCTGAGCCGGTTGCCCAACACGCTGGACTGGGCGGTTCTCTGAGCATGGATGGATGGCGCGGATTTTCCCGCCCGCGGCCCTGGGCCCGGCACCGCACCTCGCAAACAGGGGAATAAGATGAGTCTGGAAAAAACCAAGAGCCTCCTGGACCTGATGAAGGAGCACGAACTCGCCGAGCTCGAGTTCGAGGAGGGCGAGTTCAAGCTGAAGGCCAAGAAACTCGGCGTCGGCTTTGCGCCGCTGCCCGCCCCGCTCCCGCTGGCCGCTGCGGCCCCGGCCTCCGCTCCGGCGGCGGCGCCCGTACCCGAAGAAGGGCTCACCCCCATCAAGAGCCCGATCGTCGGCACCTTCTACCGCGCACCCGCCCCGGACGCGGCTCCGTTCGTCAAAGAAGGCGACGCGGTCACGTCCGAAACCGTGATCTGCATCATCGAAGCCATGAAGATCATGAACGAGGTCAAGGCCGGCGTCAGCGGCACCCTCCGGCGCATCCTGGTGGAGAACGGCGATCCGGTCGAATACGGCCAGCCGCTGTTCCTGGTGAAAAGCTAAACATGTTCAAACGTATCCTGATCGCCAACCGCGGCGAAATCGCCATCCGCATCATCCGCACCTGCAAGCGGATGGGCATCGAGACGATCGCCGTCTTCTCCGAGGCCGACCGCCAGTCCCTGCACGTGCGCATGGCCGACGCGGCCATCTGCATCGGCCCGCCGGAGAGCGCGCGCAGCTATCTGCACGTGCCCAGCATCCTCAGCGCCGCCGAGATCGCTGACGTCGACGCCATCCACCCCGGCTACGGATTCCTCTCCGAAAACGCCGGCTTCGCGGCCGCCTGCCGCGAGTGGGACATCGCCTTCATCGGCCCCTCGAGCGAGGCCATGGCCAAGATGTCGGACAAAGCCGGCGCCCGGACCCTGGCCAAGGAGGTGGGCGTGCCGGTCTTGCCGGGCAGCGACGGCTGCGTACCCAACGAGGACGAGGCCGTGCGCCTGGCCCAGCAGATCGGCTATCCGGTCATCATCAAGGCCACGGCCGGCGGCGGCGGCCGGGGCATCCGCGTGGCCCATAACGAAGTCTCGCTGCGCAGCGGCTTCCAGCAGTCGCGCCGCGAGGCCGAGGCCGCCTTCGGCAACGGCGAACTCTATCTCGAAAAATTCCTGGAGCGCCCCCGCCACGTCGAGGTGCAGGTCCTCTGCGACCAGCACGGCGGGCGCATCCATCTGGGCGAACGCGACTGCACCATCCAGCGGCGCCATCAGAAGCTGCTGGAAGAGTCGCCCTCCCCCATCCTCGACAAGAACACCCGCCGCGCGTTGGGCGAGGCGGCCCTGGCCGTCTGCAAGGCCTGCAATTACACCAACGCCGGAACCATCGAATTCCTCTACCAGGACGGCCAGTTCTACTTCATGGAGATGAACACGCGCATCCAGGTGGAGCACCCGGTGACCGAGATGATCACCGGCCTGGACCTGATCGAGGAGCAGATCCGCGTGGCCGCCGGCGAGAAGCTGCGCTACCGGCAGAAGGACATCCGCTTCAGCGGCCACGCCATCGAGTGCCGGATCAACGCCGAAGACCCGGACATGAACTTCGCGCCCCGGCCGGGCACGATCTCGCTCTTCGTCTCGCCGCCTTATTCGCAGGTCCGGGTCGACACCTTCGTCTATTCCGGCTACAAGATCCCGTCGAACTACGATTCGATGATCGCCAAGGTCATCGTCCATGGCAAGGATCGCGCCGAGGCCATTGCCAATATGGAAAAGGCCCTCTCCGACCTGATCCTGGAGGGGATCAAGAGCACGGTGTCCTTCCACCGCAAGCTGCTGGGCAACGTGCACTTCGTCAACAACAACTATGACATGAATTTCGTGGACGAGAATTTCCGCTGACCGCGCCAGGCGCGAGGAAGGCTTATCTCATGCGCAAGCTGACCGAACTCATCAACCTCTTCCTCGCCGGGGTGACGGCCCTCTTCTTCGTCGCCCTGCCCCTCTTTCCGCCAGGCGGCGCCGAGGGGCTGATCGCCGGCCTGCGCACTGGCCAGTGGCCGTACCTGCTGTTCCTGCTGGGCGCGGTCGCTTTGGCCGCCAACATCCTGCACATCGTCCTGGAGATCCAGGCCCGCCAGCACGGCGAACTGACCATCGCCACCGGCGAAGGTTCATCAGGGCTAAGCCTGCGGGCGCTGGAGAATCAGCTGCTCACGGCGCTACACGATATGGACGACATCAAGGACGCCCACCTGGCCCTGACGGCCCGGCGCGGCGATGAACCCGTCGCCTGCCGGCTGACCTGCAAGCTGCGCCGCCAGCCGGACGTGACCGGCCGCCTCGACCAGCTCAAGAAGCAGGTCCGCGACGCCTTCCAAAGCCTGATCCCCAGCGGCCCGGGCCTTGAGATCTCCTGCTATGTCACCGACCTCACGGACGAGGGCGGCGCGACCGCGCCGGCCGCGGCCGCGGGCCGGCGGGATGAGTTCTCCGGCCCGGTCTATCCGGTGGACGACCACGAGCAGGATTGACGGGATGGCCCCCTTCTCTGGACCAGCCCGCCTCTCTGCCCTCGCCCTAAAACCAGCGGTAGCCGGCTGATATTTTTCCATGTCCTCTTCCCTGCCGCCCGCCCCTGAATCCCGTCTGGAAAGCTTTGATTACGAGCTTCCGCCCGAACTGATTGCCCAGCGGCCGGCCGCCCGGCGCGACGAATCCCGGTTGATGGTTTTGAATGGAGCCGAACCGCCCGCGCACCGGCGGTTTCGCGACCTGCCCGAATTTCTGCGCCCCGGCGATCTGCTGATCCGCAACGACACCAAAGTCCTGCCGGCCCGGCTGATCGGCCGTCGGCCCGGCGGCGGCCGCCAGGAGATCCTGCTCGTCCGACGACTGGAAACACCGGACGCTCTGGCCTCGGAAACCTGGCTCTGCCTGGCCCGGCCGGCCGGCCACCTCAAGCCCGGCAAAGAAATCGTCTTTGGCGACGGCCGCCTGATCGTCACGGCCGGAGAAAAGCTGGGCCAGGGCCAGGTGCGGGTTTCTTTCCCGCTAGCCGGCGAGGAGCTGCTGGCCAAACTCGAAGAACTGGGCGAAATGCCACTGCCGCCCTATATCGAACGCGAATTCGGCCCCGACGCCGAGGACCGCGAGCGCTATCAGACCACCTTCGCCCGCGAGGCCGGAGCGGTGGCCGCGCCCACGGCCGGATTGCACTTCACGCCTGAAGTAGACGCCGCCCTGGCCGCGCGGGGCGTCCAAGTGGCTGCGCTCACCCTGCATGTCGGCCCCGGCACCTTCCGGCCGATCAAAACCGACAACCTGGACGAGCATGCCATGGACGCGGAATTCTACCGCCTTCCGCCCGCCACGGTCGAAGCCATTGCCGCCGCCCGCCGCCAGGGCGGCCGGATCGTGGCCGTGGGCACGACCGCCACCCGAGCACTGGAGGCCGCCGCCGGCCCCGCAGGCGAGATTGCCGCCGGTTCAGCTTGGACCGAGATTTTCATCCGCCCCGGCTACCGCTTCCGCTGCGTCCAGGGCCTGATCACGAATTTTCACCTTCCCCGTTCCAGTCTGCTGGTGCTACTATCGGCCCTGGCTGGCCGCGAGCGGGTGCTCACGGCTTACCGCGAGGCGGTCCGCGAACGCTATCGTTTTTACTCCTATGGCGACGCCATGCTGGTCTGGCCATGAACGATAATGACACCAATGCTGAACTGTTGCGCGCCCTGGGCGGTGGCGACAGCCTGCTGCCGGCCCAGCCCAACCAGGGGCTGATCGGCGGCATGGCCTGCCTGCAGGCCCTGGTCAGCTCCGAAGCCCCGGTGGGGGCGCGGGAACTCGCCCGCCGGCTCGGGCAGGAGCCGACCCGCGTCAATCGCCTGCTGCGCACGCTCTGCGCCCTGGGCCTGGCCGACCAGACGCCCGAACGCAAATACCGCCCCGGTCCGGCGGTCCACGTCCTTTCGGCCCAGAGTCTGCGCGGCTCGGGCCTGCTCCACGCCGCCTTGCCCCGGCTTCGCCCCTTGGTCGACGAAAAGCTGACCATTGCCTTGGGCCTGGTCTGGCGGGCCCGCATCTGCTACCTGATTCATAGCCCGGCCGGCCGCCCCGTGGAAGAAGGCATCGGCGCGCGCCTGGCCTATCCGGCCGCCTGGTCCAGCATCGGCCTGGCCGTGCTCAGCCGGCTGCCGGACAAGATCGCCCTCGAACTGCTGATCGGCGAAGAACCGACCTTGGCCGAGTCTGAAAAGCGCCACGAACTGACCCGCAGCCTGCAACTGGCCCGCGATCAGGGTTTCGCCGTGATGCGCCCCGACGCGGCCAACTGCTCCCTGGCCGTGGCCTTGCCCGGCAACCTGCCGGCCGGCATCGCCTTCGCCGGGCAGATCGCTTCGGCTCAGGCTGACCGCCTGGCCGGGCGCTTGCGCGCCGCGGCCCAGGAGATTGCCCTGGTTTTGGCCGCCAACTGAGGTTCTGGGGGAACTTTTTTGCAAAAAAGTTCCCCCAGGCCCCATCAAAAAGCTCTCATCCATCTCCATGACGAGCTGATAGTTGCCAGCTACGGGGGCAAAAAATAATCTACTTTTCTTGCTAAAAATGCCGGCGGAATTTGCTAATCGACTTATTGATGCTATATTAGCAACATAGCTGTTTGATTCAATTTCCGTTCTCGGAATTTGCCTAGGAGATTAGTAATGGCCGGCAGCAAGCCTCAGTTCCAGCAGGAAGTCCAGGAGACCGACGTTTGCGTGGTGGGTGGCGGCATGGCTGGAGTATGCGCGGCCCTGGCGGCGGCCCGCCACGGCGCTAAGGTCATCCTGGTCCAGGATCGGCCGGTGCTGGGCGGCAATTCGTCCAGCGAATGCCGCATGCACGTCTGCGGCGCGGACCGCCACAACGGCGTCAAGCACATGCGCGAAACCGGCCTGCTCGAAGAACTGCGCCTGGAGAATTTGCACCGCAATCCCTTCCAACGCGCCTCGCTCTGGGATTTCGTACTATATGACGCCTTGCGTCAGGAACCCAACGCCTCGCTCATCATGAACTGCTCGATCAATGCCGCGCAGACCGACGGGCAAGCCATCAAGAGCATTACCGGCTGGCAACTGACCACCGAGACCTACCAGACCGTCAAGGCCAAGTATTTCATCGACTGCTCCGGCGACGGCATCCTGGCCCCGCTGACCGGGGCCGAATTCCGCCTTGGCCGCGAGGCCCGCGCCGAATTCGGCGAGTCCATCGCCCCGGAACAGGCCGACGGGTGCACCATGGGCCACACCTGCCTCTTCTTCGCCGAAAAATACGACCGGCCGCAGACCTTCGTCCCGCCGGCCTGGGCCTACTCCTTCCCGCGTGAGGAGGATCTGCCCTACGGCCCCGGCGGACACAAGCACATCGCCGCCGGTTACTGGTGGGTCGAATTGGGCGGACAGATGGACCGCATCCGCGACACCGAAAAAATCCGCGACGAACTGATGCGCATCGTGATGGGCGTCTGGGACCACATCAAGAATCACGGCGACCATGGGGCTGAAAACTGGGCCCTCTCCTGGCTCCAGTTCCTGCCGGCCAAACGCGAGAGCCGCCGCTATGTCGGCGACCATATCCTGACCCAGCCGGATATCGAAGCCCGCGGAGCCTTCCCCGACATGGTGGCTTACGGCGGCTGGTCGATGGACGATCACCATCCCTCGGGCTTCTGGTCGGCCAAGCTGGGCGTGCCATCGACCATCTTCCACCACGCCCCTTCGCCATACGGCATTCCCTATCGGATGCTCTATTCCCGCAACATCGACAATCTCTTCATGGCCGGCCGCAACGTCAGCGCCACGCACGCGGCCTTCAGTTCGCTGCGGGTCATGGGCACCTGCGCGATCATGGGTCAGGCGGCCGGCACCGCCGCCGCCCTGGCCAACGCCCACAGCCTCACCCCCCGCCAAGTCGGCGGCCGGATCGGCGAGTTGCAGGAACTGTTGCTGCGCGATGACGTCTATCTGCCCGGATACGCCTATCCGGTAAGCACGCTGACCAAGCAGGCCAAGCTCACCGCTTCTCGCGGCGACGCCGAACCGGTGCGCGACGGGGTGCATCGGCAGATCGATACCGATCCGCACTGTTGGCTGGGCCGGCCGGGCGAGAGCCTGACCTATGAATTCTCCGGCGCAAAGCCGGTTCGCGAGGCGGTCCTGTTCCTGGACAGCGCCATGGATCAGAACATTGCGATGGAACCGTATTATTCGCGGGAGCCGAAAGAAACGCCGGCGGTGACGCCTTCCGAACTGATTCTAGAGGTACGGAAGAACGGTCAATGGCGGCCGGCCCGCGAAATCAGCGGCAATTATCAACGTTTCCACCGCGTATCGCTGGCCGAGTCGGGCCAGGTCGAAGGCGTGCGCCTGACGCTGAAAGCCACCCACGGCGCGCCCGAATCGCGCGTCTACGGTTTCTTGGTCGAATGAGCCGTCGGATCGAACCACGGATTTATTGCTGATAAAATTGGCCCGTTCCGGGGAACCTTTTTCACAAAAAAGGTTCCCCGGTTCATTTCCCAAAACTCTCTCAACCAGCTTCGCTTTTTCGCATATTGATAAATCTGGCGCATTTAAATTTTGAGTGTAGAGCCTCCCGGCGGGCGCAATTTGGGAGAGTCGAGCTCCGTCTGCCCCCTTTCGCTCCGGCGCTACCGAGGCTGGAGTGAACTGGGGGACGAAACGGAGTTCGTCCCCCCCCCAACGGGAAGCCTTTTGCCTCGATACAGCCATCTATAGATCCACAGTAAAAAATGAAATGCTCTACGCTCTCTCGCTCTTCTGTGAGGGAGTCGGCGGAAGGGAGCCTCGCAGGACGAGATGCTACTCCAGCGTCTCAGCGGCCGGCGTTGGTTCGTTGGTCGAGGCGGCTGGCGGACCGGCTTCTGTTTTTGGGAGTTCCGGGGGGAGCGCTCCAGGCTTTTCCGGCGGCGGCGCCGATTTCTCTTCGCCGTGTCGACGGAAAGGATTCCACCAACTCTTGCCTGGATTCTTGACGGCCGGTTCTGAAGCTGCGGCCGGAGGGACGGGCGCTGGCGAAGCCGGCCGGGTGGAGACATCGGGGAAGGATAACTCGGGCACCTTGCCTTTGCCGGGCAGCGGCCCGGCCCCGGAATCGGTCGCGACCGGCGCGGCGGTGTCGACCGGCGGTTCGACGGTCAGCGCTTGGGGCTGCGGAACGGCCGGATAGGGCGGACTGACCGTCAAGGTGGTGCGCATTGGCCGGCTGACATTGCGCCGGTCGCTGGCGGTGAACTCGAAAACGTACACCCCCTCGCGCTCAGGCGTGACGGTCAACGAGGCTTGGTGCGCCACGCCCGTCAGCAGGGGCGGGCCGGAAATCTGCCGCCAGCTGTATTCCAAGGCATCGCCTTCGGCGTCGCGCCCGCCGCCCTGCAACACGGCTGTCTGCCCCGGGACGATGGTCAGATTGCCGGAAACCTGCACCTCCGGACGGCTGTTGGCGGCAATCACCTCCACCGCCGCCTGGGCCGGAAGGCTCTCCCGCTGTCCGTCGAACACGATCAGTTGAAACACGTGCCGCCCGGGTGCGGCGGCCTGGAAGGAGGGGGCTGCCGACCCCCGCCGCGGATCGAGCAGGTATTGGCGGACGTTGGGCCCCGAGATCTGGCGCCAGCGGTATTCGAGCGCGGCGCCTTCGCGATCGAAGCTGCGCGACCCGTCCAGCTTGATCCATTCGCCCATCGTGCCCTGCGCCGGCGCGTCGATCACGGCCATCGGCGGCTCGTTGCCTTTGACGACCAGCACCTTGCGCGCGGCGGCGGCGCTGTCCGACCGGCCGTCGGACACCACTAGTTCGAAGACGTATTCTCCCGGCTCAGGCGGCACAAAACTTAGTTCCGCGTCGCTGGGGCGTTTGAAGTCGCGAATGAACGGGCCGAAGCGCTGTTTCCAGTAGTAACGCAGCGGCAGGCCGCGGGGCGAAAGACTACCCCGGCCGTCGAGCACCACCACGCTCCCGGTCTGGCAGACTCCGGCTTCGGCAATGTAGGCCGTAGGCGTCTTGTCGGCCAGATCGGATTGCTTCTCGGCTAGTGACCGCTCCATTACCAGTCGGGGCGGCGCTATGGCCTTTGCCACCGGCAGTTGGTTGGCCGGGCGCACATGTAGCCGGCAGCGGGCCGGCTCGCTTTGAGACCGGCCGTCGGAGACCACCAGTTCCAGGTCGTATTCGCCGGGGCGGTCCACGGCGAGTACCAGTTTGTCCTCGCTTAGCAGTTTGGGTTCCAGGTAGAGCGGCGGGCCTCCGGCCTGACTCCAGCGGAAGGTCAACTCGTCGCCGTCGGCGTCGCGCGAGGCGCTGCCGTCGATGACCACCGCCTGCCCCACGCCGGCCTCCATTTCGGCCGGGACGATCGCCTCGGGGCGCAGATTCTCCCGCTCGACCATGACCTCGACAGCCGCCGGGTCGCTCCACTGCCGGCCGTCGAAAACCCGCAGTTCGAAGCGGTAGACGCCCGGCTCCCGGGCCCGGAAATAAGGCTTGGCCGCCTGCGGATCGGAGAGGGCCACCGCTGGCCCGCCGACCTGCCGCCATTCGTATTTGAGGGTGTCGCCGTCGGGATCGCGCGACCCCGTGCCGTCCAGTTCGACCAGCATCGACTTGGCCGGTTCCGGCTCGCGACCGGCGGGCACGCCGGGCACCTCGCCCGCCGCGCCGACCGCGCCCAGCCAGGCCAGCGCTAGCCACCAGCCGCTCCGCCGTGCATATCCGCCTGCCATATCCGCCGCTCCAGTTCGCTTGAAGTCAAAACCGGTTGTTTTTCCTGGCGCGAAAAAAAATCGTTACCGCTATAAACATACCCGCAGGCGCGCCTTTTTTCCACGTTGCAGTTGCCGCGGGAGACCGGAAAGATGAATCAACCGTTTTGCGTCGGCGTGGCCGGCACCGGGGTCATGGGCCGGGGGCTGACCGAAATCCTGGCCGCCAAGGGCTGCCGCGTGGTCCTGCTGGGCCGTAGCGCCGAGTCCGTCGAGCGCGCCCGTGTGTCCATCCTGGCCGCCGCCTGCTTCCTGTGGGTCGGCTGGATCATGGCC
>CAYMGG010000131.1:0-15074 GCA_964389915.1 uncultured Planctomycetaceae bacterium
CCCCCCCCCCCCCCCCCCCCCCCCCCCCCCCCCCCCCCCCCCCCCCCCCCCAAAAAAGGTTTTTCGCGGGGTGGGCCGGGCGATTGCCGGTTTCCCTTCGGGGAGACGGGAGGAAAGTCCGGCCACCATAGGGCAGGGGTGTGGGTAACGCCCACCAGGGGCAACTCTAGGGGCAGGCAACAGAGAACAGACCGCCGATGGCCCTTTCGGGGGCTCAGGCAAGGGTGAAACGGTGGGGTAAGAGCCCACCGCGGGACCGGTGACGGGACCGGCACGGCGACTGCCTCCCCGGTGCAAACGCAAATAGGGACCAAGCCGCCTTGTGCGGCGCGGAGCGGCCCGCTCCGTTGGAAGGTCCGGGTAGCGCGCTCGAGCCGGCGGGTGACCGCCGGCCTAGAGAAATAATCGCCCTCGACAAAAGCCGGCTTACAGGCCCACCCCGCGATTTTTTTTGGCCGGCCCGGTCAACCTTCCCGCCGCTTCCGCCACTCCCGGAACCGCGCGAATTCATCCAGAAAATTAGGCGTAAAATCCCCGGAGGCGGCGGCCGCCGTGATCGCTTCGGGCGTCCAGAAGCGCAACTCCTCGATCTCCTCCGGCTGCGCCCTAAAAGGTCCTTCGTGCGTCAGGCGGAAGGTGTGGACCAGTTCGCTCTCGACCGGCGACCGGTTGATGTAGCGATAAAGAAATTCCGGCTGCAAGGCCGAATCAGCCAGCCCGATCTCCTCGGCCAGTTCCCGCCGCAGCGCGGTTTCGATCGTCTCGCCCGGATCGACGTGCCCGCCCACCGAGGTGTCCCACTTGCCCGGCTGGATGTCCTTGCTGCGCGCCCGCAGTTGCAGCAGCAGCTCGCCCCGGGCGTTGGCCACCAGACAGTGCACCACCGGGTGCAGCAGGCGCGGATCGCCGTGGCAGACCCGCCGGGGCGCCACGCCGCAGGGCCGTCCGTCCTCGTCGACCAAGGGCAACATTTCTTCCGTCATGTCGACTCCTATTCCGGGGGAATTTTTTTGCAAAAAAGTTCCCCCGGCCCCCTCAAAAAACTCTCGTCCGGCATCGCCGTTTCAAGCGTTCAGTTGGACAAACTCCACGTCTACCCTATTCGTTCGACTCGCCCATCTGAACCTGCCGGACACGCGAAGCGTTTGCTGGGTGTGCGGCACGCACTCTCAGCCGGCTTTGCCGTTTCGAGCGTTCAAATGGACGAATTCATCCGCCTTGACCTTCGAGCGTTCCTTCTGCTCCGGTTACGGGCGGATAAAGGTGCAGGCTGGTCGGGGCGAACCGCTCGGCTTCGGAGAAGACGCAGCCGCAATATTGCTGGCGATAGAGGCCGGTCATCAGCTTGGCCGGCGGCTCGGCCTTGCGCCAGTCGCGGACGATGAATTCGAGGTTCGCGCCGGGCGTGGCCAAGGCCCGCTCCCCGGCCGCGCGGATGGCCGCATGGTCCTGGTGCGGACTGGTGAAGAGCGTGGTCGAGAAGTGCGTCGCGCCCCGTGCCGCTGCCTCGCGTACCCCGCGCGTGAGGCGCAGGTCATAGCACTTGGCGCACCGCGCTGGCGGAGCGTAATCCGGTTGCACGGCCGCGCAGAACTCGGTCAATCCGTAAGTCTCGTCGGCGATCAATTCCAGTTCGTCGCGCTCGGCATACATCTTGACCGCCTTGAGCCGCCGCCGGAATTCGATCAGCGGATGAATGTTGGGATTGAAAAAAAAGACCTGCGGCCGCAGCCCGGCCCCGAATTCGGCCCGTAGTCCGGCCAAAGCCTTCCCCAGGCACCAGGCGCAGCAGGTGTGCAATAAAAGTCGCAAGCTTGATCCTTTTTCGGCCGGGGGACGGATCACGTCGTCGAGAAAATCGGCTGCGTGGTACTCGCGATTCGCGTCCGTTTATTGCCGCCGCTATAGGTTGTTTTTTGTTTCCGGGGCTTCGGCGTCAGCTTTGATCACGGTCCAAACCGTGGTGAAATCAGGATTGACGACGAGTTCTCCGCTCTGGCGCAGGCGATAGCTGCCCGGCGCGGCCGGCTTGAGCGCATCTAGATCGAATGGCAGAGCATAGACTTGGCCATTGTCGGCGCGCGTAAGGTTAATCTGAAAGTCCTCCGGCCGGATGGCTTGGATCACGCCGCAGAATTCCTCGCGGCTGAGCATTTCGCCGGCGCTGGTTTCATAGGTTACGCCGACGAGCACGCGCTTGCCAAGATAAGCTGAGAAGTTGTCGGCTTTTTTAAGCGCGCGGCGGCTCGGTCGCCAAAGTAGATAGGCCACCCCTCCGAGCAGACTCGACATAAGTGGAAACCAAAGCGGCGAGCCGTCCATGAAACAAACATGAACCGCGCTTTCGCCTCGAAAGTGTCGCCAGTCGTCCAGGATTTGCATTGGCGCGAGGATCATGGTCAGGTCTAGAGGCAGCAGGAGCAGGAGCGGCCACGGTAGCGGGCGAGGTTTCTGCGCTGTTTGGGGAGGGAAGCTAATCCGCAACAGCCAGAGCGTGCCGGCAAAGGTGATTCCGCCACAGATGGAGAAAATCAGAAAACTGTCGAGGTTTCCCCAAGGATCACTGAAACAACTGATGATTGGGCCTTCGGGCAATTTGATGGCTTGCTCCTCAAGCGCGGCAGGCATGACAGCTAATCCTTTTGGCCTTCTCCTTGGCCCGGGGTTCGCGCCAGCCGGCGGTGTGGCTGGAAACCGGCACGCATGGGCCGGCTTTATCTGGCGCGAGATTTACTTCTGCCCGGGCAGGGACTGAATCTTTACTTGGCCGGCGCGGTGGCCAGGCGGCGTCGGGCCAGGCCGAAGAATACGATTCCTAGCGCGCCGGCGAGTTGCAGCATCTGCTCCATTTGGCCGGCCGGCTGCCAGCGTTGATGTACATAGGGGTCGGTGATGATCAGGTCCACGGCGATTTTGCCCAGCACGGCCGCGCCGATCCAGATGATCGCCGGGTAGCGCACCATCAGGCCGGAGAGCAGGCTGCTGGCGAAGACGACCAGCGGAATGCTCAATCCCAGGCCGAACAGCAACAAGACCAGGTTGCCGTGCGAGGCTCCGGATACGGCCAGCATGTTGTCCAGGGACATGGTCAGGTCGGCTACCGCAATCATCCAGACCGCCTGCCACAGGCCGCCCGATGGCCGGCCGTGCAGCTCGCGTTCGTTTTCATCGCCCAGCAGTTTGGCCGCGATCCAGACAATCATCAGGCCGCCGAGCAGCTTGAGCAGCGGCACATGCAGCATGCCGGCGGCGAGGAAGGTGAAAAACACGCGCAGGATCACGGCCGCGGCCGAGCCCAGCAGAATTCCTTTGCGATGCAGATGGACCGGCAGGGATTGCACCGCCAAGGCGATGACCACGGCATTGTCGCCGGCCAGCACGATGTCGACCAGGGCGATGCTGGCCAAGCCGCTGAGGAATTCGCCATTCCAGCCGATCGAACCCCAGAATCCCAGATCCACGTCCGCTCCTTGGTGTCGCCCAGCCCGTTCCGGCCGGAGCACTTCCTTATTTAGTCTTTTCCTTGGCCCAGGCGTCGCGCAGGCCGACGGCGCGGTTGTAGACCGGCGCGCCGGCGCGGGTGTCCTCGTCCACCCGGAAATAACCCAAGCGCTCGAACTGGAAGATCTCGCCCACCGGAGCCCGGGCCAGTTCGGGTTCCACCCAGCAGTTTTTGAGTTCTTCCAGCGAGTTGGGGTTCACGTTGTCCAGCCAGTGGCGGCCGGGCTCGACGTCGTCGGGGTTCTCCTTGACGAAGAGGTGTTCGTACAGCCGCACCGTGGCCGGCACGGCCCGGGCGGCGGCCACCCAGTGGAGCGTGGCCTTGGGCTTGCGCCCGTCGGGCGAGTCGCCCCCGCGCGTGGCCGGGTCGTAGGTGCAGCGCAGTTCGGTCACCTCGCCGGCGGCGTTTTTGACCACCTCCTGGCAGGTGATGAAGTAGGCGTAGCGCAGCCGCACCTCGCGCCCCGGGGCCAGGCGGAAGAATTTCTTGGGCGGCTCCTCCATGAAGTCCTCGGCCTCGATGTACAGCTCGCGGCCGAAGGGAACCTGGCGCGTGCCGGCGGCCGGATCTTCGGGATTGTTGATCGCGGGGAGCTCTTCGACCTGCCCTTCGGGATAGTTGGTGATGACCACCTTGAGCGGGCGCAGCACGGCCATCGCCCGGCGGGCGCGCAAGTTCAGGTCTTCGCGCAGGCAGTATTCCAGCAGGGCGATGTCCACCCGGCTGTCGGCCTTGGCCACGCCGATCCGGGCGCAGAAGGCGCGGATCGCTTCGGGCGTGTAGCCCCGGCGGCGGTAGCCGGCCAGGGTGGGCATGCGCGGATCGTCCCAGCCGCGCACGTGCCGGTCGCGCACGAGCTCCAAGAGCTTGCGCTTGCTCAACACGGTGTAGGTGAGGTTGAGGCGCGCGAATTCGATCTGTTGGGGGCGGTAGATCCCCAGCTGCTGCAGGTACCAGTCGTACAGCGGCCGGTGATTCTCGAACTCCAGGGTGCAGATGGAGTGGGTGATCTTCTCCAGCGAATCGGACTGGCCGTGGGTCCAGTCGTACATGGGATAAATGCACCACTTGTTGCCGGAGCGGTGATGTTCGGCGTGGAGGATGCGGTACATAACCGGGTCGCGCATGTTCAGGTTGGGGTGGGCCATGTCGATCTTGGCCCGCAGGGTTTTGGCCCCGTCGGGAAATTCGCCCGCGCGCATGCGGCGGAAGAGGTCGAGGTTCTCCTCGACCGAGCGGTCGCGGTAGGGCGAGTTGCGTCCGGGCGGAGTCTGGCGGGCTTCGCGCTGACCGGAGGTGCCGCGGTACTGGCGGATCTCTTCGTCGCTCAGGTCGCAGACGTAGGCCAGGCCTTTGCGGATCAGCTCCTCGGACCACTCGTAGATCTGCTCGAAATAGTCGGAGGCGAAAAATTCGCGCTCCTCCCAGTCGAAGCCCAGCCAGCGGACGTCGTGGCGGATGGAGTCGACGTATTCGACGTCTTCCTTGCAGGGGTTGGTGTCGTCGAAGCGCAGATTGCATTTGCCGCCGTATTGGGCGGCCAGACCGAAGTTAAGGCAGATCGATTTGGCGTGGCCGATGTGCAGGTAGCCATTGGGCTCGGGCGGGAACCGGGTATGCACGCGGCCTTCGTTTTTGCCCTGGCGCAGATCCTCGTCAACGATCTCGCGGATAAAGTCGCTGGGCGTCGGTTTGGCCTCGGCGGTCATGGCGCATCTCCTTAATGGTCGCACTTCGCAGGTTGAAAAATCCACGCATTGCTGATGATCGCAAAAA
The DNA here is from genome assembly GCA_964389915.1 of uncultured Planctomycetaceae bacterium. GTDB lineage: Bacteria > Planctomycetota > SZUA-567 > SZUA-567 > SZUA-567 > CAYMGG01. The sequence continues at coordinate 5,279 of CAYMGG010000131.1, forward strand.
AGCGGTCACGGGCCAAGTCTTTTTCGCCCAGTCGGTTTTTCCTTTCAACGGCGAGCCGGCTGTGGGCATTACCCCCAGTGAGGGAATTACCCACAGATCCCTGACTTTGGGTCAAGAATGGGCGATTTTTTTGTAACGCCTTCATTTTTAAGCCACATATGTGCGGAATGACGAAAAAGTGAGGTTTGGCATACGAATTGTTTTATGGTTAGCCGTGCAGGTTGAAAACGAGATTACAAACAGACTGACCGGAAGACAAAGGAGAAAGACATGAACGCGCGCAATCTTTGGCTAGGTTCGATGGTGGCGGGGTTGGGATTGATGTTGGGCAGTGCCTGGGCCGGCGACGGGGCCAAGAAAGCGCAGCGGAAGGCCGAGCGCCAGACCTTCAATCAAGAGCAGAAAGAACGGCGCGAGGGGCATTATTCCGAACAGAAGGCCGAGAACAAGGAGTTCCGCCAGACCCTGAAGGACAAGTCGGCCCAGGATAAGGCCAGCGCCATCGCCGACCACCGGCAGACCCAGTACAATGAAAATGCCTCCTTCCGCAGCGAGCAGCACTCCAAGCGTTCGGCTTTCATCGACCAGTTGGTGACCGACGGCCTGCTCTCGGCCGACAAGGCCGCCTCGGTCAAGACCAAGCTCTCGTCGCGCTGGACCGAAGCTGAGGCCAAGCGGCAGGATCTGGTCGGAGACACGGTCAATACGCTCAACGATCTGGCCAAGAACAATGAACTGACCAACGAGCAGCTCAAGGCGGCCCTGAAACAGTTGCACCAGAGCCACAAGGCAGACTGGGAAGCCTGGCGCAACGAGCAGAAGGCCGACAAATAAAAGCTCTCCGCCAGGAATCGAGCGGAATGAAAGCCCTTTTCCCATCCGGGAAAAGGGCTTTTTGTGGTAAGGCGCGGGAAATAGTTAACGGTTGTGACTTGATCCTGGGTCGCGTCTGCGTTTTCGGCAGCTTTGGTCAAACCAAGGCCAGAGTCGCCGTTTGCTGCGCCGCTCCTTGCCCTCGAATTATTTTTAGTGCCTTATTTGTGCCGCAACTCAAGCCTTGGGCATCACCAATCACATAGGATTTGCGTTAATCCTCTATAGGATTAGTGCGTCTGGAAATCACCGGTCGGGGTTTGCTAAGCGGCAACTCTCATTTGATAATAGAGTTGTGATTTGAAGCGCTTTTAGGGGATGCGGATGGATAAAATTAAAGACATCGCTGACCGGCAAAGCGGCTATTTTACGCCCAAGCAGGCGATTGCCGCCGGCTATCCCGACCCCAATCACGGCTATTACGTGCAGCATGGGCACTGGCTGAAGATCTGCCGCGGGATTTACCGCCTGCCGGGCTATCCCGATTCTCCAGCCGCGGCCTTTACCCGCTGGTCGTTCTGGAGCCGTAACCGGCATGAGCAACCCCAGGCCGTAATCAGCCATGAGAGCGCGTTGGTGGTTCACGGCTTAGCGGAGTGGAATGGCGAGGTCCATCTGAGCGTGCCGCCGGCCTTTCGCAAGCTTTCCGCTCCGGGCTGCATTATTCACAAACAAGCGCTGCGCCTCTCCGAGTTGGAAAGCCGGCCCGGTTTTCTGGTCACCAGCCTGGAGCGAACTCTGGCCGACCTGCGCGAATCCTTGATTCGGCAGGGTCGGTGGAGCGAGCTGGTCAAGCAGGTGGAAAAATCGTCAACGCCGGTCAGCCGTCCGGAGCCGATCGAATCCGGCGCGCTTCGGGCCGAGCCGCTGGCCGGGTCGCTATCGGCCTGGGGAGGCGCGCCCGCCCCGCAAGACGCGCCGGGGGCCGAAGAATTGGCGGTCGGGGCCGAGAGGCTGCCCATGCATGAAAGGATTTTTCAAATGATCTGCAATCGCACCACCCGGCCCCGGGAGCGGCGGCGGGCTGAGGCCGGTTTCACCCTGGTCGAGTTGCTGGTCGTCATGGCGATCATCTCGATCCTGGCGGGCATGCTGCTGCCGGCCCTGGAAAAAGCCCTGGCCAGCGCCCGGGCCGTTCAGTGTGCAAACAATCTGAAACAGCAGGGCACGGCAATAGTCCTTTATGCGGATCAGTTCGCCGACGCGCTGGTGCCGGCGCGCATCAATTATGCCGGCGGGTGGTGGATGCATTACCTCTATTACGCCCGGCTGTTCGACACTAAAGTCACTAGCGGATATTATCCCGACATCATGCACTGTCCGAGCATGGATCTGGCGGTCAACAATGGCGCATTTTTCGCCGGCCGGTTTCATTACGGGACCAACCTCTACCTCAATCCCACATTGATGAATGTCGGCGACCAGCCCAAGAAACTGGCGGCCATTGATCATCCGGCCGAGCGGTTCAGCGTGACGGACATCAACAATACGTCTGGAGCGGGCGGGACCAACAAATGGCCGGTCGGCTGGCAGCATGAGGACTACCGCCATAGCGGCACCCTGCGAATGCTCTTCATCGACACCCACGTCGCCACCTATTCGAATCAGCTACCGATCTCGGCGAGCGCGGTCTATCCGTGGTAAGAAGGTGTTTTAAAAGCCCGGAGCGGGGTTTCAGTCTAGTTGCGACCGCGACGCCGGATCAAACGCCGAGGTGGGCTTTTTGAACTCCTTCGATGGTTGACCGCCTGATTTTGTCCCTTTGCTCATGAAAGGAAAACCCATGGAACGGAACATCTGGTGCCTGATCTGCGGTCTGGCCCTCGGGCTGGGCAGCTGGGGGCTGGCGGGGGAGGAGGTGCAGGTTTTTGACCAGTTTCTGAAAGACGAGGCGGGCAAAAAACAACTCGACCTGAACGGCTATATCGCCTCCTGCCGCGAGCGGGGCCGGTCAGAGATCACCATTCCGCCCGGGGTCTATTATATCAAGGATACCGTGCGCCTCTCCGGGCTGGAGAACGCGGTTCTGGCCGGCGGGGGGCAGGACCCGCAGGCGACCAAGCTGATCAAGGCCGAGGGGATCTTTTTCCAGAACGGCAAATGCAAAAACGCGACCGTGCGCAACTTCACCCTCGATTACGACCCGCTGCCGTTCACCCAAGGCACGATCACTGCGGTCGAGGCGGAAAATTCCACCTTCACCTTCGAGCTGCACGCGGGCTATCCGCCGCTGCCGCCGGACCCGCAGACCTTGTCCAAAGGCGTGTTCTTTTACGACGCCCAGACCCGCCTGCTCAAAGAGCACATTTCCAAAGGCTATTGGGGAAAGGTCGAAAAGCTGGGCGACCGGACCGGGCGCATCAAGTTGGCGCCGCACACTGGCTTCGCCCAATTGCAGCCGGGAGACATGCTGGTGCTGCTGATCCGCTCGGGGGCGGTCTTCCGGACCGATTATTGCACGGACATGACCTATCGCGATCTGGTGATCAACACCGGCCCGGGCCTGGCGTTCGGCACCTATTACAGCAACGGCAAGTTCCTGTACAAGAACATCCGCATCGATCGCGGGCCGCCGCCGGCCGGGGCGACCCAGGCGCGGCTGATGACCACCACCGCCGACGGCATGCAGCACCGTATCTGTCAGACCGGGCCCACGCTGGAGGACTGCTATTTCGCCCACATGGGCGACGACGGGTTCAACAACAGCTCCCTGGTCTGGCCGGTCGCGGCCGTGCTGAATCCCCGGGAAGTGGTGATGGTGGCCCGCGAGTCGCCCCGGGTTCTGGGCTATCACAGCACGCTGGTCGACGAGCACAGCCAGGCCCGCCTGGTGCGGGCCAAGAGCTTCGAACTGCTCGACAGCCCGCCGGTAGAATCGATCACCGATTACCCCGAAATGCACGAGGAGCCGCAGGTGGTCAAAGACAATTGGCCCCGGCGGGGCGACCGGTTCCGCAAGGTCCGTTTCCGGCGGGACCTGGCGCCCACGGTCAAGGCCGGGGACGGCATCTACCTGCCCTTCGTCAATTCGCGGGGCTATGTCATCCGCAACTGTACCTTTTTCAACGTCGGCGCCAACGGGTTGCGGATCATGGGGGAGGAAGGGCTGATCGAAAACTGTCGCATCGAGCACACCTACCTGAGCGGCATCGCCCTGCCTAACAACATGAGTTTTTGGATGGAGGCCGGCCCGGTCCGGAACTGCGTTATCCGGCACAATGTGGTGCGCGACACCGGGCTGGACGACGTCGCGCGCCAATGGTATTCCGGCGCCATCCAGGTGAGCAACGCCGGGCTGGTTTTCACGGGCGAGCAGCCGACCCCGCCCGCCACCTTGCATCAGGACATTTCCATCCTCGACAATGTGATCGAAAATTCGAACTTGGCCGGCATCTACGCCGCCCAGACCGACGGCCTGACCATCAAGGGCAACGTGATTCGCAACGTCAATCGGCAGGAGAATACGGCCAAGCTCAAGGCCGGCTATGCGGTCGACCACGCCATCGGCGTGCAGATGTCGCGTCGAGTGGTGATCGAAGGCAACCGGATCGAAAATCCCGGACCGGCCGCGCGCGGCGCGGTGGCCAACCAGCCTTTCCCGGAGGGTGGAGCCCTAATCTCAAATCAAGCTAATTAAGGTCGATTCCGGGGGGAACTTTTTTTTTAAAAAAAGTTCCCCCCGGAAATGGAGTTATTTCGCGGCGGCTTTGAGAATGGGCAGGGCCCGGGCCAGCCAGGCTTCGGGTTCGTCGATCTTGCCTTCGATCGAAACGCCTTCCTGGTAGCCGGCGCGTTTGAGAATCCCGAAGAATTCGGAGAAATCGGTCGGTTCCGCGCCCGGGGCCATGCGATGGGGCATGGTGGCGATATGGGCGTGGCGCAGCAGATCCCCGCCGGCGGCCAGGTCGGCGGCCGAGTCGTTGTCCTTCAGCCAGTGATAGGCGTCCACCAGCAGCTTGATGTTCGGATGGTTCACCTCCCGGGCCAGTTTGGCCGATTCGCCCACCGTGGTCAAGACATTGCACTCGGCCGTGTTGAGCGGCTCGATCACGATCACCACGCCGGCCTTCTGCGCCTCCGGGCCGACCATGCGCAGGAAGTCCCCGAGCTGTTTCCAGGCGGTTTCACGGGAAAAGCCTTCCGGGATCTGGCGCGCGCCACCCGAGCCGAAGACGATCCGTTTAACCCCGGCCTCGCCCGCCCGCCGGCAAGCGGTTTTAACGTAAGCGGTTAATTTTGAAAAATCTACCGCTGGGCCGGTGATTTTGTGGTCGCCGGGAATAAAGCAGTTGCAGGCCAGGCAGGGGATGCCTACCGCCTTGACTTTGGCTAGTTCAGCCTGGAAGGCTTCTTCTTTTTCCAACGGTTTCATATAGCCTGGGACCGAGAGCTCGAAGAAGTCATATCCCAGCTTGGCCGCGATCTGGCCCATCTCCACCCCGCCACAGACACCGAACAGCATGATTTCTCCTAACTTGTTTTTTTACAACGTGATGTTAGCGAATAAGACCTGTTCTGAAATATTCTGCCAACGTTGGCATAAGGCTGACAAAAATAAAGGCCGCGAAGGGCTCTTATTCATTTCAACTAAACCTTAGCCTGTCGAGGCTGGGGATGCCAACAGAAATTTCCTGTCTGGGCCAAAAATTTCGGAACTGGTTGAATATGGCTACAGTCTCGGCCGGCCCATGGCCGATAATCATGCATAAGCGCCATGGTTTTCACGGCCTGACGTAGGGAGGAAGATCGTGCCGAGGCTTGCGAATATCGCTGTCGCCATATTGATTCTGTTCCTGGCGGTCTTCACCGGCTGCCAGCCCCTGGACATGGTCTCCCACGGCATGTCCGGCCTTAAATCCAAGCCCAAACCGGCCGCGCCGGCCAATCCGCCCGCGGCCCAGCCCGGCATGGTCGGCCTCTCCGAGGACGATCCTCCGGGCACGCACCAGCTGGCCCACGATCCGGTGCGGCCGATAAACAAGACCCAGGTCGGCATCAACTACGACCCCTACGAGTTCGTCGAGGGGCAGTACAACCCCGACACCATCGCCGCCCGCATCACCAGCCCGGGTTTCCGGGGCCTGACCCAGCAGACCTTCGCCGAGGCCGGCGGTGACCACAACGTCAATGTCGACCGCACCGGCAAGTGGATGGTCTTCGCCAGCACCCGCTACTCGGTCACGCCGCAGATCTGCATGCAGAACGTGCGCGGCCTCTCGGTGCGTCTGCTGACCGAGGATCGGATGAGCGACATGATGCCGGCCTTCAGCCCGCGCGGCGACCTGATCGCCTGGAGCTCCAACCGCTACGGCAACTGGGACATTCTGGTGGAGAAGGTCGACGCCACGCCCGACAGCCGGCCGCGCCAACTGACCAACTCGACCGACGACGACATTCATCCCTCCTGGAGCCAGGACCAGAACCTGGTGGCCTTCAGCCGCTTCAACTCCATGGACGGGCTCTGGCAGATCTGGGTGATGGACTTCAACAACCGCACCCTGAGCTACATCACCGAAGGGCTCTTCCCGGAGTTCCGCCCCATCCCCGAGGAGAACGGGATCTACACCATCGCCTATCAGCGCCACCGCCGCCGGGACGTGCCCTGGTACAGCATCTGGACCATCAAGGTCCGGATGGGCAAGGACGGCGCGGTCGAGGCCGTCAACTCGCCCGAGGAGATCGTGGCCAACGATCAGTGGGCCGCCATCACCCCGGTCTGGAGCCCGGACGGTCAGTGCCTGGCCTTCGCCTCAGTCCGCAAGAGCCCGCTGGCTCAATGGCAGGCGCGCATCTACAAGGCCGACGACATCTGGACCGTGCGGATCAACGGCACCGACCTGACCCAGATCACCAACCACAGCGCCCCCGACTGGGACCCCTGGTGGGCGGCCGAAGAGGGCAACCCCGTGGGCCGACTCTACTTCACCAGCCTGCGCTCGGGCCATCCCAACATCTGGAGCGTGCGTCCGCTCATCGCCGGCCTGGAGGTGGCCCAAGCCGCCGGCGGGATGACCGGCACCCAGCCGAAAAAGGAAACGGAATGAACCGTTTGGCTCGTCCGGCGCGGCTCGCGGCCGGTTTGTTTCTAGGGGTGGAGCTTCTGCTGGCGCCGGGCTGCCTGACCCTGGCCCGCACCGTGGCGCGGGCCACCACCTCGGTCAGCTATCCGCACGAGCAGTGGGAGGGCGACCCCGTGGCCCTGGCCACGGTCAAGTCGGTCCTGGTCCTGCCGTTTGCCGACAAGGCGCCGGAGCCGGGCTTCGACGCCGACGGCTTCGCCACCCGCCTGGCCAACCAGCTCTCCGCCCGCGGCCAACTGCGGGTCGTCTATCCCCGCGAAGCCCTGGCCCTGGTCGAGACCGACAACGCCGAGATCCGGCGGCACAACGCCGAATATCGCCGGCGGCAGCTGCTGGGCATCCGGCCGGCCACCGAACGGGCCGATCTGCTCCAGCGGGCCGACGCCCGGCGGGGCGAGGCCGTGGCCGGCGAAGAGGACCGGCTGCAGGAGATGCTCGATCCGGTCCACAACCTCGACGACGCGATCAAGGTCGGCCGGCGGCTGAAGGTGGACGCGGTGGTCATGGGCCTGGTCACCGACCACGACCCCTATCTGCGCCCGCGCGTGGCCCTCACGTTGCAGGTGGTCGCCACCGGCAACAGCGAGGCGGCGGCCGCCGCCCTGGCCGAGCTCACCCAGTGGGGCATCCCCCGTTCGGCCAACTACTCGCGCGGAATCATCTGGTCCCGGCAGCAGAACTTCGACAGCCGCGACGGCAACATCGGCCGCGACGTCTACGAGCATGCCTTCATCCGCCACACCGAGGAGCACCCCTATGACACCGAAACCTATCTACGCTCGATGCGGATGTACTACGACTACGTCAGCTCTACTCTTTCCAAAGGCCTGCTCGATGCCCGTACCGCCGCCGTCGCCGAAGCCGAAAAACGCGCTCTGGCCGAAGCCGAAAAACGCCAGGCCGAACATCTGGCCGTGCGCAAGCGGATCAACGATCTGACCACGCCCGATCCGGCTCTGCCCGACGCCGAACAGGTGGTCGCCACCAACCTGTACGACCGGCGCGACGGCGGCTGGCGGCCGGACGTCTACAATCTCGACCATCCGAACAAGGCCGGCCGGCTCTATGCGCCGCCGCAGAATTTCTCCGCCCAGAGCGCGGCCGATCCGGCCCTGACCGGCGACCAGGCCGCGCCCGCCAAACCGGCCAGCAACTATTCGGCCCTGGGCGCCTTCGACCCGAACGCCGCCTTTGGCGGGGATTCGGCCATGGCCCCGCCCGCCGCCAAGCAATAAGCGCCAAGGCGCTCGCCGGGTAAGAGAAACGCAGAAAATAGAAGATCTTGTTGGGAGAACTTTTTTTGCAAAAAAGTTCTCTCAAACTCTTTCAAAAAACTCTAATCGGTTTGATTCTGGCGCGGGTTTCCTGAATCGCCGCGCGGATGAGCCGGATAAGAGTTTTTGGGAGGGTTCGGGAACTTTTTTTGTAAAAAAGGTTCCCGAAAAAATCGTCCGCGGCAACCGGAACTGAGAGGAGGAATCCCCGATGGCCCTCATGCAATGTCACTTCTTCTCCGAATGCCTGGGCCAACAGATGACCCTGAATGCGGTAATCCCGCAGCCGGGCGGCCGGCGGCAGATCGGCCAGGGGGCGCCCGAGCGGCGGGATCTCTATCCGACGCTCTATCTGCTCCACGGCCTGTCGGACGACCACACCATCTGGCTGCGGCGCACCAGCATCGAGCGTTACGCCGCGGAACTGGGATTGGCCATCGTCATGCCCGCCGGCCACCGCAGCTTCTACACCGACGCGGCCAGCGGCGTGCAGTCGGCCCGTTACTGGACCTACGTCAGCGAGGAGATTCCCGCGCTGGCCGAAGACTTCTTCCCGCTCTCCCGCCGGCGGGAGGATCGGTTCGTGGCCGGCCTGTCGATGGGCGGTTACGGGGCGTTCAAGCTGGGGCTGCGCCGGCCGGACCTGTTCGCGGCCGTGGCCAGCCTCTCGGGCGCGCTGGACGTCACCGGCCTTTGGCGGCGCTGGAGCGAGCAGGGGCACGGCGATATGGCGGAGTTGGCGGGCATCTTCGGTTCGCAAGCAGACCTGACCGGTTCGGACGAAGATCTCTTCCACCTGGCCAGCCACCTGGCCGGTGAGTCCGGCCCGCGGCCGATGCTCATGCAGTGCTGCGGCACGGAGGATTTTTTATACGCCGACAACCTGGCCTTCCGCAATCTGGCCCGCGAACTGGGGCTGGCGCTGGAATACCACGAAGGCCCGGGCGTGCATAACTGGGCCTACTGGGACCAGGAGATCCAGCGGGTGTTGAAATGGTTGCCGCTCGGCGGGAAATGAAATGGCCTCTGAATACATCGGCAAAAATCACCTCGGGTATTGGTCGATGGTGGTTTTCCTGGTGCTTCTGCTGCTTTTGGCCGGGGTGCGGGCGTATGACCTGATCCAGGATCGGGTGACTGAAAGCCGCTTGGGTCAGATTAAAATCGGCATGTCCGAAGCGCAGGTGATCAACCTGGCCGGCGTTCCGAGCTGCCATGGAAAAGGACCGTCCAAAGAGCTGGTTTATGAGACGCGGGTAAAAGCTTCCTGTGGTTCCGGCTACATCAATTTTCGCATGCTAAGAACCAGCGTCGTTCTGGGTGCTGACGGCACTGTGTCTGAAGTTAAGCGTTCCTACGACAGAGTACATGTGGATTTTTTCGAAGCCCTTCCGATACACGAGCGTCTTTGGTGGCTGTTTCGCTATTAGATTCTGGGGGAATGGCGTAAATGAAATAAACGGAGCACTGGGCGGGGCTCACTCGTCCTGGGGGACGACGCCGAGCGTCTGCCAGCGGCGCTGTAATGCATTGATGCCCTGGGCGCGGATCACCGCCCAGGGCGTAATT
>CAYMGG010000132.1:0-10007 GCA_964389915.1 uncultured Planctomycetaceae bacterium
ACCCCAGGATCAGCAGCCACACCGGCACGGCCCTGATTTCGAGCTTGGATTCCATTTTAGTCGTCCCAACAGGCGGAAGGATGAGTTTATTATGCCGGGTCGAACCGCTCCAAGCCAATGCATATTTCGGCTAACTTTTCATGGGCGGCTCAAGTTTGATCGATCAGGCTCAAACCAGTCGATCGAGATGGATGCTTGGGGAAACTTTTTTGCAAAAAAATTCCCCCAAACCCCCTCAAAAAACTCTTGTCCAGCTTCGCAGTTTCGCACGTTCAGGGATGATTTCTCAGCAGGTGGACTTCGAACGAAGCCGCCTTGCCTCCCGAAGACCAACTCTTCGCATTTTGTCCATCTGAACGCCCGGGCAGGCGAAGCCGACTAAAGTTTTTTGGAAAGGAGCCTTAGCCTTCGGAAGACGGCCGATGGGAAATGGAACTCCGGCACCGCGGCCAGCCCCGGCTGGAACATCCCCAGTTGTCTGTGGCTGAGCCTTCCGGGCGTCGACGCCTGCGCCTGGTTCGAAAACCTACGCATCTGCGAAATTGCGGCCGCCCAGCCGCCCGGCCGTGAGCCGCGCGGGCCGACCGACCTCCTCCATCTCCTGAACGTTCAAGGTGACGACCGCGAACTCCTCCTCCACCCGCCCGGTCAGCAGAAACGGCTTGGCCGTCTGTAGGGTGCGATGGTAGCGCCGATAGGCCCGCGGAAAGAGCGCGGTTTCGATGATCGAATCGAAATCCTCGAAAGAGTAAAAGACCATCGCCTCGCCCTGCTTGGTCTCCACCACTTTGGCCGTCACCGGCCAGCCGAGAATGGTCACGCGCCGGCCGATAAATTCCGGCATGCGGGCGATCGGGATGTAGCGATGCCGGACCGCACGGAGAACGTCCTCGTAGAGAATGAGCGGATGCGCGCCGGGGATGAAGCCCAATGCTGCGTACTCGGCCTCGTACCGCTGGCTAAGCGAGTAGGGCGGCAGCTGCGGAACCTGAACGCGCGGCGGCGAAAATAGCGTGTCTTTGCCCGGCCGCTGAGTCCATTGCTGGGTCAGCCACAGGATCTGCGGCCGGTTCAAACCCGGCGCAAGCGAATCCAGCGCCCCGACCAGGGCCAAATGACGCAGGTCTTCCGGCGAGAGGTGGACTCGGTCGATGAAATCGGCCAGCGAGGCATAAGCGCCGCGCTGGCGCCGCTCTGTCAAAACATGACCCACCCCTTGAGCCGTCAGATTGGCGATCGCGTTCAAGCCCACGCGGACCGCTCCGTTTTCGGGCGCATAGGAGCCGCGCGAGGCGTTGACGTCCGGGGCCAGGACGCGCAGGCCCATGCGCTGACACTCGGCGACATAGGCTTGCGCCGAATAATAGCCCCCGCCGTTGGACAACACGGCCGCCATGAACGCCGCGGGGTGGTGCACCTTCAGATAAGCCGCCTCGAACGAAACCTGGGCGTAGCTGGCCGAATGGGGCTTGCAGAAGGAATAGCCGGTCATGGACATGACCGTGGCCCAGGTGCGCTCCACCGTGGCTTCGTCCACCCCGTGGTCGCGGCAACCCTGCCGGTATTCGCCGAACCTTTCCTGCAAGCGGCGAGCGGCATCCTGCTTGCCCAGGCACTTGCGCAGGCTGTCGGCGCGGGCGTAATCGAAGCCGGCCAGAGCGATGGCCAGCTTGACCACGTCCTCCTGATAAACGGGAATGCCGTAGGTCTCGTCGAAGACGCCGCACAAGCGTTCGTGGAACGGCGCCCAGGGCTTGCCGTGCAGGCGTTCCAGGTACTCGCGGATGAAATCGTTGGCCGCCGGACGGATGATGGAGGAGTGGATGACCAGGTGCTCGAAGTCGCCGCGCCGCGCCTTCTGTTGCAGGAGCCGCATGGCCGGGCTTTCGATGTAGAAGCAGCCCATGGTCTCGCCCCGGGCCACGGCGCCCCGCGTGGCCGGATCGTCGGCCGGATCGCCGGCCAATACGTCGTTTCTCGGGATTCCCAATTCCGCGGCGACATCGCCGACCGCGTCGCGGATGACCGCCAATGAACGGTTGCCCAAAAGGTCGATCTTGACCAGGCCCAGAGCCTCGGCCCCGTCCTTCTCCCATTGGATGAGGGGTTGATCCTTGGCCGAAACCTCGACCGGCACCAGCGCGGCCATCGCCTGCGGCACCACGACCAGGCCGCCGCAATGCATGGAGATGCCGCGCGGCAGGCCGACCAGATTTTCGGCCAGGCGCAGGGCCTCGTCCCAGGGATCGGTCGAGTTTCGGACGGCGGGCCGGGCGGCCTCCAGATCGGGCAGCGTGGCATAGGCGGAAGCCTTCTGCGGCATGGCCTGCATCCGGCGGGAGATCTCCTCATCGGCAAAGCCGAAGGCCCGGGCCGTCTCGCGGATCGCCCAGCGGGTCTTGAACCGGTTGTGGTTGCAGATCCGCGCCACGCGCTCCCGGCCGTAGGTCTCCAGCACGTAGCGGATCACCTCGTCGCGCTCGTCCCAGGCGAAGTCCACGTCGATGTCGGGCGGATCGATCCGGCCGGCATTGAGAAACCGCTCGAACATCAGGTTGTATTTGAGCGGATCGACGTTGGTCACGCCCAGGCAATAGTTGACCAGGCTGGCCGCCCCCGAACCCCGGCCGCAGGTGCGGGGCGAAACCCGCACGATGTCCCGGACGAGCAAAAAGTATTCGGCAAAGCCCTTGGCTCCGATCAGGCCGAGTTCGTATTCGAGCCGGGAGACCGCCGCTTCGCTCAAATCACCATAGCGATGCTGCGCGCCCGCGTAAGCGAGTTGCCGCAGACAGGCGAGCGCATCCGAACCGCCCGCCGGCGCGGGCGGAAAGATGAAACTCGTGGCGGGGGAGAAACCGATCCCGGCCGCGAGGCGTTCGCTCTCCGCCATGGCCGCCGCAAAAACTTGAAATTCATCGGCGTATTTTTCCGGCGATTGGAGCCAGGCCGACGGCGAAACCAGTTCTTCCGCCCCCACGCGGTCCAGCGTGGTCTTCTGGCCGATAGCCCGCAGCAATCGATGCGTAATGTGTTCCTGCGGTTGTAGCAGGGCGATCTCCGGCGCAAAGGCCACCGGCAATCCTAACTCCCGCACCCAGCCGGGCGCGGCGGCCAGCGAGCGGCCGACCCGGTACCAGAGTCGTACGGTCCGCGCTTGCAGCCAGCGGGTAAGTTCTTGGTCGTCGCAGAGGAAAATCAGCCCCTCAAGCGCCTCATGCAGGCCGGCCTCAAGCCGCTCCCGCTCCGTTCGACCTTCGGCCGGGTCCGTGTGCCAGCCGGTGAGCAGCCGGCAGAGATTGGCATAGCCGACCTTCGATTCGACCAGGATCACCAGCTTGCGCCGGCCGGCGAGCCGGAAGGATGCGCCATAAAGCGGCGTTATGCCATAGCGGGGCGCGAATCGGACCACGTCGGGCAGGCCGTAAAGACCGGCCTGATCGGTGAGCGCCAGATGCGTGTAGCCCTGCGCGGCCGCGGTCTGCAACAGCGCTTCCGGCGAAGCCGTGCCCCAGAAGAACGAGAAATAGGATTGAACGTCCAGCAAAACCCGCATGTTCAATTCCCGCCGCCGAGGCGCGGTCGATCCTGGTTACGATAAAGCAGGTCCAGGCCGGTGCCGATCGTGTTAGCGCCGAATCGCTGGCGAATGCGGTCCAAGCTGCTGACCAGTGGCGCTTCTTGGCGGACTGGCGCGGGAGCGAAGAGCTCAGCCTGGCTCTGCGGCGGAGCGAAGCGCTCGACCCGCAGCCAGATTTTCGCCAGCCGCACCCGGCGCTGGTGCAGCCGCGTCAGCAATTGCCCGGCTGAATCTCGCAGTTGGGTTTCGCTTTGCACAAAACCCGAAAGTTTGACCTGTCCGGTGACGCTGCGGCCGTCGTTGTAGAATAGGCGCAGGTGCAGGCGGGCTGCGCCCAGGCCCCGGGCGCGCAGATGCCCCGCCGCCGTAGCCGCCAAAGTCCGGACCACCACTTGCAGCGGTTCGGCCGCCACGGTCTCCTCGGCCAGGACCGCGGCCGCCTCGATCCGCCCGCCCGCCTCGCGGCAGCGCCGGCTGGCCTCGGCCGCCAGCACCGGCCCCTCGGATTCCGCCCCGTCCAGGGTATCGGCCAAAACCCGGCCCGGCGCCCCGAACACCTCCAGCAGCGCCGAGCGATCGAACTGCCGCAGCTGCCCCAGCCGGGTGAGGTTCATCTCCAGCAGCCGCTCGCGGGTCTTGGGGCCGATCCCCTCCAGCCAGGCCGGCGAGATCAGATCGATGAACCCCGCCTCCAGTCCCGGCAGCAGGGCAAAGATGCCGTCCGGTTCGGCGAACCGTTCGGCCAGCGCGCTCCAGCTCCGCCGCCGCGCCAAGCCCAGGGCGTTGGGCAGGCGATAACGCTCCCGCACCTCCCGCTGCAACCTGGCCGCCAAATCCACCCCGCGGCCGAAGAGCCGCTCCAGCCCGGCCGTATCCAAAAGCAGGCTGCCGCGGCCGGCCCGTTCGACCAGGGGCGAGTAATTCGCCGCCGCGGCGAACACGGCCTGCAAGGCGCGTTCCTCCAGTTCCGGATCGGGCGTGAACCAGCGGCCCTCGGGGCAGCGCTCCCGCGCCAGCCGGAGGGTCATGCCCTCCTCCACTCCGCTCTGCCGCGCCTCCGGCGAGGCCGCCAGCACCCGGCCGAGCGCCCGGAAGGAGGAGACCACCAGCACCGGCCGCGTCCGCAAGCCCGGCTGCACGGCCTGGAGAACCGCCGCTTCGAATTGCGGGATGCGCAGATAAAGAAGCGTCGGCTCTTCGCGCACCATGGCTTTTCAGTCCGATGAAAAGGACGGCTAATATCAATTCAAGTTAAAGCAACCGATTTTGGGGTGACTTTTTTGCACAAAAGTTACCCCAAACTCCGCCAAAAAACTCTCCCCAGACTCACCCGATCCGAAACGTTCGTCGGTCATCAATAACTGGAGTTGATATAAGGTTCGTTCAGAAACAAGTGCGATCACTGTCGGTCAAAAAAAGTCCCGCGAGGCCGCATATTTAGGAGCGAAATGCGCGTTCGCGAGGCTCGCTTCAGGATCATGGGAGTTACTGTTATTTCTAGATCTGTCCTTATCGCTCTCCGGCCAGTGATTCCAGGATCAGGCGCAGCATTTCGGCGTTGCGCGGGGCCTGGCCGCGCCAATGGTTGTTGAAATACAGGAAAATGTGGCGGACCGATTGGAGCAACGCCTGGATGCGCGGCGTCCATTCGCGCAGCTCGTCGTCACTATAGAGATAGTCGTAGCGGCTGGCATTGTCGCCCCGCCACCAATTGTCCTTATTACGGCCATGAAACCGGACATAGGCGAATTCGCCGGTCGGCACGGCCACGGGCGGCAGCAAACCTTCCAGCTCCGGTTCGTCCACGGCCACCAGCGCGGCCTGGCGGGAGCGCAGCCCCTCATACACCCGCTCCCGCAGCCACTCCGGGCTGCGGAATTCGCAGGCGCACGGCAAACCGTCCAGCCGGTTCAGCAAGGCGTCCAGGTGCCGCCGATTCTGGATGGTGTAATGAAACGAATGCGGAAATTGCACCAGGACCGCGCCCAAAACCGCGCGCCCCTGTAGGCTCGCCACCCCCTCCCGGAAGCGGGCGGCCTCATCCCGCCAATCCGGGCCGATCTTGTGGGTCAGGCTCTGGTGGGCCTTGACGGCGAAGGTGAACTGCGGATTGACGCCCCGCACGGCCTCGGCCATCTTCTCCAGCTGGCGGGCCTCGGGCTGGCAGTAATAGCTGAAGTTCAGCTCCACCGTGCTGAACCGGCGGGCGTAAGCGGAAAGCATCTCCTCCGGCCTGGTCGCTTCCGGATAGAAGACGCCGTTCCAATCCTTATAGGAGTAACCTGAGGTGCCGATCAGAATCCGCTGGTCCAAGTGCTCGTCCTCGATCTGAGCTTTTCACCCGCTTGCGCAGGCTGATTTCCGGAGAAACTTTTTGCCCCCAACGCGCCCCCTGTCCCGTTCAAAAATTTCGTCTCCAGCTTGGCTTTTCGTATGAAGCTCGGATTTCGTTCTTTTCACCCGGCGGCCAAGCGGCGCATGATGCCGACCACGATGCCGACGATCTCGAAACTGTCCGCCCGGTCGACATGAATGTCGCCATAGGCCGGATTTTCCGCCTGCAACCAGAAGGCCTGGTTCTTCCGGCGCAGCCGCTTGAGCGTGGCTTCGCCGTTGAGCCGGGCGACGATCACCTCCTGGTCGCGGGCTTCCGCCGCCTTGCGGACAATGGCCAGGTCGCCGTCGTGGATGCCGATGCCGGTCATGGAGTCACCCTTGACCCGCAGGGCGAAGATCTCCGCCTCGGGAAAGAGGCGGGGGTCCACGCCGATCGAGCCTTCCAGGTTTTCGATCGCCTCGATCGGCAGTCCGGCCGCGACCCGGCCGACCAGCGGCACCTGGCGCAACTCCGCGGCCCTCCCCCGGCGGCTCAACCGGATCCCCCGCGACACGCCCTCGTCATACTCGATCACGCCCTTCTGCCGCAGCAGACGCAGATGCTGGCGGGCCGAATTGTCGGAATGCCAGCCGAAATGGGCCGCCAATTCCCGCAACGTGGGCGGCCGGCCGTCCTGCCGGACCGCATCGGTCAGATAAGCCAGCACCTCGCGTTGCCGCTGGGTCAAGTCACTCATAATTGCCTTTCGAATGGCGGCCGAGCG
Source organism: uncultured Planctomycetaceae bacterium (assembly GCA_964389915.1). Taxonomy (GTDB): domain Bacteria; phylum Planctomycetota; class SZUA-567; order SZUA-567; family SZUA-567; genus CAYMGG01. Next base: position 6,682 of record CAYMGG010000132.1, read on the forward strand.
TATGGGTTTGCCCCGACGCTTTTGAATCCCGTCATTACGCCGCGGCAAAGACCAAACCTAACGCCGCCATTACCAATTGAAACTACCCCCTTACACCCAGGCTTGCCGGCGGCCAGAAACCAGGAACCGACCATCCCGGCGCTCTGGTTTCAGCATATACTGCGCAAAAGCGCAAGTCAAGCTCGATGTCAATATCCCTTCGCCCGAAAGCCCGGTCAATCGCCGGGGTTTTCGGCCTCGACCCGGACCGATCCAGAATGGAAAATTTTCAGGCCGGCCGGAGGGACTGATATCCTTAACGATAATGTAAAGCCGAAACGGATCGAGTTATATCAACCGCACCTATGCGCATTCAAACGCCCGAAAATGCGAAGCAGGTGAGAGTTTTTTGGCGGGGTCCGGGGAACCTTTTTTGCAAAAAAGGTTCCCCGGAGTCGGTTCCGGTTAATTGCCATCGACACGAGTCGTTACGCCGGCGATATCAGCTGATAACCCGCTGAATCTGCTCGAGCAGACTGCCGGAGTGGCGGTAGATGATCCGGCAGGCCAGCTCCACGGCGACCACGGCCTTGCGGTATTCGGCCGGCAGCCGGTCCACCCGGTCGGCATACTTTTCGCGAAAGAGCGGCGGCAGATGGTCCAGAATCAGTCGGGCGTCCAGCAGCTTGGGATTGTGTTCCAGAAACTCCCGGATCTCGGCATTCTTGGCATTGATCTGCCGGCTGAGTTGCTCGGTCAATTCGGTCAGTTTCCGCTCGGACGCCTGCCGCCGTTGGGCGAAGAGCCAGTCGGCCTCGTGCCGGACGCTGGTCTTCAGCTTCTCCATGATCTCGGCGACCAGGCGCGGCTTGTGGCGCCGGAACTCCTCGGCCGACAACATCAGCCCGCAGAGGATCTCGTAGGACGAGGTGATGACCCCGCACTTGTTGGCCGAGGCGTCCTTGATGATGAGCACGCCCGCCTGCTGGAGTTCGTCGCGGGCCCGCGGGGTGATGAAGGAGTTGGCCCCCTCGACAATGGCCCGGCAGGCGGGGCGCTCGCCGGCGTGGGCCCGCCAGCTGTCGTCGTCGATCGTGGCCGGCCGGCCGCCGCAGGGCAGAAACACGTCGGCGTAATGGAGCAGGTTCGCCTCGGTCAGGCGCATGTACTCGTCCCGGCCGATCAGGCTCTCCAGGTTGCGCCCGCCCTGGCGGACCACCAGCCGGTGGCGCTCGGCGCCCTTGACCAGGGTGCAGTCGCGATAAACGATGTAGGCCCCATCGCCGCGCAGCTTGTCGGGCGAAAAATCGTCCAGCCCGGCCTGATGGATGAGGCGGAGCAGCTCGCCGCGGTCCAAGCCGTCGGGGTCGAAGGCCGCGGCCGGACCGTCGGTGACGGCCACGATCTTTAGGCGCGGATAGAGCCACCCTTTCGCCGTCTTGCGCAGCAGCAGCTTGAGCTCATTGCCCGCCACGTCCCCGCCGGGACCGCCGGCCAGCTTGACCGCAAAGGCGTCCTTCTCCGGATTCACCCCCAGTTCGGCCAGCACCTGGAGCAGATACTGGTGCACGCCGAAGGAGGTGACGCCGTATTCCTTATGATTGATGCCGCGGTCGGACTTGCCGGAGATCAGCCCCGCCCCCAGCACATAATCTTGCCGCTCGGCCTCCCGGCCCAGCCAGTCGATCATCACGTCGTGCAGGTTCTCGTCCGGGCCAAGCTCGATGATCTCCGGCCGACCGAGGCGGTCGACCACCTCCTTGGCCCGCAGCCGCCCGGAGCGGTCGTGATTGACCAGTTGCAGAAACGCCGCGCCCAGGGCCCGCTGGGCCGCGTAGAGCGCCGGGCGGTGGTCGGCCTCGGCGTCGGCGGCCTTGAGCAAGGCGATCATCTTCGAACCGCCCTCATAAATGTCCTTGTTCTTCAGATGCTGGGTGTGGGCCAGCACGTAAACCTCGCGAAACAGTTCTTCGCGCGCGAACTCGTAGGGATCGTCGCGCTCCAGCCGGTTGGCCGACTTCTGGGGGATGACGGTCCGCCAGCCGCCGCGAGCGATGTCCGCGAACCGGACCTGGAAGCCCACGCAGTCGTGGCGCAGGAAAAAGAAGATCCCGTGGGCCCGGTCGCCGCCGGGGAAGGCGGCGCGATAGGCGGACGAAAGCTTTTCGTAATAGGCCATGCAGGCCGGGTCGAGGCGGAAGGCCAGGCAGGCCTTGCCGGGCACGAAAAAGTTGGTCTTGCGCAGGTTGAGGATGAAGTCGAGCAGCCCGCCGAAAATGACCCGGATCATGGCGTCCTTGTCCTTGATGCCGGTGTGGACGCCGGCCACGGCCTGCTCGATCTTCCGCACCGCACCGGCGTCGAGCCGGGCCGGACCGGCTTGGCCGCGGGGTTGATGAAGCCGGGTGAAGAGCTTGAGCAGCTCGGCCAGGATCGGCTCGTTGAGCACCATCAGCCGCCAGATGTCCGGCAGGTGATAGGCCGTGCGGTCCACGAACGCCAGTTGCGAATGCACAAAGGCCGCCGCCGCCCGCAGCAGATTGGTTTCGCCCAGGGACCAGCCCTGCCGGACCACCAGCTCCTGGTGCAGCAGGTCGTCCTGGTCGCACCAGGTGAGGTGGCGCAGCTGGTCGACCAGGGCGCGCAGCGGGGGCGAACCCGGAGCCAGCCCCCGGCCGGTCAGGTATAGCGTGGTGACGGTCACGGCCCGCCGGTCGAAGACGAACGGCCCGGCCGCGCGGGTGAGCTGGCGGACGTAGGCGCGGGCCAGCGCGAACCCCGAGCGATCCAGGATCTCGATCAGACGGGCGTAGGCGCCCGGGGTCGCGTCGGCCTGGGCGAAGGTCAGGCGCAGCTCCCGGCCCGGGCATTTTTCCACCCGGATCTCGGGAAAGTCGCGGTCCTGCACGGCCAGCACCCCCTGCAAGCGCTCGGCCAGCTTGTCGGCGGTCAGATCGGCGACCGCCGGCCAGTTGATCCGGCCGTAAAGCTCGGCCAGGCGCGGCTCGTCCGCGCCGCCCTGGCGGCGATACGCCGCGCGCAATTCGGCCAGGGGCAGACCGGCTTCGGGCGCCAGTTCCGGCCCGCCGGCCACGGTATAATGTTCGATGACCAGAATCCGTGGCTGCCCCTTGACCACCAGCGGAGCCTTGGATTCGTGGACCACCGCGCCCAGGATCTCCTGGCCGCGCATGAGTCGGGCGACCGTCTGGGGGTGATTGGTCTCGCTTTTCAGATAAACCAGGATCACGCTGCCCTCGCGGTCGATCCGCTGAATCCCGCTCTGGGCGTCGAGATTGAAGAGCAGCGGCAGGCAGACATGCAGGAGCAGGCCGTGCAGCTCACCC
>CAYMGG010000132.1:10017-13153 GCA_964389915.1 uncultured Planctomycetaceae bacterium
AGCGGCAGGATCTCCTCAAGTTGCTCGGACGAAAAGGCCCGAAAGAAGTATTCGGGCATGATCTGCCGCAGGGTCTCCTGCCAATGCGCGAGCTGCCGGGCGTATTTTTGGGCCAGGAGGTCAAGCTTCGCATTCATCGGGTTCTCCTTTTTTTGGTCCTGCTCGAAAACCAAACGCTCCGGATGCCGGCCAGAAAAGAGGCCCTGATTTTGGTTTGATAAGCGTCTTCATTTTCAGACGCCCCCGGCAACCGCTCTTTTCAAATACGGCCCTGACCGGCCGTCGTGTCGGTTCGGGTATCTGCCCAGACCAATTCTATCCCACCGCCGGCGGAATGCCAGAAGTCGCGAAAATTTGCGCCGCTACCGCCGCCCAATCGCGGAGTTATCCCCCCATAAACAACATTTCCCTGTTGAGAAAAACTCGGACTTTCGCGTATCATGCCAAGTAGTAAACGGCGCCGTCTCCCCGCCGGATCGGGCAGGAGAAATGCTTGTCTACCCCCAGCCGCGCGCCGCTCCCGGGCGACCTCGCTCGCCAATTGCGGAAATTCAAAATCGCCGCCGGCCTGGACGCCGGCGGCTGGTGGCTGGCCGGCGGACTGTCGGTCGCGGGCGGCCTGATCCTGGTGCTCAAGGCCACCGGCTACCACCACTTCTGCCCGCCGGCCTGGATCCTGGCCGGCCTGCTGCCCCTGCTGCTGCTGATCGCCTGGCTGGGGCGGCAAAGTCCCTACGCCCGGGCGGACGTCGCCGCCTGGCTGGATTTGAAGAACGGCTGCGGCGGCCGCCTGATCCAATGGGCCGAACACCCCGATTCGTCCGCCGCGCCGGCGCTCAATATGGAAGCCGGGCTCTCTCTGATGCCGCTGGCCCGGCGGCTGGCATTGCCGGCATTTTTTCTGCTCGCCTGCCTCCTGGCGCCCGGGGCCGGCTGGGAGTCGGAGGTTTCGTCCCGCCTGCTGAACCACCGCGCCCAGCAGGTCCGGTCGCGCTTGGAAGCGCTCCAGGCCGCGCAAATCCTCCCGCCCCGGACCGTCGAGGCTTTGGCTCAGCAGATCGAACGGGCCGGGCAGTCCGCGCTCTCGCCCGAAATGGCGGCCGAAGCCCTGGATCAGGCCCAGCAGGAGCTGGAGCGGCAGTTGCTGCGCCAGGCGGAGGAGCTGCAAAAAAGCCTGTACGCGGCCGCCCGCGCGGCCGAATCGGGCGAAGCGCCGACCGCCGCGGAGCTGGCCCAGGCGCTGGCCGCCTTGCCGGATGAATCCCTCTGGCCGGAGGAACTGAAAAAAGCGCTGGCCGAGCTGGGTCAGCACGCCGGCTGCCAGCCGGGCCAGAAGCCCGGCGAAGCGGCCGCCCGCCTGGCCGGACTGGACGCGAAAAGCCTGAAAAAACTGGCCCAGACCCTCGCCCAGTTGCACGAGCGGCGCCTGTCGGCCTGCGCCGGCTGCCGGGATTGCCTGACGAACGCGGCGCTGCGCCGGCAACTGGAAAGCCTGCTGACGGCGGGCAAATGCTCGAATGGCCTGAACAGCCGGGCGCAGACAGCCTGTCAGCAGCCAGCCTGTCAGCAGCCAGGCGTCGGCGATGTCACTCGCGGTCGCGGCGACGCCCCCCTCGGTTTCGGCCGGGAGAGCTCGGCCGAAGGGGTGAAGTTCACGCCCCGGACGCTGCCGGCCAGCCCGGAGGGCTTCATCCCGGGCGTGCCCGTGGCCCAGACCCGGATCAGCGGCGGCCAGCCGCCGCCGGAGTTTTCACTCCCGGCCCGCAGCGGCGTGCAGCTGGGGCCGACCGGCGGCGGCGAACTGTCCGGAGCGGCGCTGGGCCCTTCCCGGCGCGCGGTCGCAGCCCGTTATTTTGCGGAGAAAAAACCGTGAACAGCGAAAATCCGTCCCTATCCCCCGCCGCGCTGGCGGAAAAGATCCTGGCCGTGGAGAGCGGCCTAAACCGGATCATTCTCGGCAAGGCGCCGCTCGTGCGCCAGTTCCTGGTCGGCCTGCTCGCGCGGGGACACGTGCTGCTGGAGGGCCTGCCGGGCCTGGGCAAAACCCAGCTCGTGCGGGCCTTCTGCGAGCTCTGCGGCCTTTTGGGCAAGCGCATCCAGTTCACGCCCGACCTCATGCCCCTGGACATCACCGGCAGCTACATCCTGAGCGAGCGCGACGGCCGGCGGGACTTCGAATTCCATCCCGGCCCGCTCTTCGCCCATCTGATCCTGGCCGACGAGATCAACCGCGCCAGTCCCAAGACCCAGTCGGCGCTGCTGGAGGCGATGCAGGAGCGGCGTTTGACCGTGCTGGGCCACACCCACACCCTGCCCGAGCCCTTCCTGGTGATGGCCACGCAGAATCCTATCGAGATGGAAGGCACCTACCCACTGCCGGAGGCGCAGCTCGACCGCTTCCTGTTCAAGCTGGCGGTCGGCGACGTGCCGGCCGAGGTGCTGGCCGAGTTGCTGATCGAACGCGGCCGGGGCGAATTGCCGCCGCTCAGCCCGATCCTGACCCGCGAGGAGTTTCTACAGGCCCAGGCCGCGGTCGAGGCGGTGCAGCTCTCCAAGCCGGTGGCGGCCTACATCGCCCGGCTGGTCAAGGCCACCCATGCGGACTCGGGGTTGGCGGCCGCGCGGCACGTCAAGCACGGGGCCAGCCCGCGCGCGGCCCTGGCCATCGCCATGGCTGCGCGGGCCCGGGCCTTCCTGACCGGCCGGGACACCGCCGGTTTCGAGGACGTCAAGGACGTGGCCCGGCCGGCCCTGCGCCACCGGATCATCCTGGACTACTCCGCCCGGCTGGAAAGCGTGACGGCCGATGCCGTGGTCGAGGAACTGATGACCGAAGTGCCGGAGCTGGATAAGAAGACGCCGCCCGGCATTGTGGAGACTCTGGTTTGAACGGGCTCGGGAAATTTTACAAAAAGTATTCCCGCGCTCTTTCCGCGACTTAAGGTAACGGCCCGCAAAAAAGGCAATTATGCGCTATCATGCGCCCTCCCCTTCCGAGGGAGGGCCGGGATGGGGGAGGCCATAACGCGCCTGAGCTTCTCCCTCCCCCCAGCCCTCTCCCGGAGGGAAGAGGAGACGTTTGCACGGCCGAAGCGGATTGCCGCCATTATTTTTAGGAACAGGCTTCAGCGTTCGG
>CAYMGG010000132.1:13179-14900 GCA_964389915.1 uncultured Planctomycetaceae bacterium
TGAAAGCGAGCGCCGCGTGAACCGCAGCCTCCGACTGACCTTAACCCTTCTCTTCGTCCGGCCGGGCCTGCTGGTGGCCGGAATGGCGCTGCTGCTCGGAGCGGCCGCTCCCGGCCGGACGGGGGAGATCCCGGATCTTAAAGTCGAGTTTGACATACTAACCCCAGACGCTTTCTGTTTCTATGTGCCTTGCCAGTTTGCCCTCACCAATCCCGGTGCCGCAGCCACTTGGACTATCGAGATCCGTCATTTAATAAATAACCAGGTCCCTTTATTTACCGCCCGCCAGTCCGTGATCGTTCCCCCCGGCAAGTCGCGGCTGGAAATTCCCCTCTACCGCGACAAAGCTAGCTACCACCTCGAGGTGCGCTTCCTTTTTGCCGGCCGAGAAATAAGGCATTTGCGCCGGGAAAGCTATTTGCCAGGCTCCGGTTATAGCTACCATGATTTCCATATCCTCGTGGTCGGGGCAGAAGAAACCGCGATCCGCGAAGCGGCTGAAAAAAATCCCCTGATCGATAAAGAGGCCCGCCCCGTCGTGCATTCGCTCAACCCGTTTCAACTCTGCCAGAATTGGCAACCCTATTTGGGATCTCGGGGCCTAGTGGCCATTGATGCGCAGAAAATCTCGCAACTCAGTCCGGCCCAAATAGAGGCCATTCGCCGCTGGGTCTGTTATGGCAGCGGACGGCTTTGGCTTTACTCTCCGACCGGCCGGCCGGATTGGGAGGCGGTCAACACCTTCCAACTACCCCTGCCTTGGGACCGGGACATAGCGATTAAAGTAGTTCCCGGCCCCCGCGAAAGAGCTCAAGAACATCAGACAGAACAGCCGATCTTTGCCTGCGGTAACGGGTGGGTGGCGGTTTCGGACCTTACTTCGGCCAGGCAGGTGGTCGGCTGGCTGTGGACTCTCTCGCGACCCACCGGCTTTTCTAACCTTTTCTTCAATAGATTTGGATACATCGGCGACATCTTCGCCGGCCTGCACACCATTCCCCGCCAGGGCTTCATCGCCCTGTCGCTGATTTTCGCCCTGGTCATCGGCCCGCTCAACCTGTTCGTCCTGGTGCGCCGCCGAAAAATGTGGTTCTTTCTGACCGCGCCGCTGTTGGCCCTGACCGGCATGCTGCTGATCGGCGGGTTCCTCGTGTTCCGCGACGGCTGGGCCACACAGGTCAACGAATCGGCCATCCTGCTGCACGATTTGGACACCGGACAAGGCGCCATGTACCAGAACCGGGGGTATTTCGCCAATCTGGCCCCGGCGGGCGGACTAAAATTCTCCCGCGACACATTCGCTCTACCTATCTTGTCCGAAGAGCGGGCCCGCCGCTACGATTCCGGTGAAAATCGCCGTCTGACGGATTGGACCCACAGCCAGCATCTGGCGGCCGGCTGGCTCAACAGCCGGACCCTCTGCGGGCTGATGACGGTGACGCCGCTGCGGGTCCGCCTGGGAATCGGGGTCAGTTTCTCGCCCGACGGCCAGGTGCTGGCGACCAACAACCTGCCGGGCACGGTCACGGTCCTCAAAGCCCGCATCGGCGGCGCCAAGCCGGGCCAGTACTTTCTGCCCCGACCACTAGAACCGGGGGCTACCGGCGAGCTGAGCTACGAATGCCGTTCGGAGGGAAGGGAAAAAGTTCCCGAATATGCCATTCTGCTGGCCAATTCGCCGCGGGCGGCGCTGTGGGCCGGCGTCTCGGACCTGCCCTACC
>CAYMGG010000133.1:0-3045 GCA_964389915.1 uncultured Planctomycetaceae bacterium
ACCTGAACAGTCCGGTCTGGCGGATCTACAATTCCGAAAAATATCCGGACATCCGCAACTTCCACATGTGCACGCATCAGATCGGGCCGGGCACGGTCGGGTTCAACTGCGGCCACCTGCTGGGCGTCGATCCGCGCGATCCGGCCAATATCTCGGCCAACATGATCGCCGGGCGGCGGCTGGCCGCCCGGACCGTCGAGGCGCTGGCGGAATATCACCCGCGGGCTTTCGGCGGCGCCCATCTCTGCCAGACGGCCGAGCTGATGGGCGTGCGCGAGACCCGGCGGATCGTCTGCGATTACACGTTGACCAAGGAGGATTACCTGGCCCGGCGCAGCTTCGCCGACGAGATCGCGCGCAACTGCTACTTTTCGGACCAGCACCCCCAGGACCAGGCGAAGATCGAGTGGCAGGCCGAAATGTTCCACCAGAAACGGGACGTCTCGGCCTGCGAGCGGCTGGGGAAGGGCGAGTCGCACGGCATTCCCTACCGCAGCCTGACGCCCCGGGGCCTGCGCAATGTGCTGGTCTCCGGGCGGATGATTTCGGCCGACCGGGAGGTGCAGGGCAGCGTGCGGGTCATGCCGGTCTGCCTGACGACCGGCGAGGCCGCCGGCGAGGCGGCGGCCCTGGCGGTCGAGGACCGGGTCGATATCGGCGAAGTGGACACCCAGCGGCTGCGCCAGCGGTTGCGCGCCAACGGCGGCTGGCTGCCGTAGTCATCCGGACGAGTTGATCCAGACTGATCCCCGGGAACCTGTTGTGAAAAAGAGGTTCCCGGGGTCTCTTTAAAAAACTCTCATCCGATTTCGCCGTTTCGGGCGTTCAAACGGGCGAATTCCGCCGCCAATCGACTCGACCACAACGGGCGCGAGCGGTTGTGAGGCAGATCCGGCCGCGGCCAGATCTGCCTGCGACGCACAAGCGCGCTATCCGGCGATGCCGAAATATTCGGCGAAAAAGGCGTCAGGGTCTACGCCGGAGGCGATGCTGTGCGGGGCCGCCGAATCGGCCTTCTCCAGCAGCGTGGCCCCACCCAATTTCTCGCTTTTGGTCTCCACGTATACCTTCCCCTGGGCATACTTGCAGATCTCGGGCTTGAAGATCAGCGTGGCCGCCAGCGGATCGTGGAAGGTGACCAGGGGGGCGTGCTGCTTCCAGACTTCCGTGGCCGCCGCCACCACCGCCAACGGGCCGCCGGCCTGCTTGAACCGGGCGATGGCCTGGTCCGCCGGCAGCTGGCATTTCATCGTGACATCCAGTCCGACCGAAAGATGCTCCGCGACCGGGGTGCGATAGACGATCTCCGTGGCCAGGGGGTCGCCCAGCGCATTCCATTCCCGCGCGCAGCTGGCCGGCCGGACGTCGCCGGCGAAGACCCCGCACATCAGCACCAGGCTTTTCAGTTTGGCGGGAATGGTGGGGTCGGCGGCAAAGAGCACGGCCACGTTGGTCATCGGGCCGATGGCCAGCAGGGTGATTTCGCCGGGGCGGGCGTTGATCTGGTCGATCAGGAACGGGATGGCCGTATACGGTTTGAACCGGTCCGGGGAACGATGGGCGAAATCCTTCAGGACCGCCGCTTGCGGGCAGTGCGGCTGAAAATGCTCGCCGCCGAGGCCGAGATCGAGGCCGGAATGAATGGGTACGTCCCGGCGGCCGGCCGCCTGGCAGACCGCATCCGCCAGCGCGGCCCGCTCCTGCGGCTGGCCGGTGACGGTCGTTATGCCCAGCAATTCGCAGCGGGGCTGGCGCAGCAGATAGGCCAGGCAGACCGCATCGTCGATGTCCGAGCCGATGTCCGTATCGAGCAGGACGGGGATTTTTTCCGTGGTCGCGACCATGGGCGCTCCTTTTGAGTTGGGGATCTAAATAGGACATTGTATTGAAAGCAGCATATTCAGATTGCATAATAGCCTTTAAAATAGAGCCAGCCAGATGAGACAATGATTTACTTATAGCACAAAACGATGATTCTAGGAGGCGGCGATGCCAACCGAGCCGGGCAACGTGATCCTGCTGCCGGTCCTGCATGGGGCCGGTTACGCCGAAAACGTGCGGCCCGTGGCGTTTCATTCGCATCCGCACCGCGAACTGATTTTGCAGCTCTCGGGCGAGATCGGCGTCGACATCGGTCCGCAATATTTCAGCGGTCCGCCCGGAACGTTGTACATCATGCCGGCCAAGATCCCCCACAATCAGCGGGGGGAGGGGCACTGGCGGACGCTGTGCGTTCTGTTCTCCCAGGCCCGGCCGCTGCTGAGCGAAGAGCCCAGCATTTTGGATGTCGGTTCGGATGCGGTTTTGCGCCGGTGGCTGGAGGATCTGGCGGCGCTGTACGCGGTTCAAGGCAATGAGGCCACCTGCACCGGCCTGCTGTTCTGCGTGTTGACCCGGATCGGCGAGTTGGAGCGCCGGCGGTGGACGGCGCAGGCCCTCCACCCGCGGCTAGCGCTGGCGATGCAGTATCTGCACGAGCATGTGCTGGAGGAGTTCGACGCCCGGCGGCTGGCGGCCGTCGCCTGTGCCAGCTACAGCCATCTGAGCGCGCTTTTCCGGCGGCAATTCGGCTGCGGCCCGCTGAAATACCAGCAGGATCTGCGCCTGGATCATGCCGGCAAGCTGCTGCAAAACCCGTATCTGAGCATTGGCGACGTCGCCCGGCAGACCGGCTACGCCAGCACCAACTATTTCGTGCGGCTGTTCCGCCAGCGGCACGGGGTGCCGCCCGGACAATGGCGCAAAGAGCGGGGCAGCGAGTATTGCGGCGCCGGCGCGCCGCCGGCCGCAGAAAAGGGGCGCCGCGACGCCTGAGCCTGCGTAGCGGCGCCAACGCCCTCAAAAGCCGCAAACGGTCGGAGTTTTTCAGGGCCGGCTCGCGCCCCGCGCCTAGACTGAGAGGCGCTTTTTTTCAGCGCTAAGCCGATGCAAAGATATCCTCTCGCCTCGCGCTGCGGTTCACCAAAGCCGGTTGACGGAATAGGGCGGCAGGCGGGTGTCGGCATACTCCTGAGGGCGGATCTCCTGGACGTCGCCGGGTTGGTC
>CAYMGG010000133.1:3055-14885 GCA_964389915.1 uncultured Planctomycetaceae bacterium
CCACGGCCGAGCCGGTCGAGTTGACGACGAAATACTCCGGTCCCGTCGGGGTTTCGAGGCCCAGGCATTGCACGCCCGGGGGCAGGTCGAGGCTCACGGGCACCAGCCGGCCGCGGTGCGCGAAGTCCACGAACAGCTTGACCGCCTCCAGATGCGGCGTGCCGATGAACCGGCCCTCCGGGGTGAAGAACAGGGTCTGGGTGCCCCATTTCGAGAGCGGCCGTTTCTTCTGCACATCGACGGTCGAGGCGTGAATGTAAGGGTGAAGCGTGGCTCCGATCACGCGCGGATGGGAGTAGATCGTCATCAGGGTCTTCGCGGCGGCCAAGGCGGCGGCCTGGGAGGTGGTGACGTCGTTGCGCCGGCCGTCGCAGGTGAGCGCGTCGGCCTGCACCCCCCATTCCGTGACATAGAGTTTCGCTTGCATGAATCCGTAGGCGTCAAGCAGGGAACTGGCGAGGTCCAGGTCGCGGTAGAGGTTGCGGACGCACCACTCCTCGAGGTAGTTCTGGACGATCACCTCGGCGTGGTCGTCGTGCAGGAACGGATACTCGTGCGGGGCGAAACAGTCGATCTGATCCTGCATGCCCAGCTTGGCCAGGGTGGAGAGCACCGCCCGGTTCCATTGGACCATGTGCGTGCCTTCCGGATTGGGCGAATAGGCGTCCAGCCCCCCCAGGCAGACGACCGCCTGGGCGCCGGGCAGCTTGGCGCGCAGCATTTTCACGTGCGCGGCGACGGTGGCGGCGTACTCGGCCCCCGGCATGTCCCAGCGCTCGTTGTCCATCTCCCAATAGGCCACGCAATCCTGATAGCCGTTGGCGATGACGTAATCGACCAGCGTGGCGTTGTTGGCCACGATCCGCTCCAGATTGGCCGGATTGAACTGGCCGGTCTCGAGCGGGTTCTCCTTCTTCATCCGCTCCTCGGGCAGGGTCTTTAGATAGACGAAGTCCTGGCCGTCGAACATGGCATGGCAGTTGAGCTGGAGGATGAGCCGCCAGCCGTGGCGCTTGGCGGCGGCGAGCATCTCCTGGGTGGTGAAGATGCTCTGGTCCGGCTGAGGCCCCTTGTAGACGTAGCGGGGGATGGTGCCGTAAGCGCCGCCCTTGGCGGCCAGGATCGGATACCAGTCCTTGATGGCGTAGGGCCAGAAGTTGAATTGGACGTCGAATCCGTGGGGGTAGCGCAGCAGGCCGCCGACGGCCGCGACCTCCCGGGCGAAATCGGGCAGATCCAGGGTCGCCGCGCCGCTCCAGCCCAGGCTGTAGTGGCAGCCGGCGGAGAAGGCTTCGGCCCCCGGGGTTTTGGCGGCCTTCAGCCCGACGCGGTCGGGGATCTCCTCCCGGTCCGGAGGATTTTTACGCAGGTCGTTGTCCGCCGCGCGGGCGAAGGCGCTTTTCAGCACCGCGGTCTGGACCTCCCCCAAGCCGGCCGCCACGAGCGTGACCGCCACCACGCCCACGACCGGCTCGCCCCGGGCCGAGGCCAGGGTCAGGGACTGGATGGGCGTCTGCGGGCGGGGATTGACCCAGCGGTAGGCGTAGAGGCCGACCAGCCCCCGGCCGCTGTGGTCGCTGGCTACTCTCAGAAACAGGGCCGCGTCGGGGTCCTGCGGCTCGTTCAGCGACCACCAGTCGGCCAGTTGCCGGCCACTGACGATGGGAATATCGCTGGTCTGGCCGTCGGCATAAAGCACGCGGTAGTTCGCCGCCGGCCGGCCGGCCGCTCCGGCCCAGGCCGCGCCGTGGAGGAAGACCAGGGAGTCGGCGGTCCGCCCGACCGGAATCGGGCCGACCTCCGGCGGGAAGAACTCCTTGCGGGTCGAATACAGCATGATGCTGCCGTGCTCCTGATTGGCCGCCGGATCGATGAGGTCGAAAGGAAGGCCCCGGAGCATCTGCCGGCCGACCGGCAGATGGCGCAGGTCGTTGGCGCCCTGGTCGGTCCAACCGCCCCGGCCGTCGTCGGCCACCTCGTCCTTGAAGGCCATGTTGGCGAAGGGGCGCAGATCCAGGCACTGGAATTGGTCGGCGTCCAGGCGGGGATATTGCAGATCCAGCCGTTCGACGGTCAAAGCGCCCCGCCCGGTCCGGGAGTTCTGGCAGTCCACGATCAATCGGGCCGGGCCGGTCCAGAATTCCCGAGTCAAGACGGTCGTCGGCACGCTCTGCGTGCTGCCGAGTTCCGGCACGGTCGCGCTGATCGTCTGCTCGTCCAGGCGCAGCCGGAGGCTCAGGCGCTCGCCCGGGGCCGGATAGACGGCCGCCTCGGTCAGACCGGGCACGTTGCCCCACTGGTCGCCCTGCGCCCGGGCTTGGGCGCTGCGCGCCTCTTTGCGGCCCAGCCAGACCTTGACCTCGCGCTTGGCCCCGTTCCAGGCCAGAAACCAGCCGACGACGTTCGGCGCCGCCTGGATTTTTTCGGCCCGCTGATTGGTGGTCAGGCCGACGAAGGCGGTCGCGTCATAGGCGTCCCTCGCGGCCGGTGTGGGCGAGGCCAAGTTCAACGTCAATTCGACCGTCACGCCCTGCGGGTTCCAGAAGAAGAGCGGGGCCCGGCCCAGGGCTGTGGCGGAAGCCCAATCCCGGTCGCCGGGCCGGACGGTGAGCCGGTCCTGGCTGAGGCTGACGGTCTGGCCGAGGGAGTCGGCGGTCCAGACCTCGGCGGCGGCGTCCGGCTCGGCCGCCGGCAGGCGGCCCGGGCCGGTCAGGGTCAACAGGGCGAGGGGAAGCAGCAACGAGGGGCGCATGGGGATCTCCTATCATTTGGCTACGGGGACGCGGGGCTTGGCCCCGCGGCAATCGGCCTGTAGACCAGGCGGCCAGACCGCTCAGTTGACCGGGAACATGTCCTTCCACCGGTCTTCGAGGAAGGCCGCCGGTATCGGCGCGAACGAGGAGACATGGCCGTCGGCGTGCCCGGCGTTGACCCGGCCGGTGTGGCGGGGCGGAGCGCAGTTGATCACGCCCTGGAAGTGGGTGGGGTTCCAGTAGGCGAAATATATGGAGCCCATCCAGGGATAGCCGGTCATCATCAGAGCGTCGATGAAAAATACGGCCGCGGAGGCGTTGCGGATCATGGCCTGCTTGGGCAGGCCGCCGGTGTCCAACCAGACCTGATTGCCCAGCAGCCGGTAGCTCGTGCCGTAGGTCGAGGGGGTCCAGTCGGCGTCGCTGGCGGGGATTTCGACATAGCTGCCCGAGACACCGGGCGGATTCGTCTGCCCCGCCGCCGGGCAGACGGTGATGCGGTTGGGGTTGTCCTTCAATTTAGTCCAGGTGTCCCGACTGGTAAGGTGGCCGGCCGTGCGCAGCTTGTCGAACCAAAACCGGACATTGGCGTTCCAGTTCGGCCAGCAGGTGCTGGCGGGCAGGTAGTCGCTGGCGTTGTCGGCATACAGCAGGACCGCCAAGGCCAGCTGCTTCTGGTTGTTGGCGCATTGGATCTGCCGCGCCGTGGCCAGGGTCTGGCTGAGGGCGGGCAGGAGCATCGCCGCCAGCACGGAGATGATGGAGACGACCACCAGCAGTTCCACCAGGGTGAAGCCGGCCTGGGCCCGGCTGGGGCGCGGTCGAAACGTACGATTGCAGATCATTTCAAAAATCCTTTCCGGCATGGGCGACTCGGTCGGGCTTTCATTCTCTGATCCGGCTGCCAATCTGGCCGCGGAGTCGATACCCGCGGGCATTTGGGGGCCGGAAGGTAAAATGGAATCGCCGGCGGCCGTCCGGGGCGGCTCTCCAGTCAGCCGCCCCGCGGAAAAACTTTCCGCCGGCGCCGTTGAGTCCTGGACCGTCGCCGCCGGGAAGAGAAGCCGGTGGCTTGGCGGCGCGGGGCGGATCGCTGAGGCCGCTTCGCGGCTGGCTTCTTCCTGGGCGGGTTCGAATGACAGGCCGCGCGCGCGAGCTTGCGCTTCAACCTCCTCCCAGCGGCCGCGGGCGAGGAGTTCCGGCTGCAAGTCCAGGAGGGTCTGGCGCAGATTGGTGAACATCAGGCCTTCGTGTCCGTCCACCTGGGAGAGACTCAGGCTGGCTTTATGCAGTAAGCACCCGGGCGGATTTTTTTTGCGAAACCCCACGGGCACGGTCAGGTGGACGGGGTCAAGCTCGAAATCGCCTAACTTGTGACAGGCCAGAGCGCTGTAATGGCTGATCACGGCCTGGGGCTGCTCCTCCTGGTTGTGGCTCCAGATCAGCCAATAGGCCAGCCGGGAGTGGAAGGTGTCGGCCTGGCTGGGCAGACGGTAAATTCCGCGCGCCATCCGCAGCCAATGGCCATTCTGCACATGATAGGCGTGGACTTGGTTTACGTAGCCTAACCGCCTGGCCTGGCCGGCGGTGAAATATCCATGCTGGCCGGCGGCGAGTTGGAGCAGCTGGTGTTCGCGATTTTTTTTGGGCTTTTGGAGGACCATTTTTTCTAACCTATGCAGATCTGCCTTAAGGCCCGGCCAGCATTCGCAACTGATTTCAATTTAGTCTATGTTGGACGAGGCAACTAACAGCTTATGGTGTAATTTGACTTTTAGTAGGCGCTAATATCAAAGTTGTGGGGGTGAAAATAACACGTAAATGCATTACTTTTGTTTTTGTGCATTTGGTATATGCAGTTGTAATCGATTCCCTTGCCGGGTGATTATTGTCGTCAAGGGCATATTTCAGAGCGGCACTATAAAATCCGAAGCGTGTATTATTGCCAACCTGGTGGCCAGTGGCTTTCACGGTTGATTGTTTACATGAGGTTATGCATGCAGTGGATGAATCGCTCGGGCTTTGCTTGATTCAATTTGCTATTTGTCCGTAACAGACAATAGGCAAATTGGTTATTAGTAATATGCGTGAGTGTTTATGAGTAATTTGCTGGCGCAATGATAAAGAATGAGGCAGTGTTTGAGAGTGATAGTTAAAAATGGTGCTGGCTACAGGCAGAAATCATGGCCGCAACTCACCCCATCAATGCACGTAAGCGCGAGCTGCATGACTTGGCCGAGCGGCAACATGGTTTTTTTACGGCCCAGCAGGCGGAAACCTTTGGCTATGTGGCTGAGAATTTCTCCTACCACGCCAAGCAAGGCAATTGGCTGAAAATTCGCCGCGGGCTATACCGTCTGCCGGGATTCGCCGATTCGCCGGAAGCTGAATTCACATTCTGGTCCTTATGGAGCGCAGACCGGGCCGGCCGGCCGCAGGGCGTCATCAGCCATGACAGCGCCCTGGCGATTCATGGTTTGGCCGACTTCGATCTGACCCGGGTGCATCTGACCGTACCTTGGACTTTTCGGAAGAAAATTCCGACTCAATGCGTGATTCACAAAGCCTCCCTGACCCTTTCGGCCATTGAGGCCAGGGAGAGTTTTATGGTGACCAGGCTGGACCAGACGCTGCTCGATTTGCAGGTCGACCTGCAACGTTGCGGCCGTTGGGCCGAGATCCTGACTCGCGTTGCGGCGTCCAATCCGCCGGTGGCGGCCAGGCTGGCGCCCGCGATGGTCGGGGGCCTGGATCCCGCCGGCGGCGGGAGCGCCGCGGTGGCGGCCTGCGAAGGCCCGGGCCGGGCGGAGAGGGCGGGGCAGCTTGACCGGCGGGAAGCAACCGACCTGCGCCGGGAAACGGAATTTTCACCGTCCGGGAGCGTCGCCGGCGGTTCGTTGGCAATCGGTCCCATCGACGAGCTGACTCAAGGAGTGTGGAGAATGATGGTGCAGAGCTCTGTTTCCAAGCGCCGGGCCCAGGCCGGCTTCACCCTGGTCGAACTGCTGGTCGTCATGGCCATCATCTCGGTCTTGGCCGGCATGCTCCTGCCCGTGCTGGGCAAAGTGCTGGCCAGCGGCCGCAATACGGTCTGCCAGAACAATCTCAAAAACCTCGGCGCGGCGATCCAGCTTTACGCCGGCGATTTCGGCGACTGGCTGCCGCCCGCGTGCGATCATCCCTGCGACGGTTTCGCCCAGGTTACCTGGGCTCATCTCTTGGTCCGGCAGAATTACCTGCCCGAAGGGACCGCCGCCTTGACTGCGGCCAACAGTTTTGGGGTTCCGGACAGTTTCAAGAACCAGGTTTCCAATGAGATCTTCCGTTGCCCCTCCCGCCGGGAGCTGGGCTTGAGCTCCTTCTGGGGTTATGGGGCTACGGAGGTGCTGGGGCTCACCACCCCCAATAACGCGGGGACAAGCATGACCAAGGTCGGTAGCATCCAGCAGCCCACCCGCACCTGTCTGCTGACCGAATTTTATGCCACGGGGCCGTATTGGTGGCAGTATTCGTGGAATCCGACCGCCGACACGACCCGGCCCTGGTGGCCGGTGCACCTGGAACGCACCGGGGCCAAATCCGGCAAGAGCGCCAATTTTCTGCTGGCCGACGCCCACGTGAACGCCGCCGCCTATCTGGGCGCGCCCGATTATGCCCACATGCAGATGTCGCTCTGGGGCAGCGCCGCCGACTATCGCTTCAACCATACGCAGGCCGTCAAATAGGCCCCCCCTCCCGAGGAGAAGAACATGTTTGCCCGCCATCCGTCATTGCGTCTTTCGGTATTTTTAGGTTTTTGCCTGACCGCGGCCGGCGGTGGTCGCGGCGCGGAATCGGCTCCCGCCGCGCTCTGCGCCGAGGATTTCGAGGCCTCCGCCGTCGGCGGCCGGCCGGCGGGCGTCCATGACGATTCCGGCTGGGCCGGCTCGCAGGTGCCCCTGGCGGTGGTCGATTCCGGCGATCCGCGCCACCGCCGGGTGCTGGAATGCCAGGTCAGCGGCTATTGCCAGATCGTGCTGGCCCGCCTGGGCGGACTCGCTCCGGACCGTCTCTACCGCTTGCAGGCCGATGTCTGCGCCAAAGGCGGACAGGACGTCAAAATCCTGCTCCGCCGGGCCGCCACTCCCTATACGGTGTTCATGGAGAGCAAGGAGAAGGTGGGCGAGAACTGGCGCCGGATCGAGTTTTACGGCCGGTACGACGGCGAGCCGGCGGCCCAGGTCTGGCTGATGCTGATCATGAACGGGATGACCACCTTGCAGATCGACAACGTGCGCCTGGAGGAGGTTGAGAAACTGCCGGGCGAGCCGCTGGCGGCGCGGCCGGGCAATCTGCTGCCCAATTCGGGGTTCGAACTGGGGCTGGACGGCTGGTTTGTCCGCGCCGGCCCGGTGGTGAGCGAAGCGCTGCCAGACCCGGCCGAAGGCGCGCGGGCCGCCCGGTTGCCGGCCGGCTGCACGCTCAGCTCAAGCTGGCTGCGCTTATCCTACGAGTGCGATTATCTGGTCCGGGCCAAGGTGCGGGCCGCAGAGGCGGGGCAGCTGCAAATGGCCCTTTCCAACTATCAGTTCCCCGACGGCGGCTATGGCGGACAGGCCCAGAACTTCCCGCTGGCCGCCGGCTCAGCCTGGCAGGAAGTGGCGTTCCGCTGGCGGCCGACCCTGGGCAAGGGCAAGCTCGACCGGTTCGCCCATTACTATCTGAATCTGCGGCCGACGGCGGCGGTGCAGCTCGACGCCCTGGAGGTCAAGGCGCTGATCGGGCCGGACGCGGCCGAGGCGGCTTATGTCCCGGCCGCCCCGGTCGAGCTGGCGGTCACGGTGGCGGCGCCGCAGAACGTGCTGACGCAGGGGGAGGCCGCCGAAATCGGCCTGCTGGCCACGGGCGGAATCGCCCAGGCCCGGCTGCGGATTCTGGACGAGCGGGAGGCGGAATGGCGGGCGCTGCCCGTGCCGCTGACCGCCGGGGCGGGCCGGATCAGCTTGCCGGATCTGCCCTGCGGCTATTGGCGGCTGGTGGCCGAAGCGCCGGAAACGGCGGCCGCCGAGCAGCTCCCCGGCGAGGCCCTGCTGCCCGTGGTGCCCCCCATGCCGGAGGTCCCGCTGAGCGAGTGGACCTACGGGGGCCACGCGCCCGATGACCGGGACGAGCCGCAGATCCGGCGGGCGGTCTGGAAGCTGGGCCTGCGCTGGGACCGCACCCACGACACCTGCAAGGCGACCAAGTGGTACGTGGTTCAACCGCAGCCGGACGGCTGGGATTTCCATGACGAGATCCTGGACGCCAACCGCGCCACCGGCCAGGCGATCATGGGCTCGCTGGCCGGCCTGCCGGGGTGGGTACCGCTCGAGCCGGAGGGGCAGAAGCAGCTGCGCGCCGGCAAGTCCGAAGCCGGCGCGATACGCTATGCCGGCGCCAACCGGGGGATGAACTCCGCCACCTATCCGCTCTGGCGGGAGTACGCCCGGCGGATGGCCGAGCACTGGCGGGGGCGGATCGACACCTGGGAGATCACCAACGAGCCCAACCTCTCCGGCATGAGCGCCCGGGAATACCTGGGCCTGCTGATCCCCGCCTACGAAGGGGTGAAGCTCGGCAACCCCCAGGCCGTGGTCGTGGGGCTGGGCGGGGCCACGCCGATCAGCAGCAGCTGGGTGGGCGAGGCGATCGCCCTGGGGGCCTGGCGGTATAGCGACGCCATCAGCATCCACGGATACGGCTGCACCACCTGGAGCACGGTGGCCGGCCCCGGGGCTCTGATCGAGCACGTGACCCGGCTGCGGCGGATGCTGACCGCCGCCGGCGCGCCCGCGGCTTTTCCGGTCTGGGACTCCGAATGCGGAGTCGAGGTCAGGACCTGGTCAAAAAAGTTCGACATCCCGCACGGCGACGATGCGCTGGGCGCGGCGCGGATGTTCCCCAAATCCGTGGCCGCGGTCCGGGCGGCGGGGATCAAGCGCGTGTTCTATTACACCGCGCACCCCACCACCCAGGCCGGCGACGGCGGCCTGCGCTGCCTGTGCGATTTCAACGGGGCAATGAAGATAACCGTCGTGCCCCTGGCGGTCGCCATCTCCCTGCTGGAGGGGACCGGTTACGAAGGCCAGGGCCAGGCCGGGGCGGATCAGGGGGTGGTGGAGCTGAATTTTGCCGGCCCGCGCGGCCGGGTGCGCATGCTCTGGACCCTGAATCAGGAGCAGGACTGGGAGCTCGGCGCGGGGCCGGTGCGGGTGGTCAACATGTGGGGCCGGGAGGTGCCGCCCGCCCCGAAGGTGCGGCTCTCGCCGGAGCCGATCTACGTGCTCGATCCGAAATGAACCTCGAGGCCGCCCAGGCGGGCCGGCGCCTGGGCGGCCGGCGGTGGGTTCACCAGTTTATTCGCTGATTGGTGCGGGAAAAGGCGCCGGAAAAATACAACTTGTCCAGGGCGGCGATGTCCAGGCCTTCCGCGTGGCCGTCGAAGAAGTTGGCTTGGGCCCGGTTGCTGTGCCGCAGCTTGACCGCGGCCAGTCCCGTGGCGCCCGAGGCCGAGATCGTATAGAACTGCTGGTTGTAATCCGGCGCATTGCCCGAGGTGTCGTCGTGCCAGGAGTCGATGTTGAACCAGACCGATCCCGGCCGGACGATCGGGCGCAGGTTGATGACGGTCGCGCCCGGCACCCCGCCGATCGGCAGGACGATCTTTTTCTCGTCCGGCCAGCCGTCCGCATCGCTATAGGTGAACGTTCGCAGGCCGGCATAGGTGTACATGACGGCGGGATCGGACGCGGAGGTGAGGTCCTGCGGGCAGCGCATGACGCTTTTGTCGGCCAAATAATCGTTCCGGGAAAAAATTAGCCCCCAGGTCCAGTAGCTGTTCGCCCCGCCGCCCGGTTCGTACCGCGCCCCCACCATGTCGCTATAATCGGCGGCGTAGGTCAGGGCCGTCTGCATGCACTGCTTCTGGTTGCTCAGGCATTGCGCCGCCTGCGCGGCCAGCCGGGCGTCGCCGAGAGCCGGCAGCAGCATCCCGGCCAGGATCGAGATGATGGCGATCACCACCAGCAGTTCGACCAGCGTGAAGCCGACCGCCGCGCCGGCTGCCCGTCCGAGGCGGCTATGCCTTGAGCTTTGTCTCTTCACCGGTGCCTGCATTGCCTTCCCCCTGATCTATTGCGGCTTGACGAGCGTGTCGAGTTCTTCGATTTCGGCGACGTGACCCCCCAGGCGCAGCAATTTCTGGCCGCCGCCCGGAAGGCGATTTTGGCGGAAGACGACCTTGGCGCTGCCCTCAACGAAAACTGCCTCGGAGGTCAGGTTCAGAAAGGTGTTGCGCTCCCAGCGAACGTCTTCGGCGGCGGTGACGCTGGCGCCGCGACCGCCGAATTGCCCAGCGTCGACGGTGTTTTCGCAAAAAAACAAACGCTTGTGCACTCGCGGGTACGAAGCCTTCCGTCCGGCGTAGGTCTTGATCGCGCCTTCCTGGTTGCCGCTGCCGCAGGCGATGAATTGGTTGCGCTGGATCACCATATCATAACAAGGGCCGCTTTCCCACCATTTGTCCGCATCGCAGCAAAGGGTCAAACCGTAGGCGTAACAGTGGTCGAAAACGCAGTCCTCCACCACGCCCCGCCGGGTTTTGAGGCGCGCCCCGATCGAGACGCTATGGCGGACCACGCACCGCCGCATCTGGAAGGCCGGCTCGGTTTCCACATTGTTGACGACCGCGCCGACCGTCACCTCCGGCGGCAAAGCCGCCTGGAACCAGACGTGGCAGCCGTCGTCGCGCCGTTCCATCCGCTCGACCTGGTTGGTCGCCCCCGGCTGTAGCGGATTCTCCCCCCACCCGAACTCGACCCGGTCGCCGGGGCGCAGATCCGGCTCGAGCACCGGCATGAGCTGCCCCGGCCGGCCCTGGGCGACCACCAGCTCCCGCTCGCCCAAGCGCTGCGTCACCTGGCCGTACATGCCATGGATGGCCAAGCCGTCATCGCCATTGTTTTCCACGGTGCAATCCTCGACCACGACTTGGCCGCGGCAGGAATTGAAATGAATCCCGTCGGCCCGGGCCGAGAGCCACTCGCCGCTTCCGGGGCGGATGCCGATGTGCATGCGCCGGACGGTGATGTTATGGCACATGATCGCGGCAAAGGCCATGCCGATGGTGGTATGAATCTTGACGTCCTCCACGGTCGCATCCGGGGACTGGTCGATCCGCAACGCCGGGCCTCCGCGGTTCAAATGGAAGACGATCACCTCGGCCCCCACCTGCGGCACGCGCTCCCGGCCCCGGCCGGGCAGCTCCACCTTGGTCGCCGGATCCAGGGTGATGCGGATTCGCCCCGGAGCGATCAGTTGCGTCAACGGGCCGCCCTTTTGGTTCAGGCGATAGCTGTCGACAAATTTCTGCGTATACAGCGGAGTACGGTTCTGGCCGTCCCATTCCCAGATCGCCCGCACTGGCCGGCCGGCTTCGGCCTGGTAGCCGTCGGCCACGGCCAGATCGAAAGTCCCCGGCCCCGCTTCGATCACGCGGCCGGCGGTGCGGGTCCCCGGTTCCCAGTCCACGGTCAGGTTGCGCACGGTCAGGCGGGGGCAGTTTTCAAAGGTCAACCCCGGATGATAACCGTGACCGATCAACTCCGCCTGGTTGCCTTCGACGGTCACGTTCTGGAGTCCCTTGGCCAGCACCAGCGGCTGGGCCGAATTTTGGCTGTCGGTCATCAGCTCGTAGCGCCCGGGCGCGAAGACCACCCGTTGGGCGCCGCGTTCGGCGCAGGCGCGGAAAGCTTGGCTGAGGGCCTCTGCGTCGTTCTTGCCGTCATTGGGAATGGCGCCAAAATCCGCCACCTGGATGGTTGCGGCGGCGGGGCCAGCGGGTTCTGCCGCCGCGACGGGGAGAGCAGCGGCCCCGAAGATGAGCCAGCCGAGCAGAGTCAGCCGGCAGGATACGATTGAAGTCCGGGAAGCGCGGGCGAGTGGGGGCATGGCAATACCTTTCCTTACTAAGGGAGGGGTGGGCGAGTGTTACAGCCAAGTGTCAAGGCGTCAGATCCGATAACGGGTGGCATTGCGCAAAGCCCCCTTTGGAGCTTGGT
>CAYMGG010000134.1:0-14843 GCA_964389915.1 uncultured Planctomycetaceae bacterium
GGTGCTGCCCGGCGCGGCCACGTAGAAGGGCACGCCGTGGTACTGGGCCAACACGGCCACGCCGTAGGTGCCGATCTTGTTGGCCGCATCGCCGTTGGCGGCGATCCGGTCAGCCCCGACCACTACCAGATCCACCCGCCCCTCGCGCATGACCTGGGCGGCCATGTTGTCGCAGATCAGGGTGACGGGAATGCCGGCCCGCTTCAGCTCCCACGCCGTCAGTCGCGCCCCCTGGAGGAGCGGGCGGGTCTCGTCGGCGAAGACGTGAACCTTCCGCCCGGCCTCATGGGCGGCGTAGATGACGGCCAGGGCCGTGCCATATTCGGCCGTGGCCAGGCCGCCAGCATTGCAGTGGGTCAGGAAATTAATGACTCCGCGCTTGCGAGGTAGGACCTTTAGGCCGTGGGCGCCGATGGCCCGGCACTGCGCCCGGTCCTCGGCCAGAATCGCGTCGGCTTCGGCCAGCAGCCGGGCGCTTAACTGGCGGGGCGAAAGGCCGGCATTCGCTTCGGCCGTCCGCCGCTGGCGGTCAAGGGCCCAGAAGAGGTTGACCGCCGTCGGCCGCGAGGTGGCCAGGTAGTCGGCCGCGCGGCGGATGTCCTTGAGCAGGGCAGCGGTGGTCTTGGCCGAGGAGTTGCGCGCCGCCAGGGCCACGCCGTAGGCGGCCGCGCAGCCGATGGCCGGGGCGCCGCGCACGGCCAAGCGCTTGATGGCGTCCCAGAGCGTGGGCACGTCGTGGATGGCCAGCACTTTGAACTGTTCGGGCAGCAACGTCTGGTCGATCAGGCGCAGGCAGCCGCCCCGCCATTCGAGCGTGGGCGCGGTTTTCCCCTGGGGCATGGCGTCTCCTGAATAGGCTCGGTTTGCCGCTTGGCTTTCAGAAAATCGGCAATCATAAATCATAAATTCGGCACGAGGAGTTCAGCGCATTTATGAATTACGAATGTTGATTTATGATTCCCTGCGCCGTTCTGCCTGGCGCGTTCAGCCCAGCCGCTTCTGCAATTCGGCGTCGCGCTTCTGGACCTTGACCGCCAGCTGGCGGCGATATTCTTTCAGCTTTTCGCGCAGGGCCGGCTCGCGGCCGGCCAGGATGGCCACCGCCAGCAGCGCGGCGTTGGTCGCCCCGCCGCCGCCCACCGCGACCGTGGCCACGGGAATGCCGGCCGGCATCTGCACCGTGGAGAGCAGGCTGTCGAGGCCGTTTAGCGCTGTGCCGTCGATGGGAATGCCGATTACCGGCAGGACGGTGTGCCCGGCCACCACGCCGGCCAGGTGGGCCGCGCCGCCGGCGGCAGCGATGAAGACCTCGATCCCCCGCTCTTCGGCGGTGGCGGCGAATTCGGCCACCACCTGGGGCGTGCGGTGGGCGCTCATCACCCGGGCGGTGAAGGGCACGCCGAACTCGCGCAAGGTTTCCAAAGCGCTTTCGAGCTTGGGCAGGTCCGAATCGCTGCCCATCAGGATAGCGACTCGGGGAGAACCGTTTTCGGGCATCGAAGAATCCTTTCTTGAGCTGTTTTGACCACCGGCCTAGAAGTCGCTTTCCGTCAATTGGCACTCGAAAATCTGGTTGAGCGTCTCCTGGGCCTCGGCCAGGTCCGCCTCGCCTACGGGGGGCGAGAAGACGCGCAGGTCCTGCTTGGCGCGGGTGTCGTGGAGCAGGAGCACCTCGCCGCCAGGTTCGCGCTCCACGCCCTCTAGACGCAGCAGCCGCTTGCGGCAGAGGACCAGGGCCGCCAGATAACGGAAGAGGCGTTTGCGCGGCTCCTCGGGTTCGCCCAACTGGGTGAAGAAGGCGTAGAAGGCCTCGACGTCGATCTTGAGCCGGCGCTTCTCCTCTGGCGGCTGGACCTTGGTCTTCCAAAAGGAGAAGAAATTCCCCTTGTCCAGCCCCGCCCAGGCCTCGGTGCAGTAATCGGCCCGGCGGAAATTGTCGCCCTCTTCGGACAGGGCCGAAAAATAGGTTTCGCCCACCGCCAGCGGCCGGCCGGTGGCGGCGCAGGTCTGCTCGCTGCGGCTGACTTTCCAATCAGTGCTCACGGAACGGTCGTCTCCTGTTTTCAATCCGCGCGGAACAGGCGCTGGTTCGTGCCGCCCTGGCCGACCTTGAGGCGCAGTTGGCGCAGGCAGCGGGGGCACCAGCCGACATAGGCGTCGCCGGCCCGGTTCTTGTAGATCCGGGCGTAGACGCCGCAGCAGTCGAACATGATGCCGATATAGGCGCGCCCTTGCTCGTCGCGCTGTTCCGGCTGGGTCATGCCTGGCTCGATCGGCCGCCGTCTTGAAGGGCGGACCTTTCAGTCCCGGCGGGGTTGCCCCCGCGTCCTTTTTGCGCCCTGTTTTCCTGGGCGCAAGCTTAATTTCCGGCCGCCCGCAAGGCCTCGGCCTTGCTCTGGGCCTGCCGGCGCAGATCGGTCGAGGCTTCATATTGCGCGGCGAGTTCGTACCACTCCCGGGCCGGGCTGCGCTGGTTCAAGTTGGCGTAGATCGTGGCGATCCGCCAGCGGACCGGGAACTTGGTCTGGAAGTTTTTGTCCAGCACGGCGCGGTACTCGGCGATCGCCTGGTCGAAGTTGCGGTAGAAGACGGATTCGTAAATCTCGCCCAGCCGGTAGTGGCTGGCCTCGACCTTGTCGCAGTCCGGCCAGCGCTCGATCAGCTTCAAGTAGAGCCGGCGGGCCTCCTCGTACCGGGATTTGCGTTGCAACGGATTGAGCGCCTGCCGCAGGGTCTCGGCGTGGTTGAAGGCGTCGTCGGCGTCGCTGACCGGCGGCGGGGGCGGGTTGGGCGCGGCCGTTTCGGGCATGAGCGTCGTGGCCGGGGCGGGCGCGGGCGTCGCGGGCGCCAGATCGGCGAAGACGCTGGCGGTCTGGCCGGATTCGATGGTGACCGTCTTGATCAAGGTCTGGCCATTGGCGAAGAAGATCACGTCGTAATCCCCGGGCGGAATCGCCCGAAGGGTTAAAACGGCCTGGTCCTTCTGGAACCGGTTGCCCCGGAAGGTCACCACGCAGTTCTCCGGCCGGGAGCCCACCTTGAGCGTGCCCAGAGCCTCGACCACGGCGGCGGCGTCCTGGCCGCGTTTGACCGCGGCGGTATCGGGCAGGCGCGCGCCGCACTTATAGCAGAACTTGGCGTTGCGGGGCTGGCGGACGCCGCACTCCGGGCAGTAGGCGGCCCAAACGGGCGTCGCCAGGGCCAGAAACATCAACCCTAGCAGCCAAGCGCGCCGCCCGGCCAAACCGGGCCGGATGCCACCGGGGAGTGAACGTGGCAGACGATGATTCTGCAAAATTCCGTCCTCTGCGGGGCGGCTTGCGCCGCCCGGAAAAACGTCGACCGATCAGCCAAACCGTAGATTTTACGCGCCCGCGGCGGGATGTCAACTTTGAGCGAAAGGATTATTCGAACGGCGTGCGTTCGCGGGCCTCGGCGTAGCTCAACCGCCAGGCCGCGGCGTGGTCCGTGCCGTGCCGGCGGTCGAACCACCGCCACCAGTAATAGGGCGGCAGGCAGGCGAGCCAGCGGGCGGCGGCCCGCAGGTCGTGGGCCAGGCTCAGCTGCACCGGCACCACCACCAGGGTCAGCATGGTCGCCAGGCCCAGGCCGAAACAGACGGCCACCGCCATGCTGCACCACCACTGGCTGGACTCGCTGACCCACTGGATCTTTAAGACGTGGAAGTCGAAGCTGACGCCGGTGATCATCGGGATCAGGCCCAGGATGGTGGTGATGGCCGTCAGCAGCACCGGCCGCAGGCGGGTGGCCCCGGCGGCGACGATCGCGTCGGCCGGCGCCAAACCGCGCTGGGCCAGCTGCCGGGTGTAGTCGACCAGAACGATGGCGTTGTTGACTACCACCCCGGCCAGGCTGATGACGCCTACGCTGGTCATGATGATGCCGAAGGGCTGGCGATACATCGCCATCCCCCAGAAGACCCCGGCGAAGGAGAGCAGGACCGTGGTCATGATGATGAACGGATAGACGACCGAGTTGAACTGGGCGACCAGCACGAAGGTGATGAGCATCAGCGCCACGCCCATCGCCCAGGAGAGGAAGTCTTGGCTCTCCTGCTGAAATTCGTTCTCGCCGGTGAACGTCAGCTGATAGCCGGGCGGGGGGGTGAAGCCGGCCAGCAGTTTCTGGGCCGCCAGCCGGGCGGTGATGCCGGTGGTTTTGGTTTCGTCCACGTCGGCGGCCACTGTCACCACCCGCCGGTAATTGATGCGGGTGATGGCCCCGAGGCTGCCGGTGTACTCGACTTTGGCCACGCTGGTCAGGGGGACCAGGCCGCGGCCGCCGGTGATCATGATCTGGCTGAGGGTGTCGACCGTGCGCCGGTCGCTTTCGCGGAAGCGCACGGTGATGTCGTAATCGTCGTCAGTTTCGCGGAAGGTCGAGATCTCGCTGCCGTTGAAGGCCGCGCGGATGGCGTTGCCGATCGCCTGGGTCGAGAGCCCGGCCAGGGCGGCCTGCTGGCGGTCGACTCGGACCTCGAAGGTGGGCGAGCCCTGCTCGAAGTCGGAGCGGACATTGCGCACATGCGGGGTCTGCATGACGATGGCCTTGACCTTCTCGGCCAGCTCCCCCAGGACGGCGAAGTCCTTGCCCGAGATCTCGATGTTGATCGCCGCGCCGCTGGGCGGGCCTTCCTCCGACTTGGCCACCGTCACCTCCGCGCCGACCAGGCCCTTGATCCGCTCCTCGATCCGGCCCAGGGTCAGTTTGGTGGATTCCGTCCGGTCCTCGATGCGCAGGAACTGGAGCCGGACGTGGTTGTTGGCCGAGCCGCCGAAGAAGGTCGCCCCGCCCCCGCCCAGGCCCGACTGTTCGTTGACGAACTCGACGTTGGGCAGGAAGCTGGCCTTCTGGTAAACCGAGCCGTCGGATTCCTTCCGGCCGGGTTTGGGCCGGAGGCATTCGGCGTAGGGCGGGGGAGTCCGGCCGGCGGCGATGGCCGGCGCGGCCCGCTCGTCGCCGACGCGGGCGGCGGCTTCGCGGACCAGGGCGTCGCCGTAGTCCAGGTCGGCCCCTTCCGGCACCTTCAGGTCGACCGTGGCGAAGAGCGGATCGATGCTGGGGAAGAACTCCTGCGGCTTCTCCAGCCCCACCACCAGGAGCCAGAGCTGGAACATGCCGACCGTGACGGCAATGGCGAACACCACCACCCCCAGTCGGTAACGCAAAGCCCGGTTCAGGACCCAGCGGTAGGTCGCCAGGATCGGCCCGCCGCCGGTGAGCATGGGGTGCTCGCCGGCGCTCTGGATCGCGTCGGCGGTGGTCTGCTGGCCGCCGGCGTCGACCTTCATGAAGACCGCCGCCAGCGCGGGATTGATGACCATGGCCACGAAGAGGCAGCAGGCCAGGGTGATGATGACCGTCTTGGGCAGGAAGACCATGAAGCCGCCCATGATCCCCGTCCACCAGAGCAGGGGGACGAAGGCGGCGATGGTGGTCAGGCCCGAGCCGATGATCGGCCAGGCCACCTCGGAGGTGGCGCGCATGGTGGCCTCGATCCGGGGCACGCCCTGCTGCATGAACCGGTAGATGTTCTCGGTGATGACGATGGCGTTGTCGACCAGCATCCCCAGGGCCAGGGTCAGGGAGAAGAGCACCACCATGTTCAGGGTGATGCCCAGCATCTTGAGGACGATGAAGCTCATCAGCATCGAGAGCGGGATGCTCAGGCTGACCAGGATGGCGTTGCGTAGCCCCATCGCCAGGCAGACCACCGCCACCACCAGGATCAGGCCGGTGACGATGTTGTTCTCCAGGTCGGCGATCATATCCTTGATCTCTTTGGAACGGTCGGTGATCCGGGAGACGACCGTGCCGGCCGGCCAGGTCGGCTGGAGGCGGGCGAGGACCGCGTCGGCCTGCTTGACGATCTCGATGATATTCTCGCCGCTGCGCTTCTTGAGCATGACCGTGACCGCGTCCTGCCCGTCGATGCGCGAATAGGTCTCGCGGTCCTTGATGCTGTCCCGAATCTGGGCCACGTCGCGCAGGTAGACCGGCTGGCCGTCGGGGGCGGCGACCACGATGTTGCCGATTTCGTTCACGTGCTTCAACTCGCCGGGCACCTGGATGAGAAAGCGGTTCAGCTTGGTGCGGATGCTGCCGCCGGAGACGTTCTGGTTTTCGCGGGTCAGGGCGGATTCGACCTCGCCCTGGGAGAGGCCGTACAGGGCCAGCCGCTCCTTGTCGACCAGCACGTGGATCTCGCGCTCGACGTTGCCCGAGAGGTCCACGGCCAGCACGCCGGGAATGGCCTCCAGCTCGTCCTCCAGATCCTCGGCCAGCTTGGTCAACTGCTGCGGACCGCAGGGGCCGCTCAGGGCCACGATCAGGATCGGCTCCTCCGAGAAGCTCAACTCGGTGACGACGGGGTCGTCCTCTAGGTCCACCGGCAGATCGGGCTTGGCCAGGTCCACCTTGTCCTTGACCTTGACCAGCGCGTCGTCGATGTTGACCCCGGTCATGAACTCGATGTTGATGAAACTCAGACCCTCCTGGGAGGAGCTCTTGATTTTTTTGATCCCCTCCAGGCCTTTCAGCTTCTTTTCGATCTCGTTGGTGACGTACTTCTCCATGTCGCCGGGCGAGACGCCGCGGTAGTTGGTCTGGACGAAGACGTTGGGGATCTGCACGTCCGGCGCGCTCTCGCGTGGGAGCATGAGGTAGCACGCCGTGCCGGTCACGGCCACGATTACGGTCAGGGCGAAGACGGTGGTGCGGTTCTTGACCGCCAGATCGGAGATGATCATGGCTGGGGCTCGGCCTCGGCGCTCACCGTGCGGGCGACCGTCACCGGCGTGCCCTCCTCCAGCAGGCGCTGGCCGCGCACGACCAGCAGCTCGCCCGCCGCCAGGCCGGAGACGACTTCGGCCCGCCGGTCCTGCAAACCGCGGTAGGTCACTTCGCGCAGCCGGGCCACCGGGCGCTTCGGATCGGTCGCGTCGACGACGAAGGCGTACTGTTTCTCCCCTCGCGCCAGCAGGGCGAAGAGCGGCGCGACCAGGGCGTTCTCCCGCTGCCGGCGCGGCAGGTTGGCCTGGACGAACATGCCCGGCCGCAGGCGACCGTCGGGATTATCCACCGCCAGCCGCAGCAAGTAGACCCGCGCCCCGGCCGTGAACTCGTGCCCCAGGAAGATCCGCCGGCCGGCAAAATGCCGGCCGCCGTCGAGCGATTCGACCGTCACCTCGCAGCTTTCCAGATTGCGCAGGGCGTCGACGTCCTGCTCGGGGATGCCGATCTCGACCTTGACTTTGGCCAGGTCGAGCAAGCGCGCCACGGGGCTGCCCACGGCCAGCAGCATGCCGACCTCGGGCTGGCGTTTTTCCAGCACGCCCGCCCCGGGGCTGGCGATGGTGCAACGCTCCAGGTTGAGTTCGGCCGTGGCCAGGTTGGCGGCCGCCTCGGCGAAGGCGGCCTCGTCGGCGTCGAGCTGGGCCTGGGTGCGGGCGTCGGCGGCCTGGAGGCGGCGGGAGCGGGCCAGGGTCTTGCCGGCCAGGTCGTGGGCGGCGCGGGCGCGGTCCAAGGCGATGCGATAATCGCGGTCCTCGATCAGGCAGAGAGTTTCGCCGGCCTTGACCGTCTGGCCTTCCTCGACCGGCAGCTTGGTCACCTTCCCCGCGACCTGCGCCGCAAGGTCCACCGTCTGCCAGGCCGAGACCATGCCGGGCAGGCGAATGTGCTCGGCAAAGACGGTCGGCTTCAGTTCTTGGACCTCGACGGGGACCGGCGCCACCGTCTTGTGCGACTCGTCCTGGCGACTTTTTTCCGCCAACCCGGCCGAACGGCTGCGGACCAGCAGGGCCAGGATCAACAGGACCAGCGCCGCGCCGGCGAGCACCAATCCCAGGCCGGCCAGCTCCCACTTCCAGGTGGGCGGCGCGCCGGCGGCCGGGTGCGGCCGCTCTTCGGGGCCGGGATTGGCGCCGGCAACCACCCGGCGGCTGATGCGCTTGCTTTCGGCAGGATTGTCAGCTTGGTCGCTCATGGTGAAGTCATACTCCCGGCCGACTGCGTCCGGCGTCGGCCTTGGCTGTCAGAGTGGTCCGGCCTCAGGCCGCTGGGTTGGGACGAAAGCTTCATGCCTTTCGCCCAAGCCGGCGGCCACTAACGATCGAATCTGACTAGGCCTGGCCGCAGTCGACTAATAAAAATGATGCATTACGCTGATCCAGGGGCCGGCCGAACCGTTGGCCAGGTTTGTAACCAGCCCGTATAAAACTGACTCTTGGAGCGCTCCGGCGGCAGGCGCAAGCCTAGGACATCGCCAAACCGATCAAGTCGAAGCCCGCGCTATTCCCCTGCATCGCGTTCGAATCTGCGACTTTCAAAGTCCAATCTTTGCGCCAGCCGAAAAACAGGTCATTCCATAATGAATAGGCGTTTCTTTGCAGGCGCCTACTGCTCCCGGCCGCGGCCGAATGACATTTTCGGCCAAAATTGAGCCACTCAGCTTAGGGCAATCTGGCGAGGCGGTCAAGGAGAGAAAAGCGGAAATTTATTTGACTTGCCGGAGAGATGGAATATACTTCCGCAATCGCTGACCAAGGAGCGCTAAGCGCCTGGCCAGCGTAAATTTTAACGCGGGCGTAGCTCAGCGGCTAGAGCACCACCTTGCCAAGGTGGGGGTCGAGGGTTCGAATCTCTTCGCCCGCTCCACATTAACTGACGGAGAATGCCGGACTTACGGTGTTCTCCGTCTTTCATTTACCCCCCCAGAAAACCCTTCTTGCCAGATTTTTGCCAGATGCCGCCCCGAGTCAGCGCAAGCCTGATTCGGATGAATGGCTTGCACCGGGTTCCGGTGGTGCTCTAGCCACTGCCCTACGCCCGTAGGCTTGGCAGAATCTTGGCACGCCTTCTCAAGCCACGATCACCGACAATTCTTCAATAGTGCGGCCCCTTGTAGACCACGATCTGCAAGGAGTCCTCCCCATGCGTCGCTCGATCTACAAGCAGAATCTTTCCGCCGAAGTCTATGACCGCGCCCTTGCTGTATGGCTGATTTTCATGGGAGTCAGACCGGCGAGGGTCCGCAGTGACGAGAACGACTGGGCCTGCCTGTTCGACGATGCCCGGCGAGTTCGGCTATTGCAGAAACGGTATTTCGAGGGGAACCGCAGGCAGGCTGTGCAGGGATTGCTTGCAGCCCACCAGCAACTCGGCAGACTGACGTTCGATTCAGAACTCGCTCGCGAAGTATTGGGCGAGTATTCCGAAGAGGGATAGCCAGCTACGGAGGCTCTTCCTCTTCATCCCCTGCTGCCTTGTCCTTCTTCTCTCTGTTCTTCCGACCGTTCGACAGGTGCTTCAGTAACTCGGCCCGTACCGCCTGCCCAACCTCGTCCGCTACGAGACTCTTTTTCAGGTCGTGCAGATATCGCTCGGTCGTAGAAAACTTTTCGTGGTCGAGGGCCGCTTGCAGTTGTCGGGTGCTGAAGCCCTGCAAGGCGGCGGCTGTCGCAAAACCATGCCGCAACGAATGAATCGGTCTATGTTCTAGCCCCGCCTCCTTCCACTTCCGAGCGCAGTGATGACGCAGGGAACGGCAATCCCATTTGCTCCCTCTCTGGTGAATGAAGACGTATTCGTTCTGTGAACCCTTCTTGGCCTTTACTGCGCGGGCTTCGTCGAGCACTGCGCCAAGGACACTATCAATCGGGATGACGCGCGTCTTGCCCATTTTCTCGCGCACCACGAACGCACCGTCGCGGATATCGGACTCGCGGAGATTGCACACGGCGCTGCTGCGCAATCCCGTGAATGCCAGCATCTTTACAATGGGGCGGGAATAGTCGTTCAGCACGGCGAGGTATTGCGGCAGTTCATCCGGCAGAATTGGCTTCCGCTGGATCGGCTTGTTCCGAAACATCGGGATATGCTCAAACGGGATGCTTCGGATCATGTCATTCCTGCGGAGCCAGCGAGCGACAAACAAAATGCGCCGGACGCGGTTTGCGGTCGCACCATTCCCTTGGGCGCGGCGGTTAAGGTACGCCAACATTTTCTGGTGCGTGGTCTCCTCGATAGAGATGTCGCCGAACTCTTCGATAAATCGCCGGACATGAAGCTCGATGTCGTCGAAATACCCCGGAGAGCAGTGCCCGAGATGAGCTTCTGCCCAGAGCTTCAATCCCTCAGACCACCGAAGGCGAATGCAATCCGTCTGCTTCGAGATCACGGCTGCCTGTCGAGCCGCTTCTGTATCGTTTTCGGCCCAGATACGACGGCGGATTTCCGTTGCGCCCTTGCTGATCCGAATCTCGTACCGGAACCGACCGAAGAGGTCCTTAATGTAGTGGCCGTTCTCTTTGATCTTCTTGATATTCATGGGGTGGCCTCCCTCCGCCCAGCCACCCACATGGTCGTCGCCAGACGTGTCAGCAGAAACACCAGCAAGGGCAGGATGATTCCCAACGCAATTCCCAGCGCGATGTGATAAGCCTCCGTGTCGGAGCGCTCGCAAAACGCCAGCGAATTCAAGAACATGCTGAGCACCAATGTAGTCCAGACGACTACCGCTGAGTGCCATCTGATCCGCTGATACAGGGCAGTTGTCGCCGTGATAACGCGGGCGGATTCGGCAGCTACCAAGCCCATGTCGATGCCCAGCGCCATTGCTACTGCCCGCCAGAACGGGACACCGGTAATGCGCGAAATACCATCCGCCAAATGCGAAAGGGATAGCAGCATCAGGGCGACGATCACGACGGCGGCGAAACAGGCCCCGGATCGAAACATTCGTTTCTGGCTCGGAAGGAATTTCTCACGGGCGGGCTTCGCTTGAGATGAGACGACCTTGCCATTCCCGCCGGGGTTGCGACGGACGGTCGGCAGGACCGGACGAGTAGGAATGAGAGTCGTGTCAGCCATTTCGGGAACCTCAAATTGTCTTACCGGTGGACGATCACCGGAGAGTTGAATATGCGGGGACGCGGCCCTCCAACCGCGCCCCCGGCTGTGCGGCTCGCCTGCCGCTTGGCCCTTGGCGGGGATTACAGGCCTCGCTCTTGGCGTTATTTTTGGTGGTCGGCTTCTGGGTCATGGTTCCGCCTTAATACTGCTCGTCAGTCCGTAGCACGCCAGTTGATCGGCTTTGAGTTCGGCGTGTTCTTGAGACATTCCGGTTTGGCAGACAGAGACGCCCTCGTTGTGCGCGTCCAGCATCACCCGATGGGCGGCGAGGGTGTCCATGCCGAAAATCTCCATCAGAACCGAGACAACGAAATCCATTGTGTGAATGTCGTCGTTGTGCAGCAGGCAACGCCAACGCTTCGCGAGCCGGACCTCCGTAGTTTCACCGATCTTCGGCCGTGTGATGGTTGAGAGATCAGGCATGGCCACTACCTCCGTCTCGTTCGGCGGCCCGTGTCGTCGGAAGCCAGCAGGCCCAGCGCTTGGGCCTCCGCGTCCGGGGTGTCGCCGAGAACCTGCGCGAAATACTGGTCGCGGAGCAGGACGTGGAATAGATCGAGATTGGACTCTCCTCCGCGCTCGACCCCGACAAACGGTCGCAGGGAACCATTCAGGGAGAATAACTGACGGACAGCGAGTGCCACGGCCGGGTCATCCCCGGCAATGTGCTCGCTGATATCTCCTACCTGTCGGAGTTCTCTATTGGCAGTCGGTGACAGGCGGGCGAGCACCAGCAACGCAACGGCAGTCCGCTCTTCCGTACCGGCCGTCGGCAGCAGGGCGGCGACGCCGAGAGGTGGGTTGCCGGATTCGATTTCTGCCATGCGGGAAATCGTCTGGTCGATCTCGCGGCCGATCTGGACAAGGCGCTTCAGAATTGCCGGACGATCAGTGCAGGGAATCATCGGGCAAAGGTCGCCGATAGTAGAACGACGTTCGACAAATTGCAGGGCAAGCCTCTTGGCGGCTTGGAGCCAGTCGCGGCGACGAGTATTGATTTCGGCTTCGGGCACGGACGCTCCTTTCCCATGATGGACTCATGGGAATATCGCCCGGCCGGGGAATTTCTGGTAGCCGGTTCACCGATTCATAAAAACC
Source organism: uncultured Planctomycetaceae bacterium (assembly GCA_964389915.1). GTDB lineage: Bacteria > Planctomycetota > SZUA-567 > SZUA-567 > SZUA-567 > CAYMGG01. Next base: position 12,034 of record CAYMGG010000134.1, read on the forward strand.
CGATACACCGTCTTACAGTGAGACAGAGAAATGAAGGGCGCAGACCATGCGCAAAGACCCAGCGGAGCAGCTTTTGGCAATGGCCACCGAGCGGAGGAAGCGGCCTCAATTTGCCCGCAGAACGCCACCCACAGAAGAGGAGGGACAAATGGAAGCAATTTCAGAACGCGACGGTTTCGCGGAGATTTATGATGGCACTATCGCCGCATGGTTGATTGTGGCTGGCGTGTGCGGAGAAGTTAAAGTCCGTGTTAGTGCGAACGGCTGGACGGTCCTCTTTGAAGATGTCGATGCTGTCCGGCACCTCGTCAAGGAACACGTTACGGTACAGCAGTTGACCGCCCTGAAAGCGTACGAGTCGGCGCTTGAAAGCCTGCGCGATGCAAAGGAGCGGGCTGAAGCCGCCCGCGTTGAGCGGTTGCACGATGCCTTTCCTGAGTCCGGCGAGTGGTGAAGCTCCACCGAAGGCAATGGCTGGCGCTTCGGCGTCTGCATCAATAGATGGCCAGAATGCGGAGGGCGATAGACTTGAGACGCGACCCGATAGAGCGGCTTCTCACCATGCCTGCCGAACAGCGGCGGCGGTTCAGGTTCGAACGGCGGCCCCGGCGCGTTGAGCACCGGCCGGATTTCAAACCCGACTACCTGCTGGCGTACCTCAAGGACCGGGGTATCCACTCGACCCGGCAACTCTTGCGAAGCCGGGTATCGGGTGAACCCACGGTTTACGATTTCCAAAAGGCGTTTGGGTCATGGCAGGCGGCCGTAGATCAGGCGTTCCCGGCCGAGTCGATCATCGGGGAGCCACCGACGGCCCCCGAATACTTCATCAAGGTGGTCTTGGAGTTCAAAATCACGACGGCGGTGCAGTACCGGGCGGCACGGCGACGCATGCCCGAGGCTGTGCCCTCCTTCCATGCGCTCGAATGTGTATGGGGGAGCCTTGGACGCCTGTTGGAGGCGGCCCGGCGATACCCTGTGAAGGCGATCATGGACGATTACCTGCGCCTGTGGGTCAAACTGCGCCGGACGCCGACCATAGAGGAGTGCGACGTGGCCGGGGTAAATTTGCGCCGCGCTCTGGACCAAATGGAAAATTTCGCGAACAAAGCCGCCCTTGACGCATTTATGGGGCGGGCGATCCGTGCGGCCGCCCGAGCAGCCGGTCTTGAACGGGCGGAACCGAAGCCCATTTATGCGCCGAAATTGCCTGCCGGGCAGACGGTTGGCTCCGCTTTCCAACACCCAGAACAGAACAGCGCATCCGGGATACCTACCTCCCCGCCACTGACCCCGGCGGCGTCCGTATAGCGGGCAATAGGACGCGCCGGAAGCCGGGACAGCCCAAGTATCGTCGCCGGGGGGAAGATCGCCCCAAGGGGCCAATCTGAGGCTTCCAGAGGTATCCTAACCAAGTGAATGCCGTGCCGTCAGACCGCCACGGCCATAGAACCCGCCGCCGGTGCCAGAAGAGCCTCAAGTCGGGCTTGGGCCGCCTCAATATCCACGTCGTCACGATCCAGCGCCAACAGTAGCCGCGATAACCTCGGGTCGCCTGTCCGGGCCAACCCCTCCATGACCTTCTGCCGTAGCGCCTCCCGCCCCAAGGCCGGTGTATCCGCAACCGCCTTCACAAACCCGACCGGAAGGCCCAAGCCCTGCTTGGCAAGGATTTCCTTCGTGACCGGCACCCGCACGCGAACGGGGTCAATCGCAATCAACTCGTCATTGCCGCAACGGGCCAGCCCGCCATAAGCGATGATTGCCTTGCTGGTCGCCTTGGCGGACATGGACCGGTTTGCTCCGATCCGAATGAGGCGATTCACCACGGCCCGATCCAAGCGGCCATCCGTCTCATTGCCGCGTCCCGACAGAAACAACGCCCTTGTAGTCGCCAGTTCCACCAACGGGCCGTGCCCCGGCCCGCGACCGTCACCCGCCGGTTGGTAGTGCATACCGACCTGCAATGTTCCGAGAGGCGGACTGCTGAAGCAGAACTCGTAGCGGATGGCACAGAGCAGCCCCGCCATCTCCGGCAACAGACGGTCGCGCATATCCTCGACGGTGAAGAATTCCCCCCGACGACCAGCCGTGACCTTAATTTCCATCTTGGCGGGATAGCCCCGGTGATCGTCGATCTGGTAGAGGTCCAGCCGATAGGTGGGTACGGCCGCCAATCCCGTCCGGCCGGATTTCCTCGGCAGAGTGGTATGGGCAAATGCCCCTGACCAGAAGAACCGTTTGATGTCCGAATCCCGCTCCTCGCAGGTCTCGGGCTCGGCATCCACGACAAGGTGCGGCCCCGTCAGAGCGGCCCGCAGTTCAGGCAGCCACGGCCACCCCTCTGAAGAAGAGGAACGCTCCACCGGGATGAAAACCTCAGCCCGCTTGGCCCCTAGCAACCGGGGTGCGGCAATGGGAAGGTCGAAATGCCCAAAGACCTTCTCCGGAACCGCCAGATCGTCCGCCAATCCAACCCAGCGCACCCTAATACGGCCGGGGTTCGACTCAAAGGCCATGTAGCGGACAGGGAATCCCCCCGGCAGGCCAGACGACAACGAAGGGATGTTCAGGAGGAGGCACTTGGAGCAGAGACGAGCCACTCTCTCCTTGCGGTCGCAGGAGCACTTGGGGGCGCGTCTCTTGGCGGTGAAGATGTGGGAGACGGTGGCGGTGAAGTCAGCATCAATGTCGGCAACCCACTCCACGCCGTGAACGAAGACATGATCCATAAAGTTCTCCATTACATGAGGGTACTGGCGGCGGGCGAGTAAAACAGGGCCAGGTCGGGCGAGCAAAACTAGGCCACC
>CAYMGG010000135.1:0-14828 GCA_964389915.1 uncultured Planctomycetaceae bacterium
ATCTCCTCCGGCCCGCAGATCTCCAGCCCCCGCCGCTGCGAGCCCCACAGCAGCGAGTTATCGTCGAGCAGGCACGCCAGCTGTCCGGAACCGAGCCGGGTGCAGGCCGCGCCCATCAGGCCGATCGCCCCTAATCCGAACATCGCCGCCCGCCCGCCGGTGCTTTCCCGGTCGGTCGCGCAAGCCTCGTAGGCTGCGAAGATGCTTTCCTGGAATCGCAGCGCCGCGGTCGCCGCGGCCCGGGCCGGCGGGTAGAAATCCGCCGCGGCGGCCTCCGGTTGTGCTTCCGCCGGCGCCAGGACGAACCACATCGGCACCCGGGTAGGTTCCGCCTGCGTCCGCAACGGGCGGAAACCGGCCTGTCGGAAGAGGCGTAGCGCCACCTCCGGCAGGAATCGGCTCAGATGATCGAAGGTGAAGAGGTCCGCCGGATTGGCCTGGAAGTTGGGAGTGCCGACGAAGGCCGCTCCTTCCGCTCCGAGCAGCGGCCGCAGCCGTTGCAGAAAGGCCAGCGGCTGGGGGACGTGCTCCAGGACGCCATTGGCGACCAGCAGGTCGAACTGCTCCCCCAGGAAGGGCGAACTCTCCAGCGGCCCCTCGTAGACCCGCAGGTTCGGCAAGCCTCGGTCCAGCCAGCGCAGGGCGTTGCGGCTGGGTTCGATGGCCGCCAGCGCCCATTCCGGATAACGTTCGGCAAACCGGCGCAAGAACTGCCCCTTGCCGCAACCGATCTCCAGCAACCGGCCCCGGGCCGGCAACGGCCGGCCGGATTCGATGAAAGCGAGCACCGCATCGTGCAGCCGGACCGGCGGGTTGTCGGAAAAAATCAAGGTCTGGGCCTCGGCGCTCTCGGCCGCCAGATCGTATTCGGACCGGTAGAATTCCCCCTCCTCTCCCCGCACTCCGGACGGGTTGAAGATCAGGCCGGTGGGCCGGCTGATCCAATTCTCGACCGGTTTGTCCAGCAACCGGCCGTCCGAGGTGACCGAGCAGGCGGACCGGGCGACGAATTCGGTGTCCGGCGAACCGGTAAGCGGACAGCAAGGCGCGGCGGTCATGGCGTCCCTTCCGATGGAACGGCGGGGAAATCCAGCTTCCGGAGCATCCGTCCCGGAACCCCCGCGACCACGGCCCCGGCGGCAACCGGCCGGGAGACCACCGCCCCGGCGCCAATGATCGCGCCGGCGCCGACGACGACGCCGGGCAGGAGGATGACGCCGGCTCCGATCCAGACGTCGTCGGCGATCACCACCGGCCGCTTCACGCAGAGTTGGTCGCGCACCTGGGGCAGACCGGCCAGGGCGGAGTTGTTCGGATTGGAGGCGCAGACCACCGTGACGCCGGAAGAGATCGCGACGTTGCGGCCGATGGTGAGCAGCGGCTCATAATCGTCGAAGACCACGAAGTGAATATTGATCACCGTGCCCTCGCCGATCGTGACATTGGTCAGCTGATAGAAGATCCGGCGAGTCCGGTTGTCGGGGTGATGTATGCCCAGCCAGCGGATCTGCTTGCGGGGGAGGCGGGCGCAGAGCTCGCGCAGCTCGGTTTCCGACCGGCCTTCGTAATCGAACAGCAGTTCCATGACCAGGTCCGAGCGCTTCATGGTTGGTCTCCGGCCGACGCCTCCGGCCGGGCCAGGCCGGCGAAGGGGACGACATAGAAATACGGATAGGCCGCCAGCAGCTCGGCGGGCGTGGCCCGGCGGCGCAGCGCCGCCATTCCCGGCCCCGGGCGCACGAAATAGCGATAGGGGTGGTCCTCGGTGCCCCAGCGGGACTTGAAACGATAGACGTCCGTCTGGGTCCGCCAGGTTCCGCCCCAGTTCCACCAGGCGCAGCCGCGGGCGGTCCCTTCTTTCATCTCCTCGAGGATCAGTCGGCTCAAGGGTTGCAGCGGGCGGAAAGCCTCCCGGGTGGCCGGGGTGAAATATTCGACGGTCCGGTGGTGGAAGAAGACCAGCAGGGCGGCGGCGAGTTCTTCCCCCCGGTAGGCGGTGTAAACCCGATAGTCCCGATCATATGCAAATGCGGCCCGAATCGCGATGAAAATCGCTTCCGGCTTGGCCCGGCCGCCGATGGCCGTTAGGTTGTCCTGGTGCAGTCGGGCCAGCCGGCGCAGAGTTTCTTCGTCGCCGGCGTGTCCGACGGCCAGCTCCGACCGCTGGGCCTTGCGGAGGCTGTTGCGGGTCTTGCCGTGAAAGGCGGCCATCAGGCGTGCCTCGGCCGCGTCGCCAGCCAGGCCCGCCGGCAACGGCGTCCATTGGCCGATCCGATCGTCCTGGAGCTCGGGGTCGCTCCCGGGCGCATAGAGCGCGTCGTCCGCCGCCAGCGGCAGGGCCACGATCACCGTCGCCACCGCCTCCCGCCGGCGGGCCTCCGCGTCCAGGGCCGCCAGCAAAGCGCGTTTCACGCCGGCGGGATCGGGGGCGTCGGGCGCCGCAAATGCGCCGCCATGGCTCCCGTAGAAGGGCAGGGAGTTGATCACCGGGCCGTAGGGTCCGGGCGCGACGAAGGCCGGCAAGGCTCCGCACAGCCGGCCTTCCGCTCGGGCCAGCAGATAAAGGTCCTCGCCGGTCGGCAGGACGCGCCGCAGAAAATCCCGATAACAGGCCGACACGTACAGCAGCGTTTCGGGGCAGCGGCCGACCAGTTCGGCGTATTCCGCGGCCGTCGCTTCGGTCAGCCGTTCAATCGCCAGCGCCATGCGCCTCTCCGTCGGCCAAGACCCGGCGCATCGCCGCCAGGCAGCGCTGAATCTCCTCCTCCGTCAGCCCCGGATACAGGGGCAGGGATACGGTTTGAGCCAGGAGTTGTGCGGCTTGAGGAAAGCGCGCATCCGGCTCCCCGTGCCGCCGGTGGAGCAGGGCGTCCACGCCTTGCCGGACGTGCACCCCGGCCTCCAGAAAACGGGCTCGGACGGCGGGGAAGGCGGCGCGCTGGCGGAGGGTGAAGCGGAATGGGACGCTGCCGGGGGGAGGCGCGGCCGATTCCACGGCCCGGTCCGCTAACGCCTGTCGGTAGCGCTCGGCGATCTGGATTCGGCGGGCGAGCATTTCGGGATAGCGGCGCAGCTGGCTGCGCACCAGCGCGGCGTTCAGCCCGGCCAGCGGGGCCAGCAGCCGGTCCTCGCCGCCGTTCTGATCGACCAGCTTTCGGGCCGCCCGCAGAAAGGCCGGGTCCGCACTGGTCAACAAGCCTCCTTCGCCGCCGCACAGGCACTTGGTGGCGTGGAAGGAGTAGGCCGTGGCCATCGACCCGGCGCCGCGAGCCACGCCGAAGGCCTGGCAGGCGTCCTCGATCAGCGGCACGCCGAAGCCGCGAAAAGTTTCGGCCTCGACCCGCCGGCCGAAGAGATGCACGAGGATGATGGCCGCCGTGCGCGCGGAGAGCCGGGCGGCGACCGTCGCGGGAGTCATGAGCCAGGCCGGACCCACGTCGCAGAAAACCGGCTCGGCCCCGGCGGCGATGACGGCGCTCTCGACCTCGCCGCAGACGTAGGTCGGCAGGAGCACCTCTCGGCCGGCGACGCCCAGGGTTTCCAGCGCCAGGCGCAGCGCCGCCCGGCCGCAGGCCGTGGCGATCCCCCCGGCTCCGCCGTCGGCGGCGGCGCACTCGGCCTCGAGCCTGCGGACCTCTTCGCCGTCGCTCAGCCAGCCGGAATTCAAGGCCGCCGCCACGGCCGCGTGGTCGGCGGCGGTCAGCCAGGGGCGGGAGTGGGGGATCGGGACGGGCATTTCAGATTTCCGCCTGAAAGGTGCGCAGCCAGGTTTCGAAGCACAGATACGACCAGATCAGCAGGCGGTTGTTCTCCTCGCCGCGGGCGTGCCGGTCCAGGCTGCCGCGCACGAAGGCCGGCTCGAAGTATTCGCCGATCCGGGAGTCGTTGGCCAGCAGGCGTTCGCGCACGTAATTCTCGCAGCGGCCGCGGAACCAGGACTCGTCCGGCGCGCTGAACCCCTGTTTGCGCGCGTTCAAGATCCCGGCCGGCAGGTGGCGTTCCATCGCCTGGCGCAGGATGTTCTTGCCGACCTGCATCCGTTCCTTGTACCGGATCTTCTCCTCAAGCAGGTTCTCGTCGAGCAGGCCGAGTTCGCGCAGGCCCGGCACCTTGAGGTGGATCGGCACCCGGCAGGCGAAATCGACCAGGTCGTTGTCCAACAGCGGCACCCGCGTCTCGAGCGAGTGGGCCATGGAGAGTTTGTCCTCCACCAGGAGCAGGCCGTGCAGGAAGGTCTTGCATTCGAAATAGAGGGCCCAGTTCACCTGTTCCTCGGGCGTGGCGGCGTCAACCCCGCCGCCGAGCACGCGGCGGAAGACGCTGATCGTCTCGTCCCGGAACGGTATCGCGCCCTCGTCCTCCAGCCCCCGCAGCCGTTCGGCGATCTCCGGCCGGTAGAGCGCCAGCTTGTTGCGGTTGCTGACCAGCCGCTGCCAATAGCGGTAGTAGTTCTGCACGAAGTCCGAACCCGGCTCGCCCAGCGCGGCCGCGTAGCGCCAGGGATAGCCGCCGAACAGCTCGTCACCCCCGGCGCCCGAGAGGACGACCTTGACGAACCGGCCGGCCAGCCCCGCGACATACCAGTTCGGATAGGATTGGCCGACGCGCAGGTCCTCCTGGTGCCAGACCAGCTTGTCCAGCGCCGCCGCCAGGTCGCCCGCGTGCAGGACGCATTCGTAATGCTGGGTCTGAAAGACGCTGGCCATGTGCTCGGCCAGTTCCCGCTCGTCGTATTGCAATTCGTGCGCCGCCGCCTCGGAGAGGTCGAACCCGGCGGTGAAGGTGCAGATGCGCCCCAGATCCCGGGTGGCCAGGGCCGTGATGGTCCCCGAATCTAGGCCGCCGCTCAGGTAGCTGCCGATGGGCACGTCGCTCACCAGCTGTCGCTTTACGGCTTGGCCGATGAGCCGGCCGAGTTCTTCGCGCAACTCCGCCTCGCTCGCCGCGCTGGGCCGGCGGAAATCGAAGTCCCAGTAGCGCTCCTCGCGGACCGCGGCGGCCGCGGGGTCCACGGTGACGATCGTGGCGGGCGGCAGCAGCCGGATATGTTCGAACAGCGTCCGGCCGCTGAAGGTGTTCTGGAACGAGAAGTATTCGTTCAACGCCAGCAGGTCGACTCGCGGCGGCTCCGGGCGATAGGCGAGGATCGACTTGATCTCCGAGGCGAAGGCCAGGGCGCTTCCGTTCCGGTAAAGATAGAGCGGCTTGATGCCGTAGCGGTCGCGGACCAGATGGAGCTTTTTGACCCGCCCGTCCCAGAGGGCGAAGGCGAACATGCCGTTCAGTTTCGGCACGCAGCCGGCCCCCCACCGGGCCCAGGCCTGGAGCAGCACCTCGGTGTCGGATTGGCCGGCGAAGCTGTGGCCCAGGCCGGTCAGCTCGGCGCGCAGTTCGCGGAAATTGTAGATCTCGCCGTTGTAGGCCAGCCAGAGCGCGCCGGCCTTATCGCCCAGCGGCTGATGGCCGCGGACCGACAGGTCGAGGATCGCCAGCCGGCGGTGGCCCAGAAACAGGTCCCAGGGCTCCTCGGCCAGCATCTGCCGGCCGGCGTCGCTGTCGATGAGCGGCAGGAGCGGGTTGACCAGGCGGAACCGGCTGTCGGTGAAGGCCTGGCCGTAGGCCTGCCCGTCGGGCCGCAACCGGCCGGTCTGCCAGACCAGATAGCCGGCGTCGTCCGGGCCGCGGTGGGCGATCACGTCGACCATCGGCTTGAGCCGCTCGACGTTGAGCGGCGTGCGGTCCAGGGCCAGCACCCCCGTCAGACCGCACATCAGCCCGCCTCCCGCAGCGCGGCTACGACGCGCCGGTAATCGTCGTCCGTCATTCGGTTGTGGAGGGGGATGGCCAGCGTGAAGCGGTCGCAGTCGCGCGCGACGGGGCAGTCGTCCGGCCGGCAGCCGAACGTCTCCCGATAATAGCCCAGCAGGTGCACGGCGTGAGTGCCCGGCCGGGTGGCGATGCCCCGGGCTTGCAACCGGGCCATGAGTTCGTTGCGGGGAACCGGCGCCCGGGCCTCGTCCACCCGGCAGACGTAGGCTTGCCAGGCGTGATCGAAGCCGGGCGGAACGGTCGGCGGGGTCAGCCAGGGAATTGCGGCCAGTTCGCGCGCATACCCGGCCGCGCGCTCCCGGCGCTCGATCAGGAAACCGTCCAGCTTCCCCAATTGCACGCGCCCGACCGCGCCCTGAAGATCGGTCATCCGGTAATTGTAGCCCAGCAGGTCGAAATCCGGCAGGAGCCACGGCCGGGGGCCCTGATGGCGCTGCTCCTCGGAGAGGCTGGCCCCATGGTTGCGCAGCGAATCGATCCGCGCAGCCAAGGCGTCGTCGTCGGTCGTGACCATCCCGCCCTCGCCGGTGGTGATCGACTTGCGCGGATGGAACGAGAAGGCGGCGCCCAGGCCCAGGCCGCCGGCCGGCCGGCCTTGCCAGGCCGCCCCGGCGGCGCAGGCGGCGTCTTCCAAAAGTGGAATCTTTCCGGCGACGGCGCGCAACCCCTCCCAGTCGGCGCAAAGGCCGAAGAGGTGGACGGCGAGAATCGCCTTGGTGCGCGGGGTGATCGCTCGCGCGACCGCCTGCGGATCGAGATTGAAGGTGTCCGGCCGGACGTCGGCCAGCACCGGCCGCGCTCCGCAGTAGACGACCGCATTGGCCGTCGCGACCCAGGTGAAGGCCGGCACGATCACCTCGTCGCCGGGGCCGATTCCGAGCCCGGCCAGCAGCAGGTGCAGGGCGGTGGTGCAACTGGTGGTGGCCAGGGCGTGCTTGACCTGGTGGCGGGCGGCAAAGGCCTTTTCAAAGGCGGCCACCTGGGGGCCCTGGGTCAGCCAGCCGGAAAAGATCGGCTCGCGCAGCGCCAGCCATTCTTCCTCGCCGGTGCACGGTTGGGCGATGTGGATGGGGCGCAGATCAGCCATCTTAGCCTCTCTCGGGCAACCCGGCTTCGCGCCGCCGGCGGGCGACCTCGGCCCGGTGGGCCGAACGCCAGGCGATCAGCCGCTCCAGTCCTTCGCGCAGCCCGATCCGGGCCGTAAAGCCCAGATCCTGCGCCGCCCGCTTGGGGCAGCCGACCCGGTTGGTGACGAAGGTGGCGCCGGCCGGCTCGTAGCGGATCGCCAGCGGCGATCCCGTCACCGTCAGGATCAGCTCGGCCAGTTCGCGGATCGTGGTCTTGATCCCGCAGCCGACGTTGTAGCAGCGGTCGGTCGCCTCGGCCTTCATGGCGCAGAGATTGGCCGCCGCCACGTCGCCGACGTAGATGAAGTCGTAGGCCTGCGAGCCGTCCCCGTAGACCAGCGGCGGCTCGCCCCGGTCGAGCCGGTCGAGGATTTTCATGATGACCGCGATGTAAGCGCCCTGATAGTCCTGACGCGGACCGTAGACGTTCATGTAGCGCAAGCCTACATAATCCAGTTGCTGGGGCGTGTTCCGGTAGCGGTGATGGAGGGCGCGCAGCAGATGCTCGCCGGCGATCTTGGTCGCGCCGTAAAAGGTTTTATTGTTGTAGGGATGCTCCTCGGTCATCGGTTCGGCCAGGGCATCGCCGTAGACCGAGGCCGAGGAGGAGTAGACCAGGCGCTTGACGCCCGCGTTCAGGCAGGCCAGCAGCACGTTGAAGGTGCCGCGGACGTTCACCTCAAACGCGCTTTCGGGATAGTCGTGGCAGTGCAGCAGCCAGAGCGCCGCGAGGTGGAAGACCCCGTCCATGCCCCGCACCGCCTCGGCCAGCAGGTCGCGGTGGAGGATGTCGCCGCCGAGTTCGAAGATCCGCAGCCGGGGGTCGCGTCGGGCCTCGGCCAGGTTCTCCTCGCGGCCGCGCGAAAAATTGTCGTACACCACCACCTCGGCCACGTCTGCCTGGAGCAACTGGTCGACGACGTGCGAGCCGATGAAGCCCGCCCCGCCGATCACCAGGAATTTCTTGCCCTTCAGATCCATTCCCCCTCCTTGGTCGTCGCGGTCCGGGGCGGGTGGCTTATCGGTCCCGGGAGCTGCGGGGCCGGTCGGTGCAGGGTTCGCGCTTTGGCGTCGCGGAGCCTGCGGTTTTTGAAGAATACGCCCCGCCCCGCACGCCCGCCCGGCCTGCCGGCGGGCCGCAAATTTCGCCGGCGGCCCGTTTATCATTTAACGACCAAACCGCCTTTGCACTGCGCCAAAATTTGCCTTCCGGGCGCAGGCGGCGGAGTTATCGGACGCAGACAGGCAATTCGAATCCGGCGCAGACTGCCGGTAGTTCCGGTAGTTGCGCCCCGTCCGCGGCAGGGACCTATGTGGGCAAGATCGAGGCCGGACCGAAAAGCGCGTCTTCGGCCGCGGCTACGGTCGATCTGGCGGCGGGCGGGTTTTGGGCACTCGCTTCTTGCACAGAGTCTGTAATTTGCTTATGGTGAAGTGGGTTTTGTCGGCTTTCGATTGCGGTTTTGCATACCGCTGCGCGTCGGTCGGAGTGTGGCAGGCGGCTCCAATTTTCGACTCTCAAAGCGAAGTCTTGGCGGCTTTTTCTCGGCAGAATTTGCGGCTGAAACGGCGGGGGAGACGGTGGAGATCATCCTGGGGGCGGATCTGGAGGTCTTGGCCGACCGGCTCTTCGCCTCATGGTCGGACCAAGCCGGCGCGGGGCGAGAGCCTCTGCGGCCAGAGTGCCTGATCGTGCCCAATCGCTGTGTCCAGGCCTGGCTGCGTCAGCGATTTGTGCTGGACCGGCGGGGGCGGAATCCCCAGCGGGTGCGGGCCAACTGGGAGGTCCATTTCCTCAATGTCTTCGTCAACGACTGGCTGTACCGGATGGTCGCCGGCTCCGGGGGGGAGCGCGCCCCCGGGCTTCATCCCTGTTCTCGCAGCGGCCTGACCTGGCGGCTGTACCGCCGGCTGGGCGAACTGGGCGACGAGGCGGTTTTCGAGCCTCTGCGCGCCTATCTGGGCGATTCGACGGCGGGTTGGCGGCGGTACGGCCTGGCCGCCGCGCTGGCCGCCCGGTTCGACGACTACCAGGTCTATCGCCCCGAAATGCTGCTCGGGTGGGAAAAGACCAAAAGGCGTCCCGGGCCGGAGGCCACTCCGGAGGCCTGGCAGGCGGAGCTCTGGCGGCGTCTGGCTGGGGAAAAGCAGGATTCCTATCTCGCGGCTTTCGGCGCGATGCGCGCTAAACTTCCCGCCTGCGGTCTGGAAAACGAATACGCCCGGATCGCCGTCTTCGGCGTCCCGGCCATTCCTCCGGTCTACCTGGAATTTTTCGCCCACTTGCCCGCCGCGGTGAACGTCCGGCTGTTTCTGCCGGAGCCGGTGGGCGCCGGGGCCGGCCAGCAGGCGCTGGATTTCGCGCTGCCGGCGAAAGCTGCGCCCCATTCCGGCCGGAACCGGCCGACCCCGGCCGGGCTACAGGGGCGGCCCGAAAGCCCGGTTGCGTTTCGCAATCCCCTGGCCGCAGCGCTCGCCCGGCAGCCGGCCGCGCTGGTGGCCGAAGCCATTGGTCGCGCGGCGGACCAGGTCGTGCGCTTGCCCGGTCGCGAAGGCTCTGCCGCACCCGCGACGCGACTGGCCCGGCTCCAGGCCGACATCCGGACCGATCGCCCGCTGGTCGAGGACGAACCGCGCCTGGCGCTGCCCGCCGGGCCGGCGGACGATTCGCTGCGGATCCATATCTGCCACAGCCCGCGGCGCGAGGTCGAGGTGCTGCGCGATCAGTTGCGACGCTGGTTTGCGGAAGATCCCGCCCTGGAACCGCGCCATATCCAGGTGCTGGTCACCGACCTGGCGGTCTATGCGCCGTATATCGAAGCCGTCTTCGGCACGGCCCAGCCCTATGCGGCCGAGGCGATTCCCTTCGCCGTGGCCGACCGGTTCGTATTGGCCACGAGCGGCGCGGCGCAGGTTTTCCTGAAGCTGTTGGAGTTCGCCGCGGGCCGCTACCGGGTTTCGGAAGTCGTCGATCTGCTAGCCTGCGACGCGGTCCGGGAGCGCTTCGGGCTGGCCACGGAGGAGGCGGGGGCGGTCCGTGAGCTGGTGGAGCTGGCCGGGGTCCGCTGGGGGCTGGATGCGTCGCAGCGGGAGCGCGTCAGCGGTGCGGCCTTCACCGCGGCCACCAGCTGGCGGGCGGGGCTCGACCGGCTGCTGCTGGGCCAGGCCCTGGGCGAGGTGGGGGCTGCCGACCGGGCGGGGTTGGTCCCGGGCGGAGCGTTGGGCGACCTCGCCCCCGCGCCCACGGCCTCGGCCGAGGACGCCCGGCGGATCGGAGCGCTCTGCCAGCTGCTCGACCGGCTCGAATGGAGCGGCGAAATTTTGCGCCCGGCGGAGGCGTTCGACCTGCCCGAAGGGAGTCGGCGGCTGGAGGCCCTGCTCGACGCCTTTTTCGCCAATACCAACGAAACCTTCGCCGAGTTGCTGGCGATCCGCGAGGAACTGGGCGGGCTGGCCGAACTGGCCCGGACCACCGGCCTGGCGGACGTGGCGGTCGAGCTCGAGGCGGTACAGGCCTACCTGGCCGGCCGATTGGAGAGCGCCGAGGCGGCCATGGACGTGAGCGCCAATGTCGTGATCTTCGCCGGCCTGCGGCAGGGGGCGGCCCAGCCCCGCCGCAACCTCTGTCTGCTCGGCCTGGGCGACGCCAAGTTCCCCCGCGCCGACGCCCGGCCCGCCTTCGACCTGCTGGAGCGCGGCGGGGCGCGTTTGAACGGCGATCCGTCGCTGCGCCTGGCCGATCGGGCCGCGTTTCTGGAGGCCGTGCTGGCCGCACGCGAGCATCTCCACCTCAGCTATGTCGGCCGCAGCGATCAGGAGAGCGTGGTCATCCCGCCGGCGGCCGTGGTCGACGAACTCAAAAGCTATTTGCGCGCCCGCCTGGCGCTGCCGGAGCGGACGCCGGCCTGGGACGGCAAGACGGATTTGGAATGTTTCGAGACGCTCCATCACCTCCAGGCATTTCATCCGGATTATTTCACCGGCCGGAACGAGCGGCTCTTCTCCTGTTCGGAGGCGGACCTCGCCTGCGCCCGGGCCCGGCTGGCGCCACGGGTCGACCTTCCGGAACGCGGCTTTGATCCGGCCGCCCTGGTCGAGCCCGAATCCGCCGTGGTCCAGCTCGACGAGTTGCGGCGTTTTTATGACAACCCGGCCAGGCAGTATTTCACCGAGATCCTCAAGGTCCGTTTCGCCTCGGACGAGGAGGCCGCTTTGGCCGACGAAGAACCGTTCGCGGCCGACGGCCTGGAGCGCTACGCCGTGAACCACGCCATATTCCTGGCGATGCGGGCGGGGGCGGTGGCGGGCGATCCGCTCCGGGAGGCCTTGACCCAGCAAGGGCAGCTGGCGCTGGGCGAGCCGGGGCGGATCGAGTTCGCGGCCGCCTGGGAGAAGGTGCGGCTTTTCCTCGATTCGCCCATCACCACCGACGCCTTCGAGCTGCCGCTGCGGCAGCTGTTAAGCCAGCCCGCCCGCTTCGTGGACCTGGCCGTTCCGCTGGGCGAGGTTACGCTCGTCGGCCGGGTGGAGGTTCGGGATTTGCCGGGCGGGGACGCGCTCAACCTGGCCGCCCGGCCTGCCGGACTGAAGGCCAAGGACCGTCTGCGCGCCTGGCTTGGGCATCTGGCGTTGTGCGCCGCCGGCAGTCTGGTCAAAACGGTCATTGCGCCTTGGGGTTCGGCCGAGTTGCAGGAGTATGGCCCGCTGCCGGCGGCCGAGGCCGCCGACCGGCTGCGCGAATTGCTCGGGCTGAGGCAGGCGGGGCGCAGTCGTCCCGTGCCCTTTGCGCCGGAGACCTCTTTCGCCTTCATCCGCCATTTGTCCGAAGTCGCGGAGGCGGGCGTCGGCCCGGAAGATAAGGCTTTGAACGCGGCCGAGGAGAAATGGCTCGGTAATCGCTGGGAACGCGGGGAGAGTGCCGACGCTTATTTCTGGCGTGCCTTCCGCGAGCCGGGACCGCAGGCGCGGCCGGAATTCGCGGACTGCGCCTGCGCCGTGTTTGCGCCCATGCCCCGGCCGGCGCCGGCCGAGCGGAAATCGCCGCGCGGGCGGTCGCCCAAGGATTCCGCATGAGCCCGACCGAGAGAAATGCGCCGCCCCGTCCGCTCGGCGAGGTCATCCTTGCCGCGGACTTCCCGCTGGCGGGCGTCAATTTGATCGAGGCGAGCGCCGGAACGGGCAAGACTTTCAGCCTCCAGACCCTGTACCTGCGGCTGGTGGTCGAGCGGGGGCTGCCGGTGCAGCAGATCCTGGTGGTCACCTTCACCGAGGCGGCCGCCCACGAACTGCGCGAGCGGCTGCGCCAGATTCTCGACGACTGCCGGCGGTATCTGGCCGGCGAGCTGACCGGGACAGAAGCGGCCGACGGCAGGTTTCAGCGCATAAAAGCCATCTGCCAACTGCCGGTCCGCCCCGCGCCGGATGGCGACTCGGCCGGCGGGCGCCGGGAGCGCGTCGCCCGGGCGCTGCTCGACTTCGACACCGCGGCGATCCACACCATTCACGGTTTCTGCCATGCGGTCCTGCGGCGCTACGCCTTCGAATGCGGCCAGCCGTTCGAAGCCGAATTGGTCGGGCGCGACGACTCCGGATTGGCGGAGGCCAGCGCCGACTGGTGGCGGCGGCACGCCTACGCGGCCGATTCGCTGATCCCGGCAATATTGTCTCTGCCCGAACTGCGGAAACTCGCGGGCGTCTGCCTGGCCAAGCCCAACGCCCGGCTGCGGCCCGAGCCCGAGGGTGAGCCGTTGGCGCGGCTGCCCGCGGTTCTCGAAGCATTGCGCCAGGTCTGCGATGGCGAATCCCTGCAAGCGGCGTTCAAACAGGCCAAAAAGCTGAGCCTGTGGGATTCGAAATCCCGGCCGGACGACATCGCCAGGCTAAGCGAGTTCCGGGCCGGCTCGGCCGCGGTGATTCCCGCCCTGTTCGGTTTCATCGGCCGCCTCGGCCCCAAGCTCGAAGGCGTTGACGATGCGGACTTGGCGCGGGCCTGGCGGCCCTATGCCGAGGTCGTAGACGTTCAAATCCAGATCAAGGCGCATGCCGCGCGCGCCGTGGCGCAGAAATGCGCGGCGCTCAAGCAGACCCGGACGCAGCTCACCTATGACGATCTGATCCTGCGCCTGCGCGACGCGTTATGCAGTCCGCGGCACGGCCTGCGCCTGCGCGACGTTCTGCGCGGGGAATACCGGGCGGCCCTGATCGACGAGTTCCAGGACACCGATCCGCTCCAATACGAGATCTTCCGGCGCGTGTTCATCACCAGCCCGGAGCATCCGGCGTTTCTGGTCGGCGATCCCAAGCAGGCGATCTACTCTTTCCGCAGCGGCGATGTCTTCACCTATTTCGCCGCCGCCGAGACCGAACCCCGGCCCCGGCGCTACAGCCTGGATACGAACTATCGTTCCGAGACCCGCCTGGTGGAGGCGATCAACACGATCTTCCGCGACGGCTTCGAAACCCCGGATCCCGCCACGACCATTCCCTACGCCGGCAATTTGCGGGCGGACGGGACCAAGCCGCCCCTGCTCCTGGCCGGCGAACCCAACCCACACCCGTTTCGGATCTGGTATTACGATACCTACGCCGTACACCGCCAGCAGCTGGGCGGAAAGAGCCAGATCTACCAGCCGATTTTCGCCGCGGTCGCGGCCGAGATCGAAGCCGTCTTGGCCGATCCGGACCTGACGTTGCGCGGTCGGCGCGTCCAGCCCGGCGATATTGCGATTCTGGTGAACCGGCATGACGAGGCCGAGCGCCTGCATCTTCAGCTGCGGCGGCTGGGCATTCCGGCCGTCCGCCAGAGCGCGGGCAACGTCTTCGACAGCGAAGAGGCGGCGGAGCTCCAGCTGTTGCTGGCGGCCGTGGCGGAGCCGGGCTGGCCGGTCGGTCTGCGGACCGCGCTGGCCAGCGATCTTTTCGGGCTCGACGACGGCCGATTGTACGGGCTGCTGGCCGGGGCGGCCGGCCCGGCGGGCCGCCAACCGACCCCGGCGGGGGCGGCCTTCGGCTCGCTGGAGGAGTATTCCCGCCTGTTCCGGGCGGCCGGGACGGAATGGCGGCAGGGTTCGGTGATCAAGGCTTTTGACCTGCTCGACTCGGCTGGCGGGATTCGTCCGCGGCTGTTGAGTCGCGAAAACGGCGAGCGCCGGCTGACCAATCTGCTGCAGCTGTTGGAACTGCTCCATCAGGCCGCCATGGAACAGCGCCTCGGCCCGGAGGGGGCGCTGCGCTGGTTCTCCCGCCAGCGCAACCAAGCCACGCGCGTGGAGAACGATGCCTTCGAGGCCCGGCTGGAGAGCGACGCCCGGGCGGTTCAGCTCATGACCGTTTTCAAGAGCAAGGGGCTGGAGTTTCCGCTGGTCTTCATCCCCACGCTGGGGCTGCGCACGCCGCAGGGAGAGAGCGAATACTGCACCTATCATGAAAGAAACGCGACGGGCGAGGCCTGGGATCAGGTGGTCGATCTGAGCCCCGGGGTGCGCGGTCCGGCCCTGGCCGAAATCAGCCAGGAGAATCGCCGGCTCTTCTATGTCGCCGCGACCCGGGCGGCCCATCGGACCTATCTGGTCTGGGGCCGTTTCCGCGCGCCCGACGCGGATGGTTGTGCGCTCTCTCAGGTGTTGCGCAAGGGCGAATACGCGGGCGAGGCCAAAGCGTTCGGATTCGAGGACGAGCAGGCGCTCTGCCCGCATCTCTTCGCGCCGGAGGGGCCGATCCGGTTTGAAAACCGGGGGGTCCCGGCGCCGACCGCTCCGGCCGGCGGAGAGGTCGAGTTGCCGGCTGGCGAAGCCGTAGCGCCCGAAAAGCTGAAGCTCTGGCGCCCGCCGGACGGGCGGCCCTTGAATGTGGACAAGACCCGCGGGCATACGA
>CAYMGG010000136.1:0-14822 GCA_964389915.1 uncultured Planctomycetaceae bacterium
GTAGCGACCATCGCGCCATGGTTTACTAACGAGCACCAGTCGTCGTATATTCTGGTCCGCGTCTCCGACGAGCACGCGGCTGCTTGGACGAATGTACTCGGTGTACCAGTGCGTCGGTGCTACATCGACGATGCTCTCCTTGAGAATCGGGCGCAGAGCACCGGTCGCCCGAGGTCGGAGCTTGTCGCGGCCAAACTGCCAGACCGAGGCTCCACCATGGCGGGTGATTTCGGGGAAATACTGGTCTTCCTGTACCACGCAGCCGTCGAGCCGGGCGTTGAGCTCATTGGTCCGAAGAAATGGCGGTTGAAGCAGGACCGGACAAAGCCGGCACCATACTCAGATGTCGTTCACTTTGTACTGCCGCACTGGCCGCAATCTTCGAGTGACGACCGCATCTTATGCTCTGAGGTGAAGACCAAGTCGACGGCCGGAACCTCATCGCCCATTAGCTCGGCTGTTGCCGACTGCGAGAAGGACCGGATAAGTCGGCTGGCGAAAACTCTGGTGTGGCTCAAGGAGCGAGCGCTTCATGAAGACCTCGGCACCACGACTCTCGCTCATATTGAGCGGTTCACCAAGGCCACCGACCATCCCGAAGCCCAGAAGCAGTTTCGCGCCGTCGCGGTTGTTTGTGCGAGTCTTGTCAATAGCGAGCTCGCGGATGTGCCCGACGAACAGCCCACGGACCACACGGTGGTCGTGATCGCCGTTCCAGATCTGAAGCAGCTCTACGAAGATGTCTTCGACTCCGTTCGCGCCACTGTTGCAGAACCGGGGGAGTGAAAATGAGGGCGACTCTGGCCAAGTGGCTGAGCGATGCAGACGCCCTTCATCATGTAGAGCGGTTCGGCTTTTCGGAGCAGCCACTGCAGCTGAGGTACATACGTTCACGGAGCGATGACTACTACATCTCGCTCGTTGGAGAACTCTTCGACCGTCTGCATAAACCGTACGAAGATTCTGTCGACTGGTCGCGGTTGGGCAATGCGATCACGCAGGCAGGTGGCATCGGAAGTGATCAGGCACCGGCCTGCAGCGGGATTCTGGCACCAGAAGCGGCTGTCCTCGCGGCGGCAGCATTCTACTTCGGAGGTTACTCGGCATCGGCGTACCTCACGCTAAAGGCAGTAGATCCGAATGCCCTCGGCGAGATTCAGCGAGCATGCTATGAGCTGCTCTCGCGACCATCGACGATCGAGTCGGCACGCGTGCGTGCCGTCATCGAGGCCGTGCGAAATGGCAACCTAGAAACGATTCGGGCTCAAAGCAAGGAGGCTGCTGATATAGAGGCATACGCGCTGCAGGCTGACCCCGATAAATGGGTCGGATGGCGCTTATTCCGACGAATACTTTCCAGGTTCGAGGAGACAAACATCCGTGCCGTCTTTCCGGATGGTGAATCGAGATTCTGGGATCCCCTTGTTCGCTCGCTCCTCAACCGAGACCCGCCGACATGGGATTTCTTTCCTTCCCAAATCGACGCGATAAGAAGCGGGCTACTGGGAGTCGCGACGTCATTCTCCATTCAGATGCCGACCGGCGCTGGTAAGACGGCGCTTTCGGAGACGCTGCTCTTTCATCACCTGAATCAGCATCCGCTTGATGTGGCCATCCTACTCGTTCCCTATCGGTCACTCGCTGCGGAACTGCGTGGCGGCCTCGTCAAGCGCCTGAGTCGCATGGGGCTCCCCGCCCGATGCGCGTACGGGGGAACTGTGCCCACAGGCGAGGAAGTTCGAGATCTGGATGACACGCGGGCGATCATTGCGACGCCAGAGGCGTTGTCAGGCTTGATCAGCGCGAAACCGAACTTCTTCGCCCGAGTCTCCCTCGTCATCTGCGATGAGGGGCATCTCCTTGATGGTGAGGCCCGAGGGGTGGGACTTGAGTTGCTTCTCACTAGAATGCGAGCCCGCGAGAGCGGCCCACCAAAGTTTGTCTTTGTTTCCGCCATCGTCCCGAACATCGAGGAAATCAATGTGTGGATCGGCGGCACCGGTGACACGGTTGTCCGCAGCGACTACCGCCCAGCGCTAGCCGAATTCGCAATGCTGCGAGTTGCCGGCAAGGACGCCGGCGCGACCGTCGCACTGCAGCTTCATCCCCATCATCCGGCATCCACCTTTTCGATCGAGCGTTTTCTGAGTTGTGATGACTTTCGCTATCGGAATGCCTCGACGGGACGGGTGAAGACATATTCATTCAGCTCAGTGAAGACCCAGGCCATCGCCTCGGCCCGAAAGGCGCTGTCCATGGGGGCGGTTGCTGTGTTTGCGGCCAATAAGCTGGGCAAACAGGGAGCTGTAGGGCTCGCCGATGAGTTGTTGTCGCAGTTGGCAAACCAGTTGCCTATGCCCACTCCAATGCAGTTCATTAATGATGACACAAAACTTCGGGCTGCCGTTGAGTACTTCACCCATGAGTACGGCGATTCATGGGTCGGAACGCGAATGCTAGGGGTAGGAGCTGTTCTGCATCACGGAGATATTCCGCAGGAAAGCAGGGAGGTCGTTGAAGCGCTGGTTCGCAAAGAGTATGTCCGACTGGCGATCTGCACGAGCACTCTGGCCGAGGGAGTCAACTTGCCGATCAGGACATTGGTTTTGTACTCAGTGCAACGTCGCGGCCCGAACGGAACCATGGAGAATTTGCTAGCCCGCGACATTAAGAACCTTGTTGGACGCGCGGGGCGGGCTGGAGCCACAACCAAGGGCCTTGTCATCTGCGCTAACCCAGGACAGTGGCCACTAATAGCTCCAATCGCTCAGCAGCAACCGGGCGAGCGCGTATCCGGGGCACTGCTCGAGCTGATGGAGCGCTTGAGGAGAGTGCTCAGCCAGCACAACCTTACCCTAACGAATGACATCTTGGAGGCTACGACCGCGCTTCACACGCTTATTGACGGTATCGACGCGACACTCATCGACCTTGCCGCCGAAGAGCTAGGAGAAGAAAAGTTGGTCCAGATCGCCGGCGAACTGTCGAGCAAGACTTTTGCGGCTTGCCAAGCTCAGCCCGCAACCAAAGCACTAATGAAGCAGGTGTTCGAACTGCGTGCTAAACGGGTGGCTGCAATCAAGAGGGCTGGTCGACTCGGCTGGATCCGAGAAACAGGTGCGCGGGCGCGAATGCTGGAGTCGGTGGAGACAAAGCTGTTACCTATGCGGGAGCGTTGGGATGACGTCGAGACTGCAACCGACCCGCAACTAGAAGAGGCACTGCTGAAGTGGGCGTGGGAACTCCCGGAGGTAGCTGAAGCGGTCAAGGTGGCGTACCGGGATAACCCGCCGTCGCGCGAGAATTTCGCTCTGATATTGGATGCATGGATTGACGGCCAGCCTCTGGTCGAACTGGCTCGACTGGCAGGCATCGACATCGACACAATGCTGGGTATTCACGCCAGGGTGATCAGCTACGTCCTTCAGGTCGCAGTCGAACAGGGTGTCGGCCTGCTCAAAAAACTACTCAATGCGAGTAACCGCGAATTGTCGCAGGCTGTCGTCGACTTTCCTGAGCACCTACGTTTCGGTGTCCCCACGCATGTGGCAAAAGAGCTTGCGGCTGGTGGTGTCCGGCACCGACGAGCGGCGGTCGCCCTCGGCAGGAGCCCTGAGCTTGGGACACGGCGTGGAGACGACCGCGCCGCTGTCTTTTCCATAGCCCGACATCTGCTTGATGATCGGAATCGGTGGTTGTCTGCGATGGGGTGCCTGGTGCTAGAGAACACCTTGGAAGATCTGCGAGAAATACCTAGGCCGAATGATGACGAATGATCTGCCAGCGAAGTACGTCTTAACACGAGTTGTATTATGCGCGGATAGGGAAAACCAAAGCGCTTGAGGTCGGGGAGTGGCAGAATGAAGTTTGATGAACTGGATTCTCAAATGCGCGTTTTTGAGACAGCACATGATCACTGTGTCCTGCCGGGCATCTACGTGGTCGCCCGCCTCGATGGACGCGGCTTCACCTGCCTCACGAAGGAACTCCATTCCTTTGAGGCTCCGTATAATGAAAAGCGCCGCAATTGCATGCTGGACACGGTCGAGCATTTGATGAACTGCGGCTTGAATATTGTTTATGGCTTCGCCCCCACCCGCCCCTGAAGCTAAGGCGTATGAGTGAGGGGGTGGTAATTGAATATACGTTTGCGGCTGGTTGGCATGGAAGTACATGATCGCTTAGCAAGCCTCAAAAAACTGATCACTCGCATCTACTCCCGAAGTCCGTTCGCTGAGACCAGAGCTTTTCATCTTGAGGGCCGACACAGGAAGCGGATAATCGGCGACCTATACCGCAAAACCGCGCGGGTGGGATGGAAGGAGCGAAGCCAAATTAAAAATAAAGCATCAAGCAGCGACGGCGTTGCGCCACAGGCAACGGCTGCAAATGTGGATGACAAGCAGCATAAAGCCTAGTGAAGAGTTCATTTCAAATACATCAGGATAGAGAAGTCACTCCAACTATCCGACCTGCCTGGCTCTTTTCGGCCTGTGCTGCCCGGCATAGCGGTATACCAAGACATCGAACTCAGTCGGATCAATGACGCGCATCCCATCCGCACGCCGGAAATGAGGAATCCGTCCCGCCGCTTCCCAATCGTATAGCGTCTGAATGGGAATTCCAGATGCGGCCGACAGCTCTGGGACCGTACGCCAGCCCTGCTTGCGAATACCGAAGGCCTTAGCGTTGTGACGGGCGTGAGGGCGGCGGGGCCTGGACGTGAAGCCGGCCAAAGCACAGGCCTCCTTCCATGTGAAGCGGGGAGGGTCACGGGACAGGATCAGGTTCATCAACTGTAGCGCTTCCGAGTTACACAAGGATGATATAGGCTCTCCCCGACCATTTTCAAAAACGGGCCCTTCGGCGATCACGTCGAAGGGCCTATTCCATATGGGGCATAGGTTTGTGCCGTCGAAAGCGCAGTTCAAAAGAAGAATCTCCAGCATATGGCGTTTTACGCGCGGTTCTGCTTTAACGTAAAGGCTGGCAATATTTTGCAATATTTCAAAAGCCCTCACTGCTAAATCGGTTTGATTATCGCTTTCCCGGTCTAGATCGGCCATTTGCAGGCGAATAGCAGCGCTTTCACTCTTCTTTCATTCCAAGGACTCCTCGTACTCTTCCTGCCCCAATTTTCCGGCCAGGAAAAAATCCACCAGCTTTTTCTTCTCTTCCTTGGCCCGATCTTGCCGGACACGCAGGTCGGCGATCTTTTTCTTGTGCTCTCTGGCCGCCTGTTGGTTCGAAGCACGAAGCACTTCAACAAACGTTTGGCGAACCTGCTCGTCTTCCCAGCGGAAACTCTGCAGTATTTCCACAATTTTCGCTTCCAGGGCAGCCTCGGTGATGCGAAGGGCGGAATAGTCTTTCCGGCCAAGCCGGTTTACCCGTTTCGAATGGCCTTCCGTATTGTAAAGCGAACAGCGGTAGTAAACATATTCAGCCTCTCCGCCGGCACTTAGCTTTTTCTTGACCGATTCGCCAACAATTGAGCCGCCGCATTTCGCGCAAATAAACAACCCGCCAGAATAAGTCAGTTCGTGCTTCATGTGCCGACGGTGGCCAAAAAGCGATTGGACCTTGGAGAAAACAAATTCGCTGATCAGCGGTTCATGCGAATCGGTATAATATTCGCCGTTATATTTCACATAATCGAGATATTGCTTATCCGTAAGTCTCGCCGGACATTATTATCAACGCCCAACAACTTATAGATCAGTACAAGGGTAACGAAGTCGGGGCGGATGAAAACTACAAGGGCACGAAGTTGCTCAACTGTTGTGTTTCTGAAACTGAAGTAAAATGGTCGCTAAAGGTTCTGCTAGCGGCAGCTAAGACTCAATGGCCTGCGCAGCTATAAGCGCGGCGTGTTTTACCTCTTTTACTCGGTCCCTATCCATCCGCTTGAGTGAATCCAAGGCCTTTTTGGCGGCTGGCCCCAGATCACCAAGAGCCTGCGCTGACTTGGTCCGAACGAGAGAGTGCTTATCTTCGAGTGCGATGATCAGCTCATCCACGGCCTCTTCGCCTTTCTGGGCAAGGGCTTCCACCGCAGCGATCCGGACAAGAGAGTGATCATCTTTGACGGCATCATGCAAGAGCGCAATGATGCATTTCGATGACCTATCCATCTGCCCCAAAATCTGCACTACATTGATGCGCTGATCGGTATTATCATTCTCAAATGCTTTTTTGAGTTCAGGCAAAGCCATGGCGCCAAATCTGGAAAGGGCCGTTATGACTTTGGGATGAGCTTGTGGGCTTGCATTCGCCAGGTAAGCAACGAGGCTTGGAACGGCTTTCTTGGCTGAAGGACCGATTTTGCCTAGAGCAACTGCCGCTATAGCAGGTACCCAGCAGTCCTCGTCATCAAGCGCTTTGATCAAGGCCGGAACAGCCTTGTTCGCGACAGCCCCCATTTCACCCAACTTATGGGCGGCTTCTTCGCGATCCCCAGGGTCTTTGGCCTTCAGGAGTTTGATCAATGAATCAATGGTGGTTTTATTTGATGTTTTGGGCACTAGGCGACCGTATCCGTTTTTTCCATTGCGCCCTCCAATATGGATGTATGAACATTCCGAATAAGTAAATTATTTCAAGACTATACGCTAAATTGGCAAGAATTGCAAGACGAGTCGCAGAAATACAAAGAACGGATTCAGCGGTAATGATAAAAGAACGCAAGCAGATGCGGACCAAGAGGTTGGATTAAGCCGTTAGGGCTAGGCGAGTAACGTTACACGGGGTGCCTTGGCGATAGTGTAACGGTTGCACTCATGGTAAATAGATAACCAAGAGTCCGCCGGGCGGACTCTTGGCATCACAAGCCGAATGGCCAAAAGTCAACAGGATAGCGAAATGCGGTTGCCTTTTTATCATATTGTTCAAATTCAGAGACAACGTGGTTAACCTGCTCAAGATCAAATATTTCATCCAGTTGATGTTCTTCATCCCGAAATTCTTTTCTTATCAATGGTTCGGCTTCTCTCCATAAAGAAGAAAGGTTGTGAGTTGCCGTAACGGCACTTCTCTACCTAACAATCGGCTAGCTAAACAAATTATCCTTTTGATTCGTAACTCTAGCCCTTGCCTAAACTCGCACAATCCTTACTGATGGTCTCTTTCGTGCATCCCATACCGACAAAGTTTTAGGGAATCGAAAAGAGTTCTTGTAATCCAACCATAAATCCCTAAGCTTCATTACATTCGATCAGTAGGCCGATTACCCAACAATCGACAACCCGACTGTATCGTACGACCTGTATGCAGCTAAGGCAGGTTGGGGTGTGGCTTTGGCCACAGATATCCCTCGTGACTTCATTTCACCCGGCGGTATCCCCTAATAAACTAAAGAAACGGATTACGGGAATTGTCCCGTGTTCCATATAAAGCCGCCAATCAGGCGGACGAAAGGTATTTGTATGCACGCAGCACGTTTTGACGAATTCGCGCTTTCTGCCCCAATTCAACGAGCAATCAAGGAAAAAGGCTATTCCAGCCCGACGCCCATTCAGCGGGAATGCATCCCCCCGCTACTAGCGGGACGGGATCTCCTCGGTTGTGCCCAGACGGGAACCGGAAAGACCGCCGCTTTCGCCCTTCCTATTCTTGAGCATCTGAATGGCACCCGCGCCGGGAAGCGTCGCATCCGCGCACTCGTTCTTACCCCCACCCGTGAACTGGCCGCGCAGGTTGAAGCTAGCTTCCGGGCCTACGGCCGGCATCTGGCCCTGCGCACGGCAGTCGTCTATGGTGGAGTTCCCAAGGGAAAACAGGCCAAACAACTACGGCAGGGAGCGGACATCCTCGTCGCCACCCCGGGGCGCCTCCTCGATCATCTGAATGATGGATTGATCGACCTTGATGGGTTGACCCACTTCGTACTCGACGAGGCGGACCGCATGCTCGATCTGGGCTTCATCCACGACATCCGGAAAATTATCAGTGTTCTGCCCAAAAAACGGCAGTCTCTGTTCTTTTCGGCCACCATGCCCAAAGATGCGAGCAACCTTGCCGAGTCGCTCCTGCAGGCTCCCATACGGGTTGAGGTGACACCAGAATCGACTCCGACCGAACAAGTGAAACAATCTGTCCTTTTCGTGGATCAAAACCAGAAATCCACCCTCCTCGGGGAACTCCTGCGGCAAAGCGATATCAAGCGGGCTCTGATTTTCACCCGGACCAAGCGAGGCGCGAGCCGTTTAGCACAGCAGTTGGAGTTATACTCGGTCTTGGCCGATTCGATTCACGGGGACCGACCCCAGGGAGCGCGTACGCGAGCGCTCAAGGACTTCCGCAGCGGCAAGCTTCGCGTTCTCGTGGCCACGGATATCGCGGCCCGCGGGATTGACGTGGACGACATTACCCACGTCATCAACTACGACCTGCCCAATGAGCCGGCGAGTTACATCCACCGGATCGGGCGCACAGCCCGGGCCGGCCGGCCAGGCCAGGCGATCAGTTTGTGCTCCGGCGCGGAACGGGACTACTTGCGCGACATCGAACGGACCATGCGCCGGAGTGTCACCGTCGATGATTCGCACGCCTATCACTCCGAGGATGCAGCCAAAGGTTTGGTCGAGGGGGTTTCTCCTTCCCAAAAGCCCTGTGGCCGGAAGGTTAAACAGCCGTCGGCTTCGGCACCCAGTCGCACTTTCCAGACGCAAGGTTCCCTCGGCCAGCATGGCAAAAGGCCGCGCTTTCGCGGAAGCGTGAACCATCGACCGACCAGTCGAGTGCCGATCAATTAGGAGATTTTTTGACTGCTCGTCGACTTTTTGCGGTTGTCGCTTTGATCGCCCTGGGAATTTCGGCTTGCCTGCCGATAAATCCTATCCCCTTTGGTGAAGTTGCTTCGCTATCTCCGACACATGCGGAAAGAGTCTACGTGCTTACGGGCCGGCCTTCTTCTGCGCCGTCCTTTGATGTATTGGCCCGGACAAAGCACTGCCTGGTCATGATTCCTGGCATCAGCAGCGGCGAGCTTGAGGAGCAAAGCCGATTCCTCGGCCAATTACGATTGCGAAACGGCGCGGACCTGGCGATATTCCAAGATTGGGGGCGCCTGGATCCGACCCGCAAAATCGCTTCGGCCACCGCCACCGCCCAAGCGGCCGAGAATCTGGCGTTTCTCTGCAAACGGATATGGGGCGGCAATCCCCAAGGCGTGACGATAGATATTCTCGCCCATAGCGCGGGCACCATAATCGCGAACAAAGCGGCGATACTCTTGCGGCAGGAACGGTTCCCCGGGCATTTTCGGCACGTCCTGTTTTTAGGCACTCCGCACGATACGAATGTCGATCTTGGCGCACTCAAGGAGCTGAGTCGGGCGGTTCTTAACGTTTGCTCCGGATTTGACAAGATCAATCGGGATGTCAGCGGTGAGCTCGGCTGGCTTCAGGCGCTCGATCAGCCGCCGTACTGGAATCTGCGCCTGGATACATCCCTCGGCGGCCGCCGGATTCGGCACTACGCCTTTCTTGAAAATACCCCGGAAAACTGGTTGCAGTACGGCTTTTTCCTGCGTTCCGGAGATTGGCCGTCCCCGCAGGCACTTGCCGGCAAGACCACCCAGAATCCGGAAGCGTTATATCGCGTCGCCGCCTGGGCGAAGTCCACTGCCCTGTCAGAAGCCCAGCAGGCTGAGGTTTTGGCCTTTGCCCGCGAATGTGTCTCACATGGCGATATCGAGGTTCGCTATTATGGGGTTGCTTTAATGGGAATGGTCGGGGATTCTTCTTGCCGCACCCAGCTCAAGGCTATCTTGGAACAAAGCGACACACCTGGATATCTGCGCCGTGAGATATACCAGGCTTTGGGAACGATTGCCGACCCCGAAGACATTCGCTATCTGCAACGGGCACGAAAGTCGGACTCAACCTCTGGCGACGTGCTCCGGGATGTATTGCGCGACTACAAGATAAATCGAATCCGTCCAACACGCAAGTAGCGCGGAAAAGAAGAAGCCCCACCTTATATTCAAAAGCAAAATATGAATGGCGATGCGTTATTCCGCAGGCGAGAGCTGCATATGTTGGTGGCACAGTATAAGGCCGAATGAAGTGTTCGTTCTCAATATGTCAGGCTACAGGAGCTCGATTCTGTTATCCCACAAACCTAACCTTTTTCGGCCTGTGCTGCCCGGCATAGCTGTAGACCAAGGCATCGAACTCGGTCGGATCAATGACCCGCATCCCGTCCACACGTCGGAAGGGAGGAATTCTCCCTGCCGCCTCCCAATCGTACAGCGTCTGAATGGAAATTCCAGATGCAGCCGACAGCTCTGGAACCGTACGCCAGCCCTGCTTGCGAATAGTGAAAACTTTGGCGTTGTGGCGGGCGTGAGGGCGGCGGGGCCTGGACGTGAAGCCGGCCAGGGCGCAGGCCTCCTTCCGAGGGAAGCGGGGAGGGTCATGGGAGAGGATCAGGTTCATCAGCTGCAGCGAATCCGAGTTATATCAACTCAAGTTATTGATAGCCGACTAGCGCCCGGGTCTGGTGAACAGGATGAGAGTTTTTTGGTGGGGCTTGGGGAACCTTTTTTGCAAAAAAGGTTCCCCAAAATCGGCCACTATTAAAATAATCTTTGTTTTTATAACCTCTCTTACTCCCTGACCATCCTTGTGTAACACGCCACGCCGTCCGTCAAGCTGTCGCCCCATCTACCGCTCGTAATTAATCCGCCACAATCCAGATGTCAGGTTGCCTGATAGCCGGCACTCGAGTCAGACGCTTCGATATTCGGAGCCAGTACCATGATGGCTATATAAGGTAGCAGGGAAGCGCGCAAATGCGCGCTTCCCTGCCCCAGATCCGAACCTCGATCATTGTCCCATTGGCTGCAGAACCGGATGCGTCTTTGAAACCCGCTCGCTGTGGTGTTCGATGGTCTGGTCAATACGTCCTTCGCGCAGGTGAACGCATCGTCCAGCTCGTTGGGCAGCAGCCTGGTCATGCGTCACCATCACCACCGTCCGCCCGTCCAACACCAACTCATCAAAAAAATCCAACACTACGCGACTCATCTCTGGATCAAGTGCGCCGGTTGGTTCGTCGGCCAGGATGATCTGAGGCTCGTTGGCCAACATCCGCGCTAGCGCAACACGTTGCTGCTGGCCAACGCTGAGTTCGGCCGGTTTGTGATCTAGTCGATCGCCCAACCCCACCCGTCCTAAAAGTTCGGTTGCTCTGGCTTCAGCCTCCGATTGGTTCTTTCTCCCTAAAAGTAGCGGCACTTGCACATTTTCTCGTGCCGTCAGATAGGGAATAAGATTGAAGTGCTGAAAAACGAAACCAATCTTCCGCTGCCGAAGGTTCGCACGTGACTTTTCTGATAAGTCGAATAGCGATTCTCCATCCAGTCTGACCGAGCCCTGCAAGGGTGTCAACATGCCCCCCAGTACTTGCAACAGGGTACTTTTGCCACAGCCACTGGGGCCAACGATAGCCACATAATCCCCGGCGGCAATTTCCAAATTCACGTTGTCGAGGGCGACAACCAAATGCCCACGCAGTCTATATGTCACTCGGATGTTTCTCATTTCGATCATCGTTGTTTCTCCCTGAGCCTAAACGTCACGGAAAGCGATGCATGGATCGATCCCGGCCGCGCGGCGCGCAGGCCAGTAGCTAGCCACCAGCGAAACTCCCAGTGCCACTCCCAGGGCCACCAATAAAAGCGCCGGCAGCGGCGAGACTTGAATCTGCGCCACCCGCGGCCCCAGCAGCATGGCCAGCCCAGTACCTGTCAGGTATCCGCCGAATCCGCCTGCCAATCCCAAGATCGCCGCCTTGGCCATGAAAAGTTTAGTCACAAATCGAGAGTCGGCCCCCAGGGCCATTAGGGTGCCGATCTCTTTCTGCCGTTCATGGACATTCCCGAACATATAGTTGGCGATACCCGCACCGCCCACCAGCACGATCAGCCCCAGGAAAATCCAGGAAAGCCGGTTCATGGTCTGGTTAGCGCTCAACTGCGTAGACACCACCTGGCCTATGGTCACAATCTTAGCATCAGGCAACAACTGGCTGAGTTTATCAGTCAGTCCCGCAAAGATCTCTTTGCAGCAACCGACCACCTCAATCGCATTGACCTGTCCGCGACGATCGAAGATTTCCTGCACAGTTCGCAGATGTCCAAAAAGCCGCGAATCGTCTACCGTGCCCGTTGGCGGTAAAACGGCGGCCACCGCGAATTCCCGCTCGACCAACTGCAGTCGATCACCTGGCTTAAGGCTTAAAGCCACGGCAGCCTCAGAGCCTACAAATAGTTCCATACTCTTCAATTCGTCGATCACGCGCTTCCTGGCCAACTGCTCGTCACGAGACAACGTGGTCAGATCCAGCGGTGCGCACTTGGCCGCACTCGCCGCCGTAAAGCCCAGCGGTGTCTGCCACAATGATTTGCCTCGGATCTCGCTTTTGGGCAGAATGCCGGTTAGGATGAAGTCGCGCGAACCGATTTTCACGGATTGACTGAGCTTGGGCGAAAGATTTTCCATGCCGTGCAACCCGCTGGCAGCCAAGCGTTCGACATGCTCCTCAGGCAATGTGCCGGCGTTCAGATCAGCCGCGTAGTAATTCTGCACTGAAGCGTCCCGGGGCAAGACCAGGACGTTGGCGCCTAGCCGTCCCAGCTGTTCGGAGATGGCAACTTCAGAAAAATGAGCGATACTGTTAATCGAAACGATCGCCGCCACCCCGAGTAGAATGGTCAGAAAACTGGTAGCCAGCTGGTGCTTGCGCTCCAGCAGTTCACGCTTTACCAAAGACCCTAGCGTCATTTCTGACCCTCCTTGCCGTCCGCAGGAATCGCACAGGATGGATCGGCGCAACCAGCCGAGCCGCAGGATGAAGCTGCGGCCAAACTCTGCAGTATGGTTTCTTTGGTAACCGAGCCTTCCCATTGCCCGATTAGCCGACCTGGCGGGGCAAGCAGGATGGTCCGCGCGGTCTTCACGGGTGTGGTCAGCCCGAATTGTTCCAGCAGAGACGCTTCCTCCGCAGCTGCCGGGTCTACCTGGACTTGGGCAGAAAACTGCTTCAGACGCGGATCAGCTAAAAAATCAGCCGCGCCTTGGCGAGCTTCTGCTTGACCGACAGCCCCGGCCGGATGCAGACACAGCAGGACCAGCTTTCGCTCCTGCAGCAGCTTATAGCATTGCTGTAAACCGGGGCCAACCAGAGAACGCTTCAGTTCATCTTCAGTAAACGCTTGTTGGAAACTGCCAGTCACCGCTCCATTCGGGGCGATTACCAGAGCCAGCGGAAGCGGAGCGAAACGTAGTCCGTATTTTTCGAACAGTTCCTGCTGATCGGGGGCCGATGCCTCTAAACTAATGGTTTCGATACGCGCTGGCTGGTTCTGAGCTGCAGTATCAGCCGCGGCTTTCAACTGGTTGGTTTTTTCAGATTCTTGGCCATTTTTATAGAACAAAGCCACCAGAAAGCGGTTGCCGCCGGCGGCCTTCTGTAAAGCTTGGCCGCCGATGTCGCCACCGAAAGCCTGGCCGCCACAGATCATCGCGAGCCATCCAAAGAAAATAAGGTAAAATCTGCTCATGCCGTTGCTCCTTGATAGGTTAATTAATCTGATTTCAATCGTCATATCGAGCCGAACAGTCGCACTGAAGGGAAGAGCCTTCCCGGGGTTGGGAGGTCCATTTCATATACGGCTACCACACGCGAACGAGATGCCAGTTCGGCCGACGGTAGCCGGCTCCTGTCGGTGAGAGAAACTTTGTTGAATGGAGGTTGAAAATCAGATACGCAGGACTACGCGGGCTTGCATAGGGAGTAGAGCCGTCTCCCGGCGATGGGCCAGGTTTACCGAGATATTCGCCAAATTCGCCGCCCCGGGACAGGACATGACGAAAGCGCAGGCGTTCTTGTCAATTCGCGGAATCGGCCTTTGGAAGGTTCTCCCACCAGGTAATTCGCCATTCTGTCGGACAGGCTCGGGTGGACAACACCGACAGTTTTGAGGAAGAGTGTTGTTACCAGGCAGGAAAAAACGCCCTACTGGTTTGACGTTGAATACTTTATTTTCCACATTCGCCAGCTCACGCCAAGCGTATAAACAAGCACAACAAGCCTTTCTGACATCGGCAGGTTTATGCTCCGACTTTCTAACCAGCCAGAATGGCTGAAACGACAGAACCAAGCTCAAGGCGCCAACTGCGACCAACAAGCAACACGAGCGCCACGTCTTTTGAATCCTGTTGGTCTGCAGAACGCGCATATTTCGTCCTCGCCAAGCGGCTGCGTGGGTTTTGCTTTGGTCACAAACCATATTGTTGCACCAAGGATGATAGTCAAGAAAATAATAGGGGCCTATAACGCAAAACCATGTGGAGGGTATGGCATGAACGAAGCCTGAAGTTAAAGCAGACCTGCAAGCGGCATCGGCGTTGCGCCGCAGGAAAGGACAGCAGATGTGGATGACAAGCTGCGTAAGGCCGAATGAAGAGCTTATTCCCAAATACATCAGGCTAAAGAAGTTACCCCGGCTACCCTGCCTGCCTGGCCGTCTTCGGCTTGTGCTTCCCGGCATAGCGATAGGCCAAAGCCTCAAACACGGCCGGCTCGATGACGCGCATCCCGTCCACACGCCGTAAGGGAGGAATTCTCCCCGCCGCCTCCCAATCGTTTAGCGTCTTAATGGGAATTCCGGATGCGGCCGAAAGCTCCGGGACCGTGCGCTAGCCCTGCTTGCGAATAGTGAAGGTTTTGGCGTTGTGGCGGGCGTAGGGGCCTCGGGGCTTGGCCGAAAAGCCGGCCAAAGCGCAGGCCTCCTTCCATGTGAAGCGGGGAGGGTC
>CAYMGG010000137.1:0-14817 GCA_964389915.1 uncultured Planctomycetaceae bacterium
AGAAATAATGTCTCGCGCCAACCCTTTCGGCTCTGCTGACCGGCATGCCACCACTTTCTACGCATTAGTAAACTACTTAGCTAAGCGTAAAAAGTTTAGTAAATTGCGCGGCCAATTCCGAAAAATTCGGGCGGGCGGGATTCTAGTCATTGGCGATGAACGAAAGTACGAAAGGAAATGCTGATTGTTTTGCTTAAGGCGGCAGACGCCGAGTTAAGAATTTGATACATAATGGGGAGAGAGCCCGGGGGGAGGAAAGGTGCCCCCCGGGCTCACTGTGGGAACCATGACAGGCCGTCAGGGAGTTTCGGGAGGAGGCCTGCCACGTTGGGGGTTTTCATTTCTTGACATAAAGTTTATCGGCCGAAGCAATTTCCCCGCTTTAGCTAAACTGGATAAATTTATTTTTTTTCTTTTCGAACATAAAGGCTTTACGCTTGTCTCAAAGCTCTCATAAATTTAGCCGTGAAAATCGGCCTTCCGGCGTCAAGTACACCGTAATTCCTATTTTAGGCAAAGAGTTATAATCGAATCAGTTATTTGACACAAAATACTCTACCAAAAACAATTGACTTATCTGCGCCATAGGTTATAAAGAGTTAACTAACGTTGACATGGTAACTAAACAAATTCTAAATCACATTCTGGCCGGTAACCTACCGCCAGGCAAAGAGGGTGCAAACAGCGAATCCGCAGCCCCATTCCTGGCGCGGATTTGGCTTTCAAGCCCGTATGGCGAACCGCACTTTGGTGTCGCTCCCGGCTGCACCCGCAAAGAAGACACCTTAGGTGAGAAGGAATATATAGCCCATGAACCGGATTGCCATTGGCCAGCGGATCGCCTCCCTCCGCTCCAGACTGAACCTTAGCACCCAGCAGCTGGCTGAACGTATCGGCAAAAGTCAGGCAACCATCAGTCGAATCGAAAACGGCAAACAAGGCGTCAATGTCGAGCTGCTGGCCCGAATCGCCAAAACCCTCAAAGTTCACCCCTTCGCCCTGCTTTCCGAGTCGCCCTTGCAGCACTCGATCCTGCTGCCGATCAATGCCTCCGGCGCTCAGTCCGGCAGCGGCCACAGCCTTTCGCGCCTGGTCGAGAACGGTCGCCTGCGCGCCCGCCTCAATCTGCTGGACGCGGCCGAACGCCTGGGTCTGGGCGCTGAGGAACTGGAAGCCATCGAACTGGGCTACGCCGCCCCGGACCGGGACATTCTGCTGCGCATGGCCGAGACCTACACCCTGGACGGCCAGTATCTGCTGCAACTGGCCGAAGTCGCCGAACGCTTTCCCGAAATCGGCCGGCGTCTGGATGCGATCGAACAGATCCTGGGCGGCATCTCCCAGGCCCTGGTCAAGCATTCCGAAAACCTGGAGCACAATCCGCAATTGCGGCAGCTGCGCCAGGAGGTGGAGGACTGCCTGGGCCTCTCTTACGCTCCGCTCAGCGCGGAGCGGCCGGCGGAATACTTCTCCCTGGGGCACATTTCCGACAGCCTGCTGGAAGCGTTGCAGGACCGCGAATTTCACGACCAGGCCGAGAAAATGGCCGTCGATTTCCTGCGCCACCGCCGGGCCGCCGGCGCCGAACCGGCCCTCAAGGCCAACGCGGCCACCCCCCCGGCCGGCGGCGTAACCGCGCCGAAAATCTCCCTTTCCGCTCCGACCGCCGGCCCGACATTCCCGGCCGGCGATTCCCCGGCCGAACCGCCGCGCCGGCCCTCGCCGCTGGACTACCCGCAACTTCCGTCCGAATCGGATTAGGGTCAGTGATTCATGTCAATCGTGCCGACAGCGAGGAACCTTCCGTGATAAAGGGGTTCTCTGGCCCCCTTGTCTAGCTCCCCCTGCTCGAGCGTTCGGCGAGACGAATTCGAAGCGCCGGAATTCCAGATCCAACTACTACGTTATATCAATTCAAATTAATAGTGTCCGATTTGGGGAACTTTTAATGCAAAAAAGGTTCCCCAAACCCCACCAGAAACTTTCATCCTGTTCACCAAGCCTAAACGTTAGTTCAGCATCAATGACTTGAGTTGATGTTATAGCTGTCGTGAATGGCTATCCGGATTGGACCGCCCCCCTAAAAAAAAGGGGGGCTTTCCCTGACGAGAAAGCCCCCCGACTCGAGATTCCCGGTCCGGCTCTATTCGGCCAGAACGCCCAGGCCAAAATTAACCGCGGTTTGATGATTGGTGTTGGTGCCAAACAGCATCAGCTGGCTTTTGCGCTTGGCTTCGCCGGGGAAGGGGCCATCCACGCCCATGTCGAAACCAAACATCTTCAGCTCGGCCGGCGTCTTGCCCAGCAAACGCCAGGGGATGTGGTATCCGACCCAATACCGATCCGGCGCCAGCCGGCCGCCGACCGCCTCGGCCTCCGCCAGCGGATCGGCCGACAGGTTGAAGCGTTTGACGCAGGTGTTGTAGGTCTGGATTGCCTGGCCGGTTTCGAGCGGCGGATTGACCAGGATCTGATAGACCCCCTTTTTGTAACCCCAGTTGCCCAGCCCTTCGCGCGGCGTGCGGAAGTCGAAGAAGAGTTCGAGGCATGACCCCATCACCCCCGGCCAGGTCGTGGGTCGCAACGGCTGGCGGTCGCGGACCGTGACGCCCAGGAACAGACCGGTCTGATTGTAGCCGATCTTGACCGTGGCGGAGAGTTCGGCGGCCCCTTGCCAGAACTGCGGCTCCTGCAAGGCCGCCAGTTCGGGCGAGCGCCCCAGCACACACTGCTCCGGCCGGTCGATCTCCAGGCCGGCCGCGCCGGCCGGCCATTGGTCGGTCGGGGCCAGCTTGAAGTTCTCGGGCAGCCGGGCCACCGGCACGC
The DNA here is from genome assembly GCA_964389915.1 of uncultured Planctomycetaceae bacterium. Taxonomy (GTDB): domain Bacteria; phylum Planctomycetota; class SZUA-567; order SZUA-567; family SZUA-567; genus CAYMGG01. The sequence goes on from CAYMGG010000137.1 coordinate 2,827, forward strand.
TGGGCTTGACCAGCACGGGCAGGGAGAAGACGTATTGCTCGCCGCCGGGCAGGGTCAGCCGGCCCTGGTTGACGAAGCGGTACTTGCCGCCGGAGGGGGGGGTGAACGCGGCCGCCAGGACGGTTTCCGCCCCGGCCGCCAGGGTGAACGCCTGGCGGGGCTGGGCGAAGGTCCCGCCGCGCCGGCCGGGCTGGAACTCGATCTCGCCGCGCCACTCCCCGGCCAGGGGATTGCGCAGCTTGAAGCTGAGGCCATACGCCCCGTCCGGCTGCTGACCGGACTGGACTTCGGAAACCAGCCCCGGAACCAGGGCCAGTCCGGGCGCGGAGCAATGCAGGTAGACGGGCAGGTCGCCGACCGTCAACAGCAGGCAGGTCCGCCCGCCGAGTACGAGCCGCTCTTCGGCCACCGGCTGGGCCAGGGCATCGACTATCTGCGTCGTCGCCCCCTCGGGCACGGCCAGCAGCACCGACTGCTGACCTTGCAGGCTCCAGAGCACGGCCACCTCGCCGCCGCCCGCCTGGGCGAAGGCCGCGCCGCGGACCTCCTCGGTGGACAGCGCCCGTCCGCTCCCGGGCAGCAGGCCCTCCAGTTGGACCGTGGCATTGGCCGCGGCCAGCGTGTGCAGGCTGGGGGTGGGCACGCCGCGCTGGTCATAAGTGAAGACCAGGAAATCGCGCTCCGGCCGTTTTTCGTTCGCGTTCCGATTCCATGGGCCGTAGCGCCGCGGATGCGGGTCCCAGCCGAAGAAGGTGTACGCCTCCGCACCGCTGAGAAAATTATAAACGATATTGGTGACCACATAGCGGGCGGCCTGCCATTCGTCGATCACGTTGCAGGGCCAAGCGCCGGTCTTGGTGGCGAACTCGGGCACCTTGGCCTTGACCAGGGCGGCCACCTCCTCGGCCGGCAAGGGGCGGTCGCACTCGGCGCGCGGCGCGCTCCAGCAGCCGGTTTCGGAGTTCCACCGCGCCAGCGGCCGGCCGGTTTTGGCGATGGTCTCGTTGACCAGGGCCAGCTTGCCGCCCAGATCGATCTCCTCGGGCTGGCGCGGCTGGCAGTAGGTGTGCCAGGAGACCCCGTCCAGATACTTGTCGCCGCCGTGGGCGAAGACCTGCTGGGTGAAATCCAGAAAATCGCTGGTCCCGCAGATGCCGAAGACCCGGGCGTGCGGATCGCCGGCGTGGACCTCCTCGAACACGCTCTGGCAGATCAGCGCATAATCCTCCGGCAAAAAGCCGTAGCTGGTATTTGGTTCATTCTCCACTTCGTACAGATCGACCCGTTCGCCGTAGCGTTTGACCACCTCGCGCACGAACTGGCGATAGAGGTCGTACTTCGGGGCTCCGCCGCGCCGGATGCTGCCGTTCCAGGCGCGCATCCGATCATCCGGGTAATCCTTGGACCGCATCCAGGGCAACAACGGTTCGGAGATCAAGCAGACATATAGCTGATTATTGGTCTTGACGGCCTGGTCAAGGTGGCTATTCCAGTTCCACTCGGCCGCCGGCGTCTGGGGCGAAAGGCCCAAGTCGCCATCCCAGTCCCTGACCCAGGCGGGCCCCACGACATAGCCCCAATAACAATACATGTGCTGGATGCCGATCGGCAGGGCGTCGGGCCAGAACCCGAGCGAGCGATTCTGGAAATTGTGCAATCCGAACTTGGCCGGACCGGCCGCCTCGGCCCGGCGCGGCAGATAGAGAAAATGCTTCTCCATTTTGCTTTCGCCGCCGTTCCAGGCGAAGGCCGCATCCAGGTGATAGATGTCGGGCTTGAGTTCTGCCGGATTCAACAGTTCGGTTTCGACTCCGGACCGTCCGGCGGCCGCAAATTCGGCCTGCCATTCGCGGTTGTAGCCGCCGACCTCGCCGCGCAGCCGGAATTTGCCGACGACCGGCGTGGCCTGCGCCCCGCCGTTCAAAACCTGCACGACGGGGTAATCGGGGCCCGCCGCCGTCGCACCGATCACCAACTTATCGACGCCCAGCCGGCGCGGCGCCCCCGCCGCGCACTTCTCGGCCGGGACGATCTGGGCCGCATAACCGCGCTCCCAATCGAGGCGAAACTCGCCCTCGCCTTTGACCGTCAGTTCGTCGAGAAACCAGGTTCCCACCAGCAGGCTTTCCGGCGCCAGCGGCTGCGGCAGAGGCAGCGTAGCCAACAGCTGTTCCCCCTGCTTGAGCCGGGTCTCCTTTTCAGACCATTCGAGCCGGCAGGTGGTCCACGCGGTCGGACAGACCAGGGCGGAATCCGCCGTCTTCACCTCTTTCTTCCCCGCGGCTTCCGTGGTCAGCCGCAGCCGCAGCTTACGCCCCTCGCTGGCCGGCCGGATCAGCAGCTCCAGACTCCCACCCGGTGCGACCAGGCGTAGAACGCACTTCTCCGTCCGCCGAGGCTGATCGCGCAAAGCGAACTCGGCCGCCCCGCCGGCCGGGAACTCCAGCCAGGGCGCCAAAGCATAAGGAAATACGGCCTCGATATTCAGGCACTGGCCGGCCGCGCCGCCCGCTTCGGGCGCGATATACGGCACGCGCGGATTGAGCGGACCGTCCTCATTCTCGAAACCATCGGGGTAGAGGGCCAACTCCTGGGCCAGAGTCGGCGCGGCCAGGAACAGGAAAAAGACAAAAAAACACAGGCAGGGGCGGCTGACGAAACGTGCGGGCATGAGTCGATCTCCTCGGGTTCAGCGAATGGCCTTGTAATATTGATCGCGAGCGGTGGCGCCCACCAATTCGACTTGATAAAGATGATTAACGTGACCGTCGACCCACAGGCAGGAGGTCAAGCCTTCGTGCCGGTCGGAAGGATAACCGCCGGACCACATGGCATTGATCACCTGGCCATCGCCGTCCTCGGCGGTGGAATCCGCGGCCATGATTGTGCGGCTCGGCTGGGTGACTACATCCTTCCGATAAGGCTTTAGCTGATTGCTGCCGTTGTAGAGGTAAACGTAATTCAACCCGTACATGATCCACCAATCCATGTTTCCGTAGACGGACTTATACGCGGCGGCGGTGGTGGTCCGGACCGGGCAGCGGGTGATCACACCGCTGTCCTTATGATAAAAATTGTAAAAGCTCGTCGGCGTGGCACTGGTCTGTAGATAGTAATAGTCCAGGTCGCAGAGCCAGCTGGAATAGCCATAGGCGTGCGTCTCGCCCCAGCAGATGGGGAAGTAGCCGGCGTAGTCGCTGCAATACAGCTCCATGGCCGTGCCGATCTGCTTTTCATTGTTGGCGCAAGAGGTCTTGCGGGCCGCCGACTGGGCCTTGTCCAACACGGGCAGCAGCATCGCGGCCAACACCGAGATGATGGCCGTCACCACCAGCAACTCCACCAGGGTGAACCCCGCCTCGCGGCGGCGGCGGAAGGCCGGGGTCCGGTCGCGTTCCGCGGTCATAGTCAGACTCCTTTTCAATAAACTATCGGAAGAGGGCCTTGCCGTAGGCGAATTCGCCCCGGCTGGCGGCCATATACTTGAATCCAAACTCACTGGGCCGGCCACGAGCGGTTCCACTTCCACGCTCACGGCCGAACTATCATTGACCCGGGAGAACGAATTGGGCATGACCAACGGCGGGAATGTTTCCGGTCCCGGCGCTGCCAGAGGCAGAGGCTCAACCGGTCCGGGCTGCGCCGGCGGCCAGGAGAGGCTTAGCGCGCCGGTCGGCCGGAACGCCCGGGCCAGATCCGGCTTGACCCGCGCCAGGGCGGCCACGGCCTGGGAGCGATCCCACAGCCCCAACTCGCACCCTCGAGCCAGCGAGACCCCCAATTGCCCGGCTTGCTCCAGCTCGATCGTGCAGTCCACCAAGGCCCGTAACGGACTGACCACCGCGAACGCTCCCCGCACCGAAATTTCGCGCTCCCCCAGGTCGGCATAATAAAGCCGGATCTCCGGCGGCAGGCGCTTGCGGAAAGATAAAGGGACGGTCAGTTGCAGACCCGAGGCGGAATTCGATTCGGCCAGTAAATAATGAAGCGCGCTAAAATGACTGATTACGGCCTGGCGTTTTTCGTTACGGTCCCGACTCCAAAGGCACCAGCGAATAAAATCACTCTCCGGGCAATCAGGCTCCCCCGGCATGCGATATAAGCCACGATCTATTCTCAGCCACTCACCTTGCTTGACATAGTAGGTGTGAGTCGCAAGCGCATAGCCAGATTCCATCGCCTGCTTGGCAGTAAAATAGCCGGCCTGGGGCTTGGCTTGGGCGATCAGGTGCTGCTTCATGCTAGCCAACAGATCTTTTTTGCGCATATGGCTTTGCCTGAGCTATATTTTACTTTTTGCCATACAAAAACATTATATCTACAAGCTACTCCTTCCTTTCCCTGAATCAAAATCAACCTGTCGTTTTTATTTCAAAAACTAAAATATCACTCTCGCGCACAAATTGCTATATAGCTCAATGCTTGTTTCCGGTTCTGGCATCCGGGTCACAGAAATATGGCGGGCACCTCGGTCCTCCCTTTTCCTCTGCTTATCCGCAGCAATGGCTTTTTAGAACCCCCACCAGTCACTCAACGACTTTGGTATAAAAACTCTGTTATACTATTTTGGTGTTTTTTCCTCTGCCAAATACTGAGCTTTCCTGCATCTATCGCCTCTCTTACTCTATTTAATGTTGGTTAGGCCTAAAAATTCGCCTAGGCTATAGACATGAGAAAGCCGCGCAAAGAACGGTTGGAAAAATTACTCGCCCTGGCGACCAGCCAGTATGGCTACTTTACCACGGCTCAAGCCCTTAACCTTGGTTACGGCACTTCATCCCTGGTCTACCATGCCCGACAAGGCAACTGGGAACATGTAACCCAAGGTCTATACCGACTGCCCGGATCGGTTTCAAGCATGGCCGCAACATTCACCTTCTGGACCCTTTGGAGTGCCAATCAGAACGGCCAACCCCAGGCGATCATCAGCCATGAAAGCGCTTTGGCCCTCCACGAGCTGGCCGAATTCGATCCTCAGTTGACGCATCTGACCGTACCTTTCGGGTTTCGCAAGCCGGGGCGGCCGGACTGTGTTTTGCATAAGGCGCACCTCAATCTCTCCGCCATCGAAAGCCGCGATACATTTCTGGTCACCTCCCTGCCCCAGACGTTGCACGATCTGCAATCCGTACTGCAAGACCAGGGGCGCTGGGGGCAGATCCTGGAGCGGGCGCGGACCAAATCGCCCGAACTGGCGGGAGCCGACTGGAACCGTTCCCGCGGCCCGGTCGTTTCCGCCGCGGTCGAAGTCGAGACCAGCGCTGAATTGACCGCTTACACTCCCCTCGGCCCCGGCACGCCCCTTGATGGCGCGATCGCGGCCCCGGACCAATCCCCGGCCGACTCGCCCCTTGAGCCGCAAACCGTTTCCGCTTCGCCCGTAGCCGAAAGCCAACCTATGAGTGAAAGGGTTTTTGCCATGATGTACGAAAGATTCATCAGTCCCGGTTCCCGGCGCCGGGCCCAGGCCGGCTTCACCCTGGTGGAGCTATTGGTCGTGACCGCCATCATCAGCGTTTTGGCGGCCATGCTAGTGCCGGTGCTGGAGAAGGCCCGCAACGCGGCCCGCGACTTGGCTTGCGGCAACAACTGCAAGCAGCACGGCCTGCTCATGCAGACCTATGCCGGCGAAAACGCCGACTATCTGCCCAATCTCAACGCCACCCTGGCGCCCAACAGCGGCCGCTGGTGGGACACGCTCAGCTATCTCTACGATGCTCGGACCGCGGCCCTGTACCTTTGCGCCACCGAACAGCGCGTTTCCAACGTGCTCAAACTCAACACCAACGGTCACCTCTACGGCTACGGCTCATATGGAATGAACACTTATCTGTACAGCCGGCCGCCGTTATCGCTGGCGAGCGGAGTTTATAGTGACGGCGGCGGCGTGCCGGTTCACCTGCGCCAGAGTCAAATCGTCCGGCCCAGCGGCTGCGACCTAACCGCCGATACCTTCAATCCCCTCGAAGGCGTGGCCAACCCACAGATGTTGTATCCGTACTTCGGCGCCGACCCCTCGACCTGGGGCGGAAAGTTCGCCGTGCGCCACCGCAACGGCGGCAACTTTCTCTGGGCCGACGGCCATATCACCTGGCAGCTGGCCACCATGGCCGACCAGAACAAGATCGAATGGTTCTCGCCTTCGGGCCATTAAGCGCCCGCCGTATTGCGTTCCGGGCGGCCGACCGATCGGCCGCCCCGAAAAAGCTTTGTCCATTGAGCGCGTGTTATAGGCCTGGCTCGGCGTTTGATGCTGCGTCGCAGCTGCGTGAACGCGCCAAAACTTGAATCTACTAGGCTTTTAGGCGCCGCCTCGCGCGCCGTTCAGTAAGTGAAACGCCGATTCGGGCTTTTCGCCCGCGCGCTTAGCCGAAACTGCCGCCCGACACGGAGACTTTTGCCCATGCCCCACAACTACTCGCCATCGGCCCCTGCTTTGAATCGCAGCGCATTCCGCGTAAGTCTGTTTTACATTCTGACCGTCGCCTTGGTCGCATGGACGGCAGTGCCGCCCGTCTGCGCCGCCGAGCCGGCGGCAGAAACCGTTGCCGGCTGGGAGGTCGGCTTGACTTCCGACCAGCAGGTGACCTTGAGCGCGGGAGGGCAGACGCTGCTGCATAATTTCAGCTGGCTGGTCCAGGGCCGCCGCGACGGCCGGATCAAGCGCTTGGCCGGTCCGGCCGGAGCGGTAAAATTCTCTCGGCAGAACGCCGCCAACGAGACTCGGCTGGCCATGGAGCCGCAGAAAACCGAATTGGTCGAATGGCAGGTCAACCTGCGCCTGGGTCGGCGCGAACTGACCGCCGAATACCAGTTCCGCTTTCTGGCCGACGCTCCGGACGCTTGGCTGATCCTGTCGGCGCAGGTGCCGGAAAACTCGGGCTTCAATCCGGCTCCTGGTGCCAACGGCGCCCGGCAGGTCATATACCACACTAAAACCGGGGATCTGGCCTTTCATTATTCCCCCAATGAACTCGGGCTCGATCCGCATCGGCCCTATTGCCAGGCCGGCCCGCGTTTCTTCCTGGGCGCGGAGGGCGAAGACCTGGAGAAAAAAGCCAAGCGGCCCCTCGGCTTCAAAGCGGGTGACATTTTCACCGCTAGTTTACGCCTGACGCTTCCCCCCGTCCCGGGGCAGACCGAAACGGCCTCCGGCGGCCTGGCGCATATGGTCCAGCTGAATCTGGCGCAAGGCGGCGAAAAGCAGTATTGGGTCTATACGCCCGGCGAAACGGTAAAACTGAATGTTCCCTTGACCGTGAAAGCGCAGAATCCGCCGGTCGTCACGGCCATGTGGAGTTTGACCGATTATTTCGGCCAGACCCGGGAATTGGCACGGCAGAAGCTGGACCTGGCCGAAATGACCGCGAAAGCCCAGGATTTCACCTTTTGCGCGCCTGCGCATTTTGGCCCTTACCGGTTGACTCTGGAGCTGGAACGCATTCTCCCCGCCGGCCAGAGCGAGGTGGTACGCAAGGATGTGGCGATCCTGGGGGTAGTCGACCCCCGTTGGGCCGAAAATCGGCTGCCGGCCGAAGAGTCTTTCCTGGGGGCGACCATCCACGGCAGCCGGGAAATTCGGGCGCTGGCCCGCCGTTTCGGCTTTCGCTGGAAACGCTGCGAATTCGAGGTGATGTGGACCTGGAACAGCCCCCAACCGCATGAATACACCTTCACCCACGAGGCGATGGACTGGCTCAAGGAACTGGACATGCGCGGCTATGGCCAGCTGACCTACTGCCCCTGGTGGGCGGTGGAGGCTACGCCCGAAGAACAGGCCAAGGTCCGCGACGGCAAGCCTAACGTGCACCATTTTCTCTCCGCTCGACCGCCCCGGCTGGATGCATTCCGCGAATATGTGCAACAGGCGGTGAGCTTTTTCAAAAACGATCTGGACTATTGGGAACTGTGGAACGAGCCCAACGTGCCGATCTTCTGGCGGGGCACGCCCGAGCAGTATCTGGAGCTGCTCAAGATCACCCACGAGGAGGTTCGCCGTCTGGACCCCGGGGCCAAGGTGGTCGCGCCGGGCGGCGCGGGCCTGGTCGGCCTGGATGGCTGGGGGAGAAAGCTGCTTGAGGCCGGCGCGGCCAAATACGTCGACGTCTGGAGCATTCACAACTACGCCAACGATCTTTATCTGGACGTCGAGGCCAAGCATAGCGAACTCCGCCGGTTGCGCGAGGTGCTGAAAGCCAACGGCGGGGAAAACCTGGAATTGTGGAACAGCGAAGGCGGCAGTTCGGCCGCCTCCCTGCTGCGCGATGCGGAATATCCCGGTTGGCCCCGGCCGGAGGACCGTGACGCCCCCGATCCGCGCTATGGCTACGCCCTGCCCAAACTCTTCGCCGTGGAGATGGCCGAGGGTATCCGCAAGCATTTCTATTACTTCTTCAAGGCCGGCCAGGGCTACAACGACCTCTGCTCCGGAGAAGGCACGGGCGCGCCGCGCTTCTCGCTCTATCCAATGGCCGCCTGGGGCGGAATTCTAGACGGCAGCAAATACGCCGACCGCTGGACCCGCGACGAACTGGGTTTCGCTTATTTCTTCTCGCGCGGTACAGATGCGGCGGCCATGCTCTGGGCCGACCTGCCGGCCGGAGCGAGCGTCCCTCTGACCATCGCCCCGGCAGCGGGCCTGACGACCTATGACGCTTTAGGCAACGCCCGGCCGGCCGCGGCCCGCGAACTTCTGTCCGTTGCGCCGCTCTATCTGGCCTGGCCGGGACATACCGTGGCCGAGTTGCAGGCCGCGCTCGACTGGGAGCATCTGCCGCCGCTGGCCAATCCGGCCCTACAAACCGAGCGTCGGGGCATACCCGATCTGGGCCTGCCCAAGATCGCCGATTTCAACGTGGCCAAGGAGATGGCCGGCTCGCTGCACCCGATCGACCTGGCCCCTTACTGCAACATGGGCCTGGCCGATCCGCAGGCCGGCGACGGCCAAGGCGGCTGGTCGGACGAGGGGCCGTTCAACGATTTCCACGGCGCGCCGACCAGCGAAATGACCATCTACGGCGTGCCATTCCGCCTGATCGATCCGGCCATCAATGGCGGCAAGTCGGTGATCTCGCTCAAGGCCGAAACCCTGCCGACCGGGGTTGAAAAAGCCGAGTTGCCGTGGGGCAAGCCGCTGCGGGTCATCTTCCTGCTCCACGCCAGCCAGAACTACACCGACCTGACCAAGGGCGCGGCCTACGAAGTGGTGCTGCATTACGCCGACGGCCAGACCCGCGCCTTGGAGGTGACCATTCCCGAGCGGTTGCGCGACGCCTGGGCCCTGCCCGACCCGGAAACCGAGGAATTGGCCCAGACCAAGGCCTATCCGCTGCCGGTGGCGGGCAAAGACCGGAATATGCATGCCAAAGAGAAGGCCTGGATGGAGAAGAGCGGCCAGGATTTCATCTATCGCTATCCGCGCGTGACCTATTTCGAAAACCCGTACCGCGAGGGCGGCGCGGTGACCAAAATTGAAATCCGCAGCCGGACGCCCCACGGCGTGCCCATCATCCTGGCCGTGACTGCCGGTTGAAAATTTTCCCCAATTGCGGCCGGCACCCACGCCGGCAGGCCCATTGCCCAAGGAGAACCTTCATGCGCCAATGGTCGAAGAGAAACCGCCTCCAACGGATCGGCGTCCATCTGCTGGGACTCATGCTCCTGGCGGCCGGTGTCAGCGCCAGTGTCAGCGCCGAACCTAAGCCCAACTCCCTGGCCGGCGATCTGGGCCGCGGCCTGTGTTTCTTCGCCTCTTTCGACGAAAAACCCACGGCCGACTTCGCGCTCGGCCTGGCCGCGCCGCTCGGTCAGGATGCGCCACCGCCGGCCGAAGGCGTTCTGGGGAATGCGGCCGACTTCAGCGCGGCCCCGGCCGAATATCGCGCGCCCGGCAATTTCAGCTTCCGCCGGGGCAGCCTGGCTTTCTGGGTCTGTCCGGCCTGGAACGGCGAGGACCCGGGAGAAAAGGCCCGTCCTCTCTTCGCAGCCACCAATTTCGCGCTCAACTACATTCTGAAAAACCAAAAGCTCTTCTTCATGACCGGCAAGACCAAGAACGGCGTGGGCTATCAGTGGACCTACGCCACCTCGACCTCCGCGCCCCGCCAGTGGCGGGCCGGCCAGTGGCACCAGATCGCCGCCACCTGGGACGCCGAAAGCAAAACCAAACAGCTCTTTCTGGACGGCGTGCTGGTCAGCCGGGAGACCACCGAATGGATGCGGGACGAAGCCCGCAGTGATGGTTTGATCGAATTGGGCGGGCCACGCGCGCCCGGACTTTATGACGAGGTGGCCATCTGGGACCGGGTCTTGTCCGAGGCCGAGATCGCCGAACTGCATGAAAATCCCGCCGCCACCCGGGACGGCGTGGCTCAAGCCAAGCAAGCCAATCCGGCCGTAGCCGCGCCGGAGTGGCCGGTCAAGCTGCCCCTGGCCATCCTTAAGCCGCAGGAGACGGTCCTCGAACCGGGCGCCGAGTTCAAGGCCGAACTGGCCGTGGAGAATCCCGCGGACGCGGAATTCAAGGGCAAGCTGATCCTGATCCTGCGGAATTTCTGGGAGCAGGAGTGCGGCCGCAGCGAAATCGAGCTCAGCCTCCAGGGTAAGGAAAAACGCGCCGTGCCGGCCGCCTTCACCGTCAAAGACCTGGGCTGTTTCAAGGTCGAGGCCGCCCTGACGGCCAACGGACAGACCTGGCTCAAGGACGTGGCCAACTTCGCCGTCTGGCCCACTCCGACCACGCCGCCCAGCCCGGACTCCTTCTTCGGCAATCACGTCAATTCCTGGAGTCCGGATTACATCGCCCAGGCCGCGCGGCTGGGCCTAGGCTGGATGCGCGGCCACAACATGCTACAGACCACCTGGTGGGACAGGGTCCAGCCCGATCCGGGCGAATTCACCTGGAGCCACGACTTCCAGCTAGACAATCTGAAGAAATACCAGATGCCTGTGCTGGGCCAATTCTTCGGCACGCCCTACTGGGCCGCGGCCGACGGCGAACACCCCAAACCCGAAAAGATGGGCTATCCCCGGCCGTTCGTGCCCGATTTGGCAAAGTATCGGGTCTATGTGCGCGAAACGGTCGCCCGCTACAAGAACTACATCAAACACTGGGAGGTTTGGAACGAGCCGGCGGTGGGCATCTTCTGGTCCGGTACGCCGGCGGAATTGGCCCAGGTCTGCCAGGCGACCTACGAGGAGGCCAAGGCTGTCGATCCCGACTGCACGATCATGACCGCCGGCTTCACCACCCCGGCTTGGAAATTCCACGAAGAGATGGCCAAGGCCGGTGGCTTCAAATTTGTCGACGCCATTTCGCTGCACTTCGGCTGTCCGGTACAGAATCCGGAAAAAACCTGGGACGACCTGAAGCTGATCCTCGACCACTTCCGCGGCCTGGCCGCCCAATATGCCGGCCGGCCGGATATGCCACTCTGGAGCACCGAAGGCGGCACGGGCGACACCACCTGGCTGCGCGGACTGGATTATCCCGACCTGCCGCCGGTCTCGGCCCTGCCCCCCATGAACTGGCGGCAGGGGGCGATCTGCACCGTACAGGCCGAAGCGATCCAGATGCGCCAGGGGCTGGTCAAACACTTCTACTACTTCCAAAACGCTCCGGCCCGCAATGGCAGCGCCTATCAGAACACCCAGATGCTGGAGCCGACCAACGGACCGCGCCCCAAACTGATGGTCCGGGTGGCTTTCGCCGCCCAGGTGGAAGGTTGCCGTTGCGTGGACGATCTGCGCCGGCCCGAGGCCCGTTTCTGGGCGATCCTTTATGAAAAGCCCGGCGGCCAGGGCACGGTGGCCCTCTGCTGGGCCGGCACCGGCGGCGAAGCGGCGATTACGGCCGACTGGCCCCAGGCACCCGAACGGCTGGTCGATCTGATGGGCAATCCGCGCCCCTACGCCGCGCCCTGGCTCGTGACCGAGGAGCCGGTCTACCTGCACCTGCCCCTGGCTCCGGCGGCCGTGCGCGAGATCCTGGCG
>CAYMGG010000138.1:0-14564 GCA_964389915.1 uncultured Planctomycetaceae bacterium
GGGGAACTTTTTTGCAAAAAAGTTCCCCCCGGCCCCCCTCAAAAAACTCTCGCCCCGCTTCGCGCCTTCCTCTCCACTCAGGAATCCCGCCGCCAGAGACCTGATTGGGATTGTTGATTTTCCGTTTTAGGCTACAATCGTTTCCCGCGCCGGAATCCGCCGCGCGTCGGGACGTAATTAATGTCGATCTTCGATCTGCCGCGCACCTATACCAACCTGAAACGCCTGCGGCAGATCGCCCTGACCCTGGCTCGGCACGGCTTTTCCCATATTCTGGAACGGCTGCGGCTGAGCGAACTGCTGCCCGGCCGCGACCGGTACGAGTCCGACAGTCCCGAGCGCAGCACCATGCCCGCGCCCGAGCGGCTGGCCCGGGTCTTCCAGGAGCTGGGCGCCACCTTCATCAAGCTGGGGCAGCTCCTCTCCACCCGGCCGGACCTTACCCCTCCGGCCTACGCCCGGGCCTTCGCCAAGCTCCAGAACGAGGTCGCCCCGACACCGATGGCGGAGATTCACGCCATCATCCGCGCCCGCCTGAACGCCAATGTGGGCGAATTATTCGCCGAGTTCGCCGAAACGCCCGTCGCCTGCGGATCGTTGGGCCAGGTGCACGAGGCCGTGCTCAATAGCGGCGAGCGGGTGGTGGTCAAGATCAAGCGGCCGGGCGTGGAGGCCATGGTGCGCGAGGATCTCAGTTTGCTGGGCAGCCTGGCGGACAAAATCGAGGAACTGCTGCCTGAGCTACGGGTGCTGCGGCCGCGGCTGATCGTCGAGGAGTTCTCGCGGGCGATGGAGCGTGAGCTCGATTTCGTGGGCGAGGCGGCCCATACCGCGCGCCTGGCCCGCGAGCTGGGCGGGGACGAACGCCTGGCCGTGCCCCTGGTCTACTGGGATTACGCCACGCGCGACACCCTGGTGCTCGAACGGCTGGAGGGGATCAAATGCTCCGATCCCTCGCTGGCCGCCAAACCGCCGGCCGAGCGGCGGGCCCTGGCCCAGCTCCTGAGCGACTGCTTCATGCGCCAGTTCTTCATCAGCGGCTTCTTCCACGCCGACCCGCACCCGGGCAACCTTTTCATCCTGCCCGACAACCGGTTGGCGGTGATCGACTGCGGCCAGATGGGCCGGCTGAGCGAGGAGATGCGCCGCCAGTTGGCCCTGATCATCCTGGCCCTGGTCGAGGGCGACCTGGACCTGGTGGTCGACATCCTGGCCCAATTGGGAGCCTGCACCGACCAGACCGACCTGCGCGAGTTCAAGGGCGAATTCTCGATGCTCATGGACCGGTATTACGGCATTCCCGTCAACCGGATCGACATCGGCGAGGCCTTTTTGGAATCCGTGGCCGTGGCCCGGCGCAACGGCATCAACCTGCCGCGCGAATTCGTGCTGCTGGGCAAGAGCTTCGTCACCGTGATCGGCGTGGTCCAGGCCCTGGACCCGGATTTTCGGGCCGACGAGGCCGCCCGTCCCTTTGCCCGGCAGATCCTGGCCAGCCTGCTCGACCCCCGCTCTTTGGCCAAGGGCCTGAGCGGCTATGCCTACCGGGTGTACTCGATCCTCAGCCGCGCGCCCGAAGATCTGCGCGACTTGCTGCAAAAAGTCCGCACCGGCCACCTGCGGATCGTCTTCCATCACGAAGGCCTGGAAAATCCCACCTCAGCTTTGGAACGGGCGGCCAACCGCCTGGTCCTGGCCCTGGTCTTCGCCGCCCTGATCGTGGGCAGCGCGATCGTGCTGGCCTCGGGCCGGGCGATTCTGGGCGGGCACATCCTGCCGCTGGTCGGGGATGTGCCAGTCACGGCCATCATTAGCGCAGTCGGTTTTGCCGGCACAGTGCTGATGGGTTTGGGCTTGGCCTGGGTCATCCTCCGCGGGCGGCGGTTCTAACCTCTCCCTGTCTTTCAGAAGTAAATTTGCATTCACAACCCATTTAAAATAAAACCATTGTAGTTATTTTGCAGGGCATTATCGGCAAAACTATTAGCCGGGTGCAAATTTACACCATAGGCTTTTGCTATATAGCTTAATTGCCCTTGAGTTTAGAAAACCAATGAGCGCACCCGACTTTTCCCGGCCGAATAAACCTATCCCTGCTGCCCAACGGCAGTGCGGATACTTCACGCCCAAGCAGGCCATTGCCGCTGGCTATGCCAACCCTCACCATGGCTATCATGTAAAGCAAGGGCATTGGCTGAAAATCGACCGCGGTCTCTTCCGTCTGCCCGGCTGGGCCGACAGCCTGGACGCCGAACTGACCCGCTGGCACCTCTGGAGCCGGGATCAGAACGATCAGCCCCAGGCCGTGGTCAGCCATTGGTCGGCCCTGGCCGCGCACGGCCTGGCCGAGTCGGAGGCGGGGCGCTCGCCCGTCCACCTCACCGTGCCGGCCGATTTCCGCAAACGCGTGCCGGCCGGCGTCACGCTCCACAAGCGCGCCCTCAGCCTGTCGGTGGTGGAGGCGCGGGAGGCGTATCTGCTCACCCGGCCGCTGCCCACGCTGATCGATCTGCGCGCGGAATTGACCGCGGCCGGCAATTGGGAGAAACTGCTCCGGCTGGCCTCGACCCGGGGTCTGCTCACGCCCGGCGAACAGGCCGCGTTCTGCCCGGCGGCCGAAGTGCCGCCCTTGGCCGGAGTCACGGCCTTGAGTTCCGAGGCGGGCGCGCAGCTCGGCCCGGCGGTCGCGCCGCAATTGGCGCCGCTGCCGGCCGAGGCTGCCACGGCCGGAGCGGAACTGGCCCCGACCGAAACCAACGATCCCATTCTTTTGCGTGAAAGGGTGTTCGACATGATTTACGAGCGCACCGTCCGGCCCCGCCGCCGGGCCGAGGCCGGCTTCACCCTGGTGGAACTGCTGGTGGTGACGGCCATCATCAGCGTGCTGGCGGCCATGCTGCTGCCGGCCCTGGACAAGGCGACCGAATCCGCCCGCGGCATTGGCTGCAAGAACAACCTCAAGCAGCAGGGCCTGGCCCTGGGGCTGTACACCGACGATTCCGAAGGCTGGCTGCTGGGCACAGGCGCCTGGAACAGCAACCCCGTCGCGCCCTGGTACTCGATCCTGGTGAACAAGGGCTACCTGGGCGACAAGCAGGTCTTCTTCTGCGGTTCGAATTCCAAGGCCGGCTATACCTGGTGGACCGTCTCCTACGGTTTGAATTACATCACCTTCGGCCACTGGCCCGGCCAAGGCAGCTACGAGCCCAAGAAACGCCAGCAGATCGAGGCTTTCGGCCGCAATTCGCAGCTGGTCTGGGCCGGCGACGCCACGCCCGATTCGCTGCAGATCGGCGATCCGCCCTGCATCAAGAACTATGCCTATCCCAACGACGGTTACGACTGGTACACCGTCCACCTGCGCCACGCCCGGCAGGCCAACTTCGTCTTCTTCGACGGCCACTCCGGCGCGCTCGACTACCCGCAGGTCAAGAACCGGTCCGAATATTGGAGCCCCTATCAGTCGGCCACCGTGCTCTATCGCTGAGCGCCGGCAGCGTCGGATTAGGCCCACGACCCCTTTGGCGGGGAACCCCTTTCAAGGAGAACTGGTCATGACCCGAAAATTTCGTCAAACCTGGTTCGGTTGGGCGGCGGCCTGGCTGTTGGGCCTGACCGGCGCGGCGTCGGCGGAGGAGTGGCTCAACCTCAAGCCGACCGGCGAATTCGTGATCGCCAAGACGCTCAAAGGCCAGATCCACCACTATGGCCAGGGCTGGTCCTCGCATAGCGCGCAGAATTCGGAATCCATCATCGCCCAGCCGGCCGAGAAGAATTCGCTCAAAGCGCGTTTCATCGTCAAGGAAGGCTGCGAGTTCGCCCTGCAACAGAAGGTCGACTTCGGCTCGCCCGCTGCGGCCGAATACTCCGCCCTGGTAGAAAGCGCCGAGGGCGTGCCGACCGCGCAGCTCTGCCTGACCCTCGAACTTCCGCTGGAGCGCTACGCCGGCCAGAGCGTGCAGGTCGACGACCAGCCGGTCCTGCTGCCCGCCGAACCGGGCGACGGGGCCATCCTCGCCCTGCATCCGGCCAAGCGGATCGCCCTCCCCCTGGCCGACGGCCGGGCGGTCCTCACCGGCGACTGGCAGGTCATGATCCAGGACAACCGCGGCTTCAAGATGAAAAGCTACTCCCTGCGCCTCAACTTCAAACCTGGCTCCGGCCAGGTCACCCGCGCGGAATTCGCCGCCCGGATCAGCTTCGAGCCGTTCGACGCCCAACCGCTGGACCTGCGGACGGGCATGAACATGGGCTTCAAGGACGAGGTCGCCGACGACGGCAAGGGCGGCTGGACCGACCAGGGGCCCCAGAACGACCTGCGCATGCTGCCGGTCGGCCGGCGGCGGCTGGGCGGCCTGCCCTTCGAGATCGTCGACCCGCAGAAAAACGAAGGCAAATCCTGCCTGGCTTTGCGCGGACCGGAACGCGACTACTTCCCCGCCAAGGTCACCATTCCCGCGCACGGGGAAAAATTCCGCTTCCTCTACCTGCTCCACTCGGCCGCCTGGGCCAAGAAGGAGGCCCTCTTCGGCACCCTGCGCGTCACCTACGCCGACGGCACGGACGCAACCCTACAAATCCAGGGCAAGCGCGAGGTGGCCGACTGGTGGTCCTGCTATCCGATCAGCAACGGCGCGGTGGTCTGGACCGGCGAAAACCAGAGCGCCTACGTCGGCCTGTTCATGTCCAAGTTCAGCCTGGCGGACAAGCCGATGCAAAGCCTGGAGTTCAGCAGCACCGGCGCGGCCGTCTGGCTGGTCGTGGGTCTGACCGGCTGCAACGAGGACGTGCCCCTGCCCAAGTCGATGGGCGAATACTACACCATCGCCGGCCCCAACTGGCGGCCGTTCACCCATCGGCTGGAGGTCGAACCGGGCAGCGCGCTGGACATGACTTTTCTGACCGAAGCGCCGGCCGGCAAATACGGCCGGGTGATCAATTCGGGCGGCCACTTCGCCTTCGCCGACCGCCCGGACCGGCCGGTGCGCTTCTACGGCACCAACCTCTGCTTCACCGCCAACTATCTGGAGAAGGCCGAGTGCGAGGCCCTGGCCGAGCGCCTGGCCGCCCTGGGCTACAACTCGGTCCGCTTCCACCACCACGACGGCGGGCTGGTGAACAAGGACGCCCCCGACTCGCTGACCATCTTGCCCGAGCAGCAGGACAAGCTGGACTACCTCTTCTCCTGCCTCAAGGCCCGCGGCATCTACCTCACCACCGACATCTACGTCTCGCGCTATCTCAAGGCCGCCGAGGTGCCGGAGCTGGGCAAGGACTCGCGCGGGATCAAGGCCCTGGTCCCGGTCTCGGACCCGGTGCTGGCCAACCTCAAGGCCTTCGCCAAGCTCTTCCTCGAACACGTCAACCCCTACACCGGCCTGGCCTGGAAGGACGACCCGGCCCTCTTCGGCATCTCCTTCGTCAACGAGAACACGCTTTACGAAACCTGGGGGCGCGACCCGGTGGTCCGCCTGATCTACGAACGCGAATTCCACCGCTGGACCGAGGAACAGAAACTGTCCGTCGACACCGACCAGAAAAAGGCCGCCGCCCTGACCAGGTTCATCACCGCCATGCAGATCCGCAGCTTCACCGAGATGAAGAAGTATGTCGCCGGCGAACTGGGCTGTCAGGCGCTGTACACCGACTGCAACATGTCCAACTTCCTCTGCCAGACCCTGGCCCGCAACCAGTTCGACTATGTGGACAACCACACCTACTGGGACCATCCGCGCTTTCCCGAAAAGGCCTGGGCTCTGCCCTTCGGCTTCCACAACCGCAGCGTGGTCCGCAGCGGCTGCAGCGTGCCGCGCAATTCGATGCCCACCCGCATCTTCGGCAAGCCGTTCATCATGACCGAGTTCAACTACGTTCTGCCCAACCAGTATCGCGGCGAGGGCGGGCTGGTGATGGGCGCGTTGGCCGCCCTCCAGGACTGGGACGGCATCTACCGCTTCGCCTACGCCCACACCCGCGAGAACGCCGTCGAGGTCCGGCCCGCCGAGCGCTTCGACGTGGCCACCGATCCGCTGGCCCTGCTCGCCGAACGCATCATCGCCCTCCTCTACCGCCGGGGCGACGTGCAGCCGGCCCGGACGATCGTGCCGCTGGTCATCACGCCGGACTGCGCCGACGTGGCCGGCGGCCAGTCCGGCTCGGGCGAGAGTTTCCCCAACGAATACGACGCGCTCGGCCTGGTCCACCGGATCGGCTCGCTGGTCGTCGGCCCCACGGCGGCCTGGCCCCAGGCGGACTACGTCATCGCCCGCGAGAATCTGACCGCCGCGGACGTCGGCGGCCGGACCGTTTTTCAGACCGGCGAAGGCCTGACGGACAAGCTGATCGCCGCTGGAAAGTTGAAGCCGGAGGAGCTGGACCTGAAGAACACCGGCCGCGCGCGCAGCGATACCGGCGAGCTGACCCTCGACACCCAGGCCGGCACCTTCACCGTCGTCACTCCGCGCAGCGAAGGCGCGGTCCTGCCCGCCGAGGCGGAGTTCGCCGGCCGGCAGCTGCACGTCAGCGGCAACACCGCCTTCGCCACCATCTTCGCCGCCAGCCTGGACGACCAGCCGCTGGCCGCCGCGCGGCGGGTGCTGATTCTGCACCTGACCGACATCAACAACACCAAGATGAAGTTCCTCGATCCGCAGCACGCCATGCTGGGCAATTTCGGCCAGCTGCCCCACCTGGTCCGGGCCGGCCGGGCGACGCTCAAGCTGACCCGCACCGCCGCGGGCCAGCCGCAGGCCTGGGCCCTGGACATTACGGGCAAGCGGCAGCAGCCGGTGGAGGTCAAGGCCCTGCCGGACGGCGTGGAACTGGTGGTGGACACGGCCGCGCCGGCAGGTTCGAGCCTGGCTTACGAACTCGTCTGGCCCTGATTGACGAAGCGATATAAACCGCCGGGGGCCGCTTTCCATCGGAAGGCGGCCCCCGGCCATTGAGGCAGGTGCGATCAATTCTGGGAGAACTTTTTTTGCAAAAAAAGTTCTCCCAGACCCTCTCCAAAAAACTCTCACCAGTCGAGTGCTCGCCGCCGATCGGTCCAACCCAGTTGGAGTGATTTTTATAAAAAAAGATACTCCGGGCGCGGCAGAACGGGCCGGAATTTGGTAAGATTCCCGTCAGTCCTCAGCCATAGCGAGCCGACCGTGCGCGAAAAATCCGACCCTCCCGCCGCCGAACTGCCGGGGCGGGTGCTGTACGAAGACAATCATCTGCTGGTGGTGGCCAAACAGGCGGGAGAGCTGACCCAGGCCGACGCGGGCGGGGAAGAGTCGCTGCTGGACCTCTGCCGCGAGTACATCCGCGTATCGCGCCAGAAGCCGGGCAACGTGTTTCTGGGTTTGGTGCACCGGCTGGACCGGCCAGTCTCGGGCGTGATCGCCTTCGCCCTGACCAGCAAGGCCGCTTCCCGCCTCTGCGACCAGTTCCGCCGCCGCACCACGCGCAAGCTCTACCTGGCCGTGGCCGAAGGCGCGCCGCCCGCCGAAAGCGGCCGGCTGGAGCACGTCCTGACCGGCGATCGGGCCCGCCGCAAATCGTTCGTCGCGCCGGTGGGCGCTAAAAGCCGCAAACCTCAATCGACCGAGGACGACGACGAAACGGGCAGCGACGGCAAGCTGGCGCGTCTGCAATACCGCGTGCTGCGCCGCGCGGGCGGGCGGACCTTGCTGGAGGTGGAGTTGCTCACCGGCTACAAGCACCAGATCCGCGCCCAGCTGGCGGCGATCGGCTGCCCGCTGGTGGGGGATTTCAAATACGACCATCGCCAGAAACCGGCCGTCACCCAGCCCCTGGCCGACGGCCGGGCCGTGGCCCTGCACGCCTGGTCGCTGAGCTTCACCCACCCGACGCGCGCAGAAGAACTCACCTTCACCGCCCCCTGCCCGGACTACTGGCCGCTATCGCCGGCGGATTGAATTCAAAGACCGGAGAAAGCCGGCTTTAGAATTGAGAGAAATTTTTTGCAAAAAAGTTCTCTCAAACTCTTTTAAAAAACTCTCACCCGGCTTCGGCCGCTCAAGCGTTCAGCTGAAGAAATTCAAAGCTGACGGAGTTCGGCTCGGTTCACGCCGCAATGATTGCAAATGAGATTATCCTCTTTGCGCCTTTGCGGGTTGGCGTGAGAAGAAAATCTGCATTTCGCTCCGGTCGAATCGCTTTCAGTCGAACCACTCGTCGTGCGGATCGAAAGCGGGAATCGGGATGTTGACGATCCGCAGCTTGCCCACCGCCCGGTGGCGGCAGCCCGGCCGAATGAGCGCGGCGGTGAGCGGCTTGACCGGAATCTTCTTCCCGTCCAATTCCAGATGCCCTTCGCCTTCCAGAATCAGGTACAGCTCGGTGAGTTTTTTGTGATAGTGAACCTCGGAGTCGGCCTTGATCTCGACCAGGTGCATGGTCGCGGTCGGATTGTCGGGTCCGACAAAGGCCCGCCGCGACGAGCCGCACGGGCAAGCCGCCGGCAGGATTTCATCCATTTGCGCCACCAGATAGTTTTCCGCCATGTTGGACTCCAGAAAAAGGCTTAACGCCCAGCCGAAAAATGTTTCCCCAGAAGGTGCTTTATAAAGCCAGGCAGCGCAATTAATCCACCTGGGTGCGAAACGCAAAGCTGGATAAAGTTTTTGAAAGAGCTTGAGAGAACTTTTTTTCAAAAAAGTCCTCTCAAATTTATAAGTTGGTTTATCGAGTCTCTTTCATTCCTTCCCCGCCAGCTTGCGGAAGAAGGCCACTTCCCGCCGCACGGCCGCGTCGAACCGTTCGGGCGGGACTTCGAATTCGCAGTGCACGCTGAGCGGGCCGGCGTAGGCGGCCTGGCGCAGGGCGGCAAAGACCGCGGTCCAGTCGACCAGCCCCTGGCCGGCCTCGACCCAGCTTTGTTTCTTGGCCCCATGGCCGTGGCGTTCGATCCGTTCCAGCAGCACATCCTTGAGCGAGACGCAGGCCAGATATTCGCCCGCCAGGGAGACGCCCACCGCGAACTCCTCGCCCTCGGCGCAGAGGTGGCCGGCGTCGAGATAAATGCCGAAGTGGCGCGGGTCGAGCCCTTCCACCAGCCAGCGCGCCCCGCCCGCATTCTGCCCCAGAAACCGGCCGGAGTGCGTATGGTAGCAGATTTTAACCCCGTGGCGCGCGCCCAATTCGGCCCAGCGGGCGAAAAGCTCGCGCACCCGCAGACCTTCGCGGGCGTAGGACATTTTGGCCGGATCGCCGCAGAAATAGCCCAGCTTGATGCGGCCCACGCCCGCCCGGCCCGCGGCCGCCACCAGCGCCTGGGATTCGGGCGTGGTCGGATCGCGCAACTCGCCGTGCGCCGTGATCAGGGGCACGGCCAGGTTTTTCTTGGCCAGCGCTTCGACCGCCCGGGGCAGGGCCTCGGCCACGTTCTCGGGCGTCACCTGGTGCCCGGGCCGGACGCAGAGATCGAAACCGTCCAGGCCCAGCTCAGCGCCGAAATCTGCTAGTTCGGCCAAACTGCGAGTGCCGAAAAATTTGGAGAATAGAATCAGCTGCATCGAAAGACTCTCCTCGGGCCTAGGCGATCGTCGCCAGCATTTCGCGGGTAATGACCCGGGCCGGCCGGCCGCCGTTCACGAAGCGGGCGATGTCCGAAACGGCCATATCGCCCATCTTGATGTCGGCCGAACCGGCGATATGACTGGTCAGGCAGACGTTGGCCAGTCGGCGCAGCGGACTATCCGGCGCGGCCGGTTCGGGATCGGTAACGTCCAGGACCGCAAAAAGCCGACCGCGAGCCAACTCGGCGATCAGTGCCGCCTCGTCCAGGCAAGCCCCGCGCGCGGTGTTGACGAAGACCGCGTGATCGGGCAGAGCCCGGAAATGCTCGGCCTGGAGCAGGCCCTTGGTCTGATCGGTGACCGGCGTATGCAGGCTGAGCACGTCCGACCGCCGGCAGAGTTCCAGCAGGTCCGGGCAGAGCTCCACGCCCAGTTCCACGGCCTGCGCGGAGGAAACGAACGGATCGTACAGCAGTACGTGCGGTTTGAACGGACGCAGCAGCTCGATCACCCGCCGTCCCACGGCCGAAGCGCCGACCACGCCGACCGTGGAGGTGCCGGCTGTCTTGATGAAGGCCGGTTTGCCGCAGGGGCCCTGGCGGTTGGCGACCGTGTTCTGAAAAAATCCCCGCACGCCCAGCAGGATCTGGGCCACGGCCAATTCGGCCACGTTCTCGGCAATGGCCGGCGCGCAGGAGGCGATCAGCAGTTCGCTCCCCTCCAGGTGCGGACCGAACATATGTTTGACCGAACCGGCCACATGCTCCCAGAGTCGCAGCCGCGGGCAGGCCGCCAGCAACCCCGCGCTCGGGCAGGGCGTGCTCCACGACCCCAAACCGATCTCGCAATCGCGCAGCAGCTCGATGCCCGCCGCTTCGCTCAATGGCGCGGCCGAATCGGTCCACCGTACCTCGCCCAATTTTTCCAATTCCGCTTTCGCCGCCGGAGAAAACAATTGGTCCCGCAAGGAAGTGTGTATCGTCACGCCAATCCGCACTCGGGTCATGATCTCGGCTCCATAATTGAGAATATCTTCGGGCTTCAGACTTTACAAATGTAGCATTACCGCAGAAAATGCCCTTGTTGAATGGCTAAACAGGGGAAAAATATGGCATTAGCGAAGATCTCCGCCCCATCCCCGGCCGCTCCCTGGGAGCGGGTCAAATATCTATTCACTTTTCGCAATTTAGTTTCGCTCCCGTATAGCGTGGCCCTGCACGATCATAATGTCTGGCAGATCGATTATTGCTTGAAGGGGGCGATGCATCTGGAATTGGCCGCCGGCTGGCGGGAGGTACCGGCGGGCAGTTATGTGCTCATCCCCCCCGGGGTCCGCCACGGTTTCGCCTATCGCGAGGTTGGAGTTGAATTTCTGGCTTTCCGATTCGACGCGGAAACGACTTCGACCTGGACCTCGGTCGCCTTGGGCGGTACGGACGCCACCGAGCGAGTCTTGGCCGAACTCATGAATCAGGCCGAGCAAACCCCCATGCTCGCGGGGGAAAAGCGCCGCTTGGTGCTGGAAAGCGCCTTTGCAGGTTTGCTGGCCTATCACTTTGCGCCGGCCGAAACCAGTGTCGGCGGCACCTTGCGCCGGCAGGTCGAGGAGTTGCTCCACGCGCGCGGCGGCCGGCGGATAACCGTGACCGAAGTGGCCCGCCGCTGCGGCTATTCCGAACGCCACGCGGCCGCGCTCTATCAGCGGGAAACCGGGCATTCGCTCAAATCCGCCATCGACCAGCACCGGGCCGAAGCGGCTGAAAGATTCCTGCGTTACGCCGATCTCTCGATCAGCCAAATCGCAGAAGCGCTTGAGTTTACCGACGTCTTTTCCTTTTCCCGCTTCTTCAAGCGCCAGACCGGCCGCTCCCCGCGCGCCGCGCGGACGGAAAAAACCTAAATTTATTCGATCAAACCGCAGACGGGCGATTATGATGACTTGCCCGCGATGCGGGCTAGGGTTTGCAAAGGAAAACGTTCAAGTCATGGAAATCGTCGCCGTTCCGCGTGCCTACTTTATCAGTGATCTGCACATTGCCTTGGACGAAGGGGAATGGCGGTTCGAGCCGGAGGAGGAGCTGATCGCCTTGCTGGGCGAGATCTCCGACCAGCCCGGCGCGGCCCTGATCCTGCTGGGCGACATCTTCGACTTCTGGCAGATGGACGGGGCGCCGGCCGAAAAGATGCGCCGGATCATCAACGCCCATCCCCGGCTCTTCAGCCAGCTCCACCGCCTGGCCCAGACGCACCGCGTCCTCTATCTGCCCGGCAATCACGACCGCGAAGCGCTTTACGACCCCGATATGCGCAGCCTGCTGTCCGAACACGGACTGCAGACCATCGACAAAACCCAGTTGCTGGCCGAAATCGGCGCGCCCGGCGACGAACGAGTTCTGCGCGTCCTGGCCGAACACGGCCACGAGTCGGATCCCTACAATCAATATCTGCACGGGCCGCATCCGGCCGAGCGTCCCTTTGCCGAGCAGGTGATGCGCCTCTTCATCAACCCGGTCAAGCGCATGGACATCGGCCGCGACGAGTCGTGGCTGCGCGACATCGACTGCGTCAATCCCCTGCCGGCTCTGCCCTGGTGGCTGGCGTCGAAGTATTTTTATATCGAGGCCGCCTTCTGGATCCGGGCCCTGGCGGTGCCGTTGGCCCTGCTTTTCGGCGTAACCAAGCTGGGCCTGCTGCTGGTGGCCCTGCCGTTCATGGGCGTGGAGCTGACCAGCTGGGGCATTCCCCGCCTGCCGGTGGCGCTGGTTTACGTGCTCCTGGGGTCGCTCTTGATCGATGCCACGGTGATCGCGGTGGCCCTGCTGGTCTGGGCGCTGCGCCGTGACGCCTTAAAGACTTTGCACCGTTGGGGCGTCGACGACCTGGACGCGATCCTGCGCCGCCGGACCATTCTGGCCGAGGAGCGGGCGCGCAGCGAGTTGACTGCGGCCGATTCCGACCTCTACCTCTGCGGCCACAGCCACGCGGCCTTTCTCCAGGAGCTGTCCCCCGGGCGGCTGTGGGGCAACTGCGGGACCTGGGTCAAACGCCTCTTTCGGGTGCCGGCCCGGCTGCACCTGCTGCCAGTCTTCGTGCCCAACTACCGCCTGACCTATTTCGTGGCCCATGCGGTGGCCGGCGAGGGGCGGATCGAACTGCGCATGCGGCGCAAGACCTGCCGGCCGAACCTGACCTTCCTGGAGCGCTTCGCCATGCTGGGGCGCAAGCCGCGCCTGCCCAAGGAGCCGGACTTCCTGCTCGACGAGCGGCGCTTGCCGACCCGCCACGCGCCCAGCGCGCCCAAGGAGCAAGGCGTTCGGCGCATGGTTCAATAGAAATTGAATGGGTGGCGTTGACAGAAAGCGCGCACCGATTATCCTGTTAAATTAGGCAGTTATTGGCGATCTGCGCCGAACTGGAATTTTCGGCCGAGCCGCCGGCCCGCAGCGCTTGCCGCCGCGGCCGACGCCGGCAAAAGCAAAGGAAAGCGGCCATGGATAGAATCGTCAGCATCATCCTCGGCGGCGGGGCCGGGACCCGCCTCTTCCCCTTGACCCGCGACCGGTCCAAGCCCGCCGTGCCCATCGCCGGCAAGTACCGCCTGATCGACATCCCCGTCTCCAACTGCATTAACTCCGGCGTGCGCCAGATCTACGTGCTGACCATGTACCAGTCGGCCAGCCTCAATTCGCACATCTCCAACGCCTACCGCTTCGACATGTTCTCGCGCGGCTTCGTGCAGGTGCTGGCCGCCGAGCAGACCCGCAGCGACAGCCGCTGGTTCCAGGGCACGGCCGACGCGGTCCGCCAGTCGCTGACCCACGTCGCCGACACCCCGGCCCAGCACGTGCTCATCCTCTCCGGCGACCACCTCTACCGCATGGACTACCAGGACTTCGCCAACTGCCACGAAAGCAACAAGGCCGACCTGACCATCGCCGTCAAGCCTGTCACCCGTGAGGAGGCCCCCGAACTGGGCCTGCTCAAGATCGACGGCACCGGCCGGATCATCAAGTTCGTCGAAAAGCCCAAGACCGCCGAAGCCCTCGACGACATGCGCGTGGACACCACCACCCTGGGCCTCTCGCCCAGCGAGGCGGCGCGCCGCCCCTATCTGGCGAGCATGGGCATCTACCTCTTCCGCACCCCGATCCTGGAGGAGGTGGTGATGGCCGACCCGGAGAAGACCGACTTCGGCAAGCACATCATCCCGGCCTCGATCGAGACCCATCGGGTCTACGCCTACTGCTTCGACGGCTACTGGGCCGACATCGGAACCGTCGGCGCCTTCTACTCGGCCAACCACGAGCTGACCCAGGCCCTGCCCCAGTTCAACCTCTTCGATCCGGTCCGGCCGATCTACTCCAACGCCCGCTTCCTGCCCGGGGCCAAGATCAACCGCGCCTCGGTCGAAAGCTCGATCCTCTGCGAAGGCTCGATCGTCGACCGGGCCACGGTCCGCGAATCGATCCTCGGCGTGCGCACCCGGGTCATGCCCGGCGCCACGATCGAGGACTCCTACGTCATGGGCGCGGACTTCTACGATCCGGGCAACCTTCCGGGCGTGCCCCTGGGCATCGGCGAAGGGTCGTACATCAAGAAGGCGATCGTCGACAAGAACTCGCACATCGGCGCCGGCGTGCAGCTGGTCAACCGGCAGCGGCTGGAGCATTACGACCATCCCGAAGGCCTGGTCTATGTGCGCGACGGGGTCATCGTCACGCCCAAGAACGTGGTCATCCCCGACGGGTTCATCTTCTAGGCGCAACGCCCCGCCCAAAATGGGCGCGGGCGGCGCGGGTTCTCAACCCGCGGCCGGCCGGAAAACCTCGCGGGATTGGCGCGAAAGCGAATCCGCGCCCCCGTGGCGCGGTTTGTTTCCGGAGTTTGCGGGCACCGTACTTCGCACAGCTCCCAGCAAATAAGGGAGCAAACCTCAGTGGTCGGGCCAACCTCTTCCCCTCCCTCCGGGAGGGGGTTGGGGGGAGGGAGAAGACCGAACGCATCCCGGGCCGTCTCCCCCACCCCGACCCTCCCCCG
>CAYMGG010000139.1:0-14473 GCA_964389915.1 uncultured Planctomycetaceae bacterium
GCCACCAGGCGGCTGACGTCCCGGGCGGTCTCCAGCAGCGAGTTCAGCCGCCGGGCGTTCTCCTCGGCTTGCAGCCGGACGCTGATGTCGCGGATCAGACCGACGGTGCCGACCAGGGTCTTCTCCGGATTTTCGACGCTGCGGTCGTAGATGCCGGAGGCGCAGACCTCGCACAGCACGGCCACCTCGCCGGCGCGCTGGCGGCGGCCGCGGGGCCGCAGGCGCACCTCCAGAAAGGTGGTCCGCCGCGGGCCGGTGCGCTTTTCGTCGAACAGCTTGGGCGCGCCCTCGTCGCCGGTCCGATAGCCGCGCAGGGCCGGCAGGACGATCGCCCGGCTGACCCGGGGCAGATCCTCGGGATGAATAATCTCGCCGAAATGATAGCCCAGAAGCTCCTCCGGCTCGTAACCTAGTTCGCGGATGCCGGCCCCGACATGAACGAACCGGCCGGCGCTGTCGAGCCGGTAGACGATATCGGGGATGGTCTCCAGGATCTGCTGGATCCGCTCCTCGCTGTTTCGCCGTTCCTCGTCGGCCAAGCGCCGGGCCAGCTTCTCCCGGGCGCGGGCTTCGGCCACGGCCAGCCGCACGTCCAGCGCCTGGATCTCGAAAGGTTTGACCAGGTAATCGTCGGCCCCGGCATCGAGCGCTTCCTGCCAATCGCTGGCCTTGCCCCGCGCGGTCATGATCAGAACCGTGGTGTAGTCGCCCGCCGGCCGGCGACGCAGCCGCTCGCACAGCGCCACCCCCGAAATCCCGGGCAGCATCCAATCCAGCACCACCAGGGGAAAGAATTCCCGCTCCAAAATTTCCCAGGCCGTTTCGCCGTCGCCTACGGCCGTTACGGCATGACCCCGCTCGTGCAGGATCTTTTCCACGATGCGGCGGATTCGCTCATCATCTTCCACCAGCAGGGTTTTACGCGGCTCGCCTTGCAAATGGTCGCCCATGTAGGAAAACATAGACCCCTCCGGCTCGGCCGGTGAAGGCGCCGGGACGGGTTCGCTAGGCTGGGAAAAAGCTCGCTCGTCAGGTAATGGAGTATCTTCCATAATTGTCTATTCTACTTGCCTGAATTGGAAAAAACATGCTTTTTCTTTTGCGCCAACGTCATATTTTCTTGCACTTTTAGTCAATAATATCCTATCCGCAGTTTACGATATAAACTGCCGGGATTTCAGTTGTCAAGATTCCGCCGCCGCCAGTCGGATGCGGGCCAGGGCCAAGGCTTGTTCGTAGGTTTCGACCTCTCCCTCCAGCCGGGCTTCGGCCACTTCCGCCAACGTGCGCCCCAACAACGGCCCGGGTTTGAACCCCAAAGCCATCAGATCCCGCCCGGTCAAGAGCGGGGTCAGCGGCGGCGGCGTGGCCATTTCTTCGCGCCAGGCGGCCAGCCCGTAACGATAATTCTCTAATTGCCGGTGGGAACTTGCGCAATCCAGGCGGTGCAACTCCAGATGCAGGGGGAATTCCGGCTCGCGCAGGAACTGGCGCAGCTTGGCCTTGCGCATCCGCCCGAGGCTGGCGAAATGGATGTGCCGGGCGATCAGATCGGCGACCGTATCGATGATCCGGCGCGGCCGCTTCATCCGCTCCAGAACTGCCGCCGCCATCTCCGCGCCCAGCCGGTCGTGTTCGTTGAAGCGGATGCGGTCGTCGCGGGTGATGGTCGGCGGCTTGCCGATGTCGTGGAGCAAGACCGCCCACCCCAGGATCTCGCGCTCGTCGGCGCTCTGCGGCCGCCACTCGCCCTCCGCCCGGTCCATCAGTTCCAGCATGAGCAGAGTATGCTCCCAGACGTCGCCTTCGGGATGAAATTCCGGCGGCTGGGGCACGCCGCGCAACGCGGCCACTTCGGGCAGAATCTGCCACAGCAAATTGGTCCGGGCCAGCAGTTCCAGACCGCGCCGCGCCCCGCCCTCGGTCAAGAGCCGCCAAATTTCTCCGCCCACCCGCTCGCCCGGCAGGGTCCGCACTAGGCCGGCCAGTTCAGCCACGGCCGCCTGGGTGCGCTCCTCCAGCGCAAAGCCCAACCGTGCGGCGAAACGCACGGCCCGCAGCAGGCGCAGATGATCCTCGTAAAAGCGTTCGCGCGGCTCGCCGACCGCCCGGATGATCCGCGCCGCCAGATCGGGCCGGCCGCCGACGTAGTCGACCACGGCTTCGCGGTCGGGATTGTAAAAGAGGGCGTTGACGGTGAAGTCGCGGCGGCGGGCGTCCTCCTCGGCCGAACAGAATTCCACTCCTTCGGGCCGCCGGCCATCGCGATACTCGCGGTCGCGGCGAAAGGTGGCCACCTCGAAATTCCGTTCCTCGCGCACCACCACCATCACCCCGAAGGCCCGACCCACGTCCACCGTGCGCTCGAACAAGGCCGCGATCTGGTCCGGGGTGGCGCTGGTGGCCAGATCCCAGTCCTTGGCCAGCCGGCCCAGCAGAAAGTCGCGCACGCAGCCGCCGCAGAACAGGGCCTCGTGCCCGGCCCGGCGCAATTCACGCCAGATGGCCAGCGCTTCGGGATCAGCTTCAAAACTCATTCTCGTTCCACTCCCTCGGCCCTGACGATTGCGGCCGGGCGCAGCAACAAAATAAATCTCACGCAAAGGCGCAAAGACGCAAAGAACAACCTTCAAAACTCGGGCGCGCTAACTTGCCGTACGTTTAGCTCATGTACACAAAAACCGAACCGACCTCTAGAAATTCACCTTAGAGCATTTTATTTAATTTTGAATCTAGAGCCTCCCGGAGGTTACCGTGATCTGGGAGGGTCGAGCTCCGTCTCGACCGCTTTCGCTCAGGCGCTACCGAAGCCGGAGAGAGTTGGGGACGAAACGGAGTTCGCCCCCTCCCAACGGAAATTGTTTTGCCTCGGCACAACCAGCAATGGCTCTACAATCAAAGTAAAAATGCTCTGAACGGGAGCAGATTTTTTTTAAACCGCAAACCCATTTAAAAACTTCGGCCCGCTCCGCATTCTCGGGCGTTTAACCGAGTCCATTCACGGCGGCGAAATTCGAACCGGTTCGACCCGCAAGAATGGGAATTGATATTAGCAGCCCCCGCAGCCTGCATTATACTTCTTTGCGCCTTTGCGGCTTTGCGTGAGACCGGTTTTATTCAGCCGCAATTGCCGGGCCTGTGCCGCCCAAGGACAACCATGAGCTTTACGCTGGATCAAGTCGTGCCCTGGGGTCGGTCGTTCGCCGAATACGCCCGCATGTTCGCCCTGTCCGATGCGGATCTGGGCCTA
Organism: uncultured Planctomycetaceae bacterium; assembly: GCA_964389915.1. GTDB lineage: Bacteria > Planctomycetota > SZUA-567 > SZUA-567 > SZUA-567 > CAYMGG01. The sequence goes on from CAYMGG010000139.1 coordinate 3,251, forward strand.
AGAATCCTGGGCTGCGGCGACGGCCCGGCCAGCTTCAACGCCGCCTTGACCGGCCGGGGCGGAAACGTGACCTCGGTCGACCCGCTCTATCAATTCTCCGCCGCGGACATCCGGCGGCGCATCGACGCCACCTATCCCACGGTCATGGCGCAGACCCGGAAAAACGCCGGCGAATTCGTCTGGCGCAATCCCGCCAGCGTCGAGGAACTGGGCCGGCTCCGGATGACGGCCATGAACGACTTTTTAGCCGACTACGCCCCCGGCAACCCGCGCTACGTCTGCGGACAGTTGCCGAGCCTGCCGTTTCGCGACCGCGAATTCGACCTGGCGCTCTGCTCGCATTTCCTGTTTCTCTACAGCGAACAGCTTTCGGCCGAATTCCATCTGCTGGCCCTGCGGGAACTGCTCCGGGTGGCCGCCGAAGTCCGGGTCTTTCCTCTGCTCGAACTGGGCGCCCGCCCCTCCCGCCACTTGGCCCAGGTGCTGGCCGGTTTGGCCACCGAGCACTGCCTGGCCGAAACCGTCACCGTCGATTACGAATTCCAGCGCGGCGGCAACCAACTGCTGCGCCTCCGGGCCCGGCTCTGAGTAGTTTTACCGCGCACCGCCTGGGGGAACTTTTTTGCAAAAAAGTTCCCCCTAACCCCCTCAAAAACTCTCGTCCGGCTTCGCCGTTTCGAACATTTGCGGGGCTTTCGCTGCCGGTCCTATTAGCTCGACTCGCCAGTTCAATTTGCCGGGCAGTGGCGACGGGATTAATTCCATCCGGCTGTGCCGGGCCGCTTACTCGTTCTCTTCCTCACCGTGTGATTCGACCTTGCCGCCGGAAATCACGAAATGCGGCTCATCGGCCGCTTCGTCGCCCGGTTTGAAGAGCCGCCAATCCTCGCCCGAAACGCCGGAAGGAAACAGCCGCAGGGCAAATCCTTTTCGAAATGAATCTCCGCCCCGCCGTAATCGTCGGCCTCGATCCGGCGCACGATCAGAAACCGCCGGTACTCCGTCAGCCACTCCTCGACCTTTACATCCTGGACGTTCGGCGACGTTTCATAGTCCCAATTTTCATAATCGACCTCTTCTCCGGTTTCGACCGGCTCCCATAGATCCGTCCGCCCGGTCACAATGCCGGCCGGCGATTCGATCCGCCAGGGGCATTGAATATGCAGGGCGAACTTGCCCACCGATCCGCCCGGCACCGCCCGCAGCTTCCCGAATGAAAGCGTGCGCATGTCCGCGGCGCGGCGCATGGCGGTCAAGGGCAGCTCCACCAACTGCGCCAAGGCCGCCAGCACTTGCGCGCGGGGCGAACCGCCGGTCGTTTGCTCTTTGCCTTCGCTCATTCGGATCTTTTTCCCGACTTCAACCGGCCAACTCTTCGATCAGCCGCAGCATGGTCCGCACGCCGAACCCTTTGGCGCCTTTGCCCAGGCAGCCGAGCGGCTCTTCCTTGCAGCCCGGCCCGGCGATGTCCAGGTGAGCCCACTTCAGTTTTTCCGGCACGAACTGGCTCAGGAACAAGGCGGCGGTGACCGCCCCGCCCCACTGGCTGCCGATATTCTTCAGATCCGCGATCGTGCATTTGAGCAATTCGGCGTAGGGTTGGTGCAGCGGCAATTCCCAGAACGCCTCGCCCACCTCCGCGCCGGCGGCCTTGATCCGGCCGGCCAAGGCGGAATCATTGGCGAAAAGGCCGGCGATATCCTCGCCCAGGCCGACCACGCACGCGCCGGTCAGGGTCGCCGCGTCGATCATGAAATCCGGCTTCAACTCGCCGGCCAGCCCGAGCGCGTCGGCCAGGATCAGCCGCCCCTCGGCGTCGGTGTTGTGCACCTCCACGGTCTGCCCGCCGCGCATCTTGAGCACCGAGGTGGTCAGATACGAATCGCCGGAGATGCGGTTTTCGACCAGCGGCGTCAGCACCGTCAACCGGACCGGCAGCTTGAGCCGGGCCGCGGCCCCGGCGGCGGCGAACATCATGGCCGCGCCGCCCATGTCGTATTTCATGCCGATCTGGCCGGTCGCAGGCTTGAGGCAATACCCGCCGGTGTCGAAGGTCACACCCTTGCCGACCAGGGCCAGGTGGAGCTTGGCCCGCGCCGGTCGGTACTCGCCCCAGACCAGGCGGGGCGGATTGGCGCTGCCCATTCCTACGCCCAGGATGCCGCCGCAGCGCTCGCGGGCCAGACGCTTCTCGTCCCAGACCGTGGTCTTCAGCCCGCAACTGCGGCCAAAGGCCGCCAGCCGCTTGGCCGTCTCGACCGGGCCGCGGAGATTCGGCGGCTCGTTGAGCAGATCGCGCGCGAAATTGACGCTTTCGGCCAGCCGGCCGGTCCGCCGCGCCGCCTTGACATCCTCAGCCGGCGCGACCAGCAGCACGCCCGGCAGTTGGGCCTTCTTTTTCAGATATTTGTCGAAGACATAACCGCCCAGCAGCGCCCCCTCGCGGGCCGCCTCCAACAGTTCTTTTTTGGCCAGCGGCACCACCACCCGTTTCAGCTTCTCCTGTTTGGCCAGATTCAGCGCCTCGGCCACGGCCTGGCGCAGCTCCGCGGCGGGCGTGGAGTGGGCCGCGTCCAGACGGACCGCCCGGACCAGCACCCGCGCCCGGGCCAACCGGCCGGCAAAGGCGGTGACCGCCGCCCCGGCCTCGGCCGGCGGCTTCAAATCGGCCAAGCCCGCCGGCAGCTGCTTTGCGGCGAAAAGCGCTTGTTTTCCATCCGCAAAGGCCGCCACTGCCAGATCGCCGTCGGCGGGAACATAGGCGGGCTTGCGCGCGATCTTTACCGTCGCCATAATGCGTTCTCCTGATTGAAATGTGATCCGCTAAGCGCCAACCATCATAAGGCATCATGCGCCGACCATAAATCACAAATTGCCGGAAAGGAACCGATGCAGACCGCCCTGGAGTGCCTCCCCTGCCTGGTCCGCCAAAGTCTGGACGCCTGCACGCGCGTGCTGCCGGCCGGACCGGCCCGCGAACGCGCCCTGCGCCGCGCGCTGGGCGAGCTGGCCTCGATCGATTACGACTGCTCGCCGCCCTATCTGGCCTGGCGAGTCCACCAGCTGCTGCGGGAGGAATCCGGCGTCCCCGACCCCTACGCGGCCGACAAGGCCGCCGCCAACCGCTTCTGTCTGGAGCAGCTGCCCGGCTTGCGCGCCAAGCTGGAGGCGAGCACCGACCGGCTGGCCACGGCCGTCCGGCTGGCCATCGCCGGCAACATCATCGACTGCGCCGTGGGGCATCTGCCTTCGGCCGCGCAGGTGGCGGATGTGGTGAACCTGGCATTGAATCAGCCGCTCAATCCGGCGGGGTTGAACGCCCTGCGCGTCGCCGCCGAAAAAGCCCGTTCCATCCTCTACCTGACCGACAATGCCGGCGAGATCGTCTTCGATCGGCTGCTCGTCGAAACGCTGGGGCCGGAGCGCGTGACCGTGGCCGTACGGGGCGGGCCGGTCATCAACGACGCCCTGCAGGCCGACGCCGAAGCCGCCGGCCTGACCGCCCTGACCACGGTGATCGACAACGGCTCGGAAGCGCCCGGCACGATCCTCGAGCTCTGCTCCCCTGGATTTCGCCGCCACTTCCAGACGGCCGATCTGGTCGTCGCCAAAGGTCAGGGCAACTACGAAAGCCTCAACCAGACCGCCCGCGGCGGAGTCTTCTTTCTCCTCAAAGCCAAGTGCGCCCATGTGGCCCAGGCTCTGGGCGTGCAGATCGGCGACCTGGTCCTTACGCCCAACCGCTGACCAAGCCTAATATTCCGACAGCTCCAAAAGGCCGCGCCAAATCGTCGGGGGGGCTTAATCCCCCCTGCTATACGTCTTCCCAAAAAATGCCGGCCGCACTCCCCAAAAAGGTATCGCGTGTCCGGATGGTTCAGATGGGCAAGCCGGACGAACGAGGTCAGCGCTGAATTCGACCACCCGACCGTTCGAAACGGCGAAGCCGGTCGAGAGTTTTTTGGAAGGGGTCCGGGGAACCTTTTATGCAAAAAAGGTTCCCCGGAAAAAGACATGTCCGGTTTTCGACAACCTCGCCGATAGCGCCAGTATGCCGGCCGAACTAGGCTGGAGCCAGGAAAGGAGCCAGCCGATGAATTCACGGGAACGGGTGTTGACCGCCTTGCGCGGAGGCAAGCCGGATCGGGTGCCGGTGGCGGAGTTTCTGGTCGACGAGCGGGTGGCGCGGGCGGCCGCGCCGGAGGGGCGCGATCTGGCCGACTGCCTGGACCGGATGGGCTACGACGGGTTCGGCTGCGGCGCGCACTTCCGCCGGGTCGAGGAATACGCCGACGGCAGCTATCGCGACGAATGGGGCGTGCTTTATCGTCCGGGCCCGGAGGCCGTGGCTCATCCGCTGCGGGGCCCGATCCGGACCCTGGCCGACGCCCGGGCCTACACCCCGCCCGATCCGGCCGCGCCCGGCCGGCTGGGCCGCCTGCCGGAATTGGTGGAACGTTATCGCGGCCGGCGGGCCATCTGCTTCCACCACCGCGCGGCCTTCATGTGGTCGGCCTATCTGATGGGCATGGAAGAGATCCTGATCGGTTTTCTGGAGGAGCCGGAGCTGGTCGAACTGGTGCTCGACAAAGTCCTGGCCTGCAATCTGGAGATCGTCCGCCGGGCGATCCGCGCCGGCGCGGAAGTGATCGTGCTGGGCGACGATTACGCGGCCAACGCCGGGCCACTGATGAGCCCGGCCGTCTTCGCCCACTTCCTCCAGCCGCGTCTGAAGAGAATGATCGACCTGATCCACGAGGAAGGCGCCCTCTGCATCAAGCACAGCGACGGCAACCTCTATCCGTTGCTGGAAATGATCCTGGCCTGCGGCCCCGACGGCCTGAACCCCATCGAACCAGTGGCGGGAATGGAGCTGGGGCGGACGCGGGAATTGGTCGGGCCGAAGGTCTGCCTCTGCGGCAACATCGACTGCGCGCATCTGCTGCCGCACGGTTCGCCGGCGGAGGTCCGGGCGGCCGTGCAGACGGCCGTCGCGGCCGGCGGGGCTAACGGCGCATTCATCCTCACTTCGTCCAACAGCATTCATTCCAGCTGCCGGCCGGAGAACGTCCTGGCCATGCTGGCGGCGGCCGGAGAGTGCGCCGCCTGAACCGGCGATTATTTGGTCGGAGCCGGTCCGCCGCGCTCGTTTTCGGCGGGCCGGACCGACTGCGCCTGGTACAAAGCCGGGCGCAGCCCCAACCCGGCGGGCAGACGCCGCACCTCCCGAAAGGTCACGACCCGGGCGTAGTGCTCGCGGTAATACTCTTGCAGGCGGGAGGGCTGCGCCGAACCGACCGCCATGACGAAATAGGCGTCCGGCCGGTCGATCGAGGCCAGCAAGAGATCCTCCGATTTCACCCCCATCGCGCGGCGCAGCCCGACCTGCCCGGGACTGTGGTACAGCCAGCCGCCCCCGAAAAGGCGCAGCGGCCGCCAGTCGGGCGCGCCCTTGAGCGGCAGCAATGCGTCGCGGTAGAGCGGCATGATCTCGTTCTGCAGGGCGAAGTAATAGCGGTCCGGGGCCGGTTCCAGGGCGGCCGTCAGAATCCGGCAATAGCGATATCCCGCCTCGGCCCGCCGGCAGAATTGCGCCGTACAGGCCTGGGCCTGGCCGATCCACTCCGCGAGCAAAGTCAGCAGCAGCAGCCAGGCCAGTGTCGCCAGCCGCCGCGGCTTCCGGGAGGCCTCACCCTCCGCGACCGGCTCGGCATAAAGAAACGGCGACAACACCAGATAAAAGAGCAGCGGCTCGGAAATGCGATTGACCGGTCGGAGCTTGTGCAAAGCATAAAGCAGGGCGGCCGTGAAAAATAGCGACCCCGCCAGCCACCACCGGCGGCGTCCGACCCGTCCGGCGACCCCCAAGAAACTCCCGGCGACAACCACCGCCAACAACGCCAGGTAATATTTACGCCCCATCGCTCCCGGAATGCGTGCCGCCGCGGAGAGCTCGACCGATTTTCCCTGACCCTCAACCGCCTCGGGCGAAGCGCCTTGCTTTTCCGCCCGGAGCGGCTCCGCCCGCGTTTCCGCGGGTTTCACTCCGCCGCCCCGCCAACGGGCAAACAACTCCCGGCCAGTGGCCGCCAGCCGCATCCGCCATAAATCGGCGCGGCGTTCGGCCAGCCGGGTCGCCAGACGCTCGCCTTTTTCCCCGGACAAAATCCCGGTCGAAAACAGCCAATCCTGGCAAAAAATCCGGCAGTCATTCTCCGAAAACCCCGCCTGCCGCAACTCCGGCCGAAGGTCGATCCGATAATTCAGCGCCAATTCCAACAATCCGGTTTCGCGCAGCAGATCGCGATATACGCCGTCACGCAGGCGGGCTTCGCTGGCGGCCAGGCTCCACCACCCCACAAGGGCCGCCGCCGCGACCAGCGCCACCCTCCGGCGGGAGATCCCGTCATTTCGCCCTCGCCGCCAGCAGTACACCCCGTACGGCAAGGTCACCAAGCCGGCAAGATACAGGCCTTCATACCGGACCGCGTAGGCGGCCAAAAGCAGGGCCACTCCGCCGGCCAGAGCGCCCGGCATCCGCAGCGGTTGAAAAAGCGAATAATACAGCACCGTAAAGCCGGCCATGCCCGCCAGCAGGGAAACTTTGGTGAATTGCAGCTGCACCACGAGCCCAGGAAAGAAGGCGCAAAAAAACCAGACAAACCACCAGCCCGTCGCCCGCCGCCGGCTCTGCTGCCCGATCACCCACCATGCCGCCGCCAAAGACAGCCAGAGCAACGAATACATCAGGGCGGCATACCAAGGCCAGTTTGGCGCCCAGGCATACAGCCCGGCCAGCAGCCCGCCCACCCAGTGATGCATGTGCACCAGGCCGGCCGACGGCGCCGCCGCCAGCCCCAGGCCGGCGGCCAGCAGATTCATTTCCGTATCGTCGTTGGTTTCGAAACCGGGCGGGTAAACGCTCAGCAAACCCAGGATCATGGCCGCACTCAGCAGCAGGACCAGCCCCCAGTCGGAACGCTCCCGGGTCGGCCCTTCAACCGGCGGGCCGCTCTCCCCCCAGCAGGCGCCAGTCATCTTTTGGACCCGTCGCCTTGTCCGGCAGCGGAATCGCCCGCCGCCATGGCGGGCGCCGCCTTTTCAGGCAGCGGAAACCAGCAGGTCGCGCTGGTTCCGACCTCGGGAATGCTCTCCAGGCGGATCTCGCCCCCATGATCCCGGACGATCCGCTCGCAGATGCTCAGGCCCAGCCCCGCCCCGCGCACCGCGGCCTGAGGCGAACCGAGCGGCGCATGCTCGCCCTTGAGGCTGAACATGGGGTTGAAGACCCGGCCCAGCGCTTCCCGGGGAATGCCGCAGCCGGTGTCGGCCACCAGCAATCCGACCCGCCCCCCCTCCTGCCAGACCCGCAGCCGGATCTCCCGCCGCGGCCGCTCCATCAAGGCGTGCCAGGCGTTGAGCAGCAGGTTAACGATCAGCTGCGTCAGGTCGGAGCGGCTCCCCACCAACGGCGGCGTCGGCGCCAGTTCGCGAATCAGCACCACCTGATCGTCCGCCACCGCCGCCTCGATCAACGCCAAAGCCTCGAAGGCCGCCTCGTGCAGCCCGAATTCCTCCCGCGGGCGCCCCCGATCCGTATAGCGCATCAGCTTGTCGGTGATCCCGTTGGCCTGGGCGACGGCCGCCCGGATGATTTGCAGCCGCTTGCGGTCACGCTCGGAAAGCTCGTGCCCCTCCAGCGTCAATTCCAGATAGCCCAACACCGTCGTATGCAGATTGTTGAAGTGGTGCGCGACACCGGCAGCCAGATCGCCCACCACCGCCATCCGCTCGGCTTGAACCAACGCCACCTCGGCCCGTCGACGTTCGGTGATGTCCACGCCCAGCGCCACGACATACGCGCCCTCCCCATCCGCCTGTCCGCCCACCGTATAGCGCCAATCGATCAGCCGCGTCTCGCCCTTGGCCGTGAGCCAGCGCCCTTCGGCGCTCTCCGGCCGGCCGGTTTCGATCAGCCGCCGGTGGCGGGCGGCCGCCTCGGCCCGCTCGTGGTCCGGAATGAAAAGCTCCCAATACGCCCGCTCGCCCAAGCCGGCCGGGACAGGATCGCTCAGGTTGGCCCAGGCCCGGTTGAAGCGTACGATCCGCCCGGCCGGATCGGCCACCAGCACCAAGGCGGCGGCGTGATCCAGAACCGCGGAGATGAAATCGCGCTCCGCCGCCAGAATCAGCTCGTTCTGCTTGAGCCGACGGAAGAGCAGGCTGTAGGGTTCCTCCAGGCTGGTCTGGATGGCGGCCCGGTAGATCAGATAGAAGGAGATCAGCTTGCAGTAGTGCCCCCAGATGTTGAAGATGCCGAACATGTCGCGGTAGAGCGTAAAACACATCTCGGCCAGGACGGTCACCAGCATCGAGGCCAGCAGCAACCTGAAGACCCGGGGCGCGAACGAGGCGCGGCGCTGCCAAAGCAGGATGATCCCGCCGGCGATGATGCCGGAGATGACGTATTCGCTGCCCACTTTGAAGCGGGTCAAGCCCACCCCGCGCACGAAACAGGCCGGGAAGATCTGCCACCAATAAATGGACGCGAAAAGCACCCCCGCCAGCCCCAGCCAGACCAACATAATCTGATAAGGACGTTGCGGGCGGCCGATCAGCAGCGGCGCCAGGCACAAAGCCAGGCTCTCCATGTAGCGGGCCGCAATCCAAAATTCGATGGCCGGATCCTGCAGCGGATGCAAAGCGGGGTCCAGCCGCAGCGTCAGCCCCATGCCCTGATAGGTGATGGTGTGGCACAGGTCAAAGAAGGCGACACAGAGATAGGCCACGCCCAGAAACAAGAAGAAGCCGTCATCCAATAGACGCCGGCTGTTCCAGGCGATCATGTAAATGCCGCAGGCAACGATGACGCTGAAGATCTCGACCAGCACGTGAAAAAAAAGATAGCCCGCCTGGGCCGAACCGCCGTGGCGGCTGGCCAGAGTGATGCCGGCGAAAAACGCCGCGGTCAAGAGCCAGGACGCCCAGGCGCTTTCGCCTCTTTCGTTCGCCGTCTCGCCCAACCGACGCTCCTCGAAAAGCCCTCTGCCCGCTGGGCATTTTAGCCCAGTCTACAACAGTAGGCAAATACTCACCCACGATTTTTAGGCGTGCCGGCGGACCGGCAAAAGCCGGTTCTCGTCAACCCGGTTCGGAACCGGCCTGTTCCAAAGCCTTTGCGGCCATAAAAAACGAATGATTTTTGCCGAAATCGGCATAGTATAAGATATTGATATCGCTTTAAGGAGGCAGGGATGCGTTATTGGTGCGTATTGCTCGGACTGGGGTTCTGGGCTCAGCTGCTGTCGGGGGCCGAACCGCGCCTGGAGAAGGCTCTGGCCCAGTACCAGCAGGCCGTGGACCGCGAACGCGACAACTTCCGCGCCGCCGTGGCCCGGGAGAAGGAGAAACTGCTTTCCGCTTATAGCGAAGCCATCAAGGACGCCACCCGCGCGGAGAATCTGGACCTGGCGGTCAAGCTGTTGGCCGAGAAGAAAGCGCTCGAAGCCGGCGAAAGCGACACCGTCGTCGCCACCGAACCGGCCGCCGCACCCGCCGCAACCCAGCCGGAAACCGTAACCGTCGCGGCCGAACCGGCCCCCGCCGCCCAACCGGCCGGCACGGCGGTCAAGGAAACCGCGGTTCAGACCGTCGAATCAACCGCTCCCGCCGCCCCGGCCGCGCCGCAACCGGCCGCCGAACCCAAGCCGGAAACCACCTCCGCCCAGCCGGCGCAAGCCGAGGAGAAGAGCGCTGCCAAGCCGATGGACCGGAGCGCGGACAACGAGGTCAAACTGCCGCTGAAACCGGGCCTGCCCTCTGCCCAGGACGGACTGGAACAGGGCGGCGAATGGCTGCGCGAAGAGTGGGGCAACAAGGGCTCGTGCAATGCGGCCGTCGACCTGGCCCGGGGCACGCGCAATGCGGTGCTGCGCCTCTTTTGCGAAAAAGGCAGCAAGGGCCGGACCGTCTTCAAGCGTTTCCTGGAAACCAACCAGGCCGACAGCAAGGTCGTCTCCTTCGCCGCCTACAACGCGTCCAGCGATGCGGTCAGCGTCTCCCTCGCCGTCGTCACCGGCAAGGAATACCTCTGGTACGAGGCCAAGCCGGCCGAGGTCCCGCCCGGCAAATGGTCGGAGTTCCGCTTCGAGCTGGGCATCAACGCCTGGAAGGCCGCTTCCCGGGAATGGAAATACACCGGCCCCGTGGAGAATCTGAACGAAGTGCACCTAATCCTGCTCATCGTCCACAACGAGAAGGGCGAGGCCGAATTCTTCATCGACGATCTGAACTTCGGCAAAAAATGACCTCCCGCCCCGACGATCAGAAAGCCCCCGCGGCCGCGAATTCCGCCCTCCAGCCTGTCCCCAAGCTGGAGGCGGATTTTTATGATTGGTACGCCCGTCACGAAAGCAAGGTCCGCGCCGCCCGCCGGCGTTGCCACGAACTGGTCTTCATCGGCGATTCGATCACCCACCTCTTCGAGGGCGATCCGAACGTGCCCGGCCGGGGCGAAACCGTCTGGCAGGAATGCTACGGCGAACGCGCCCTGAACCTGGGCTTCGGCTGGGACCGGACCCAGAACGTGCTCTGGCGACTGGACCACGGCGAGTTCGCCGGCCAGCAGCCGCGCTGGACCGTGCTCCTGATCGGCACCAACAACCTGACCGGCACGGCCAACGCCCGGACCAACACCCCGGACGAGATCGCCGCCGGCGTCGGGGCGGTCATCGCCCGCCTGCGGGCCGAATGGACCTCCGGCCGGATTCTGCTCCTGGGCCTTCTGCCCCGCAGCGCCCCGGCCGACCCGCTGCGCGCGGCCGTAGGCGAGGTCAACCGCCGCCTGCAAGCCCTGGCCCCGACCTGGCCGGGCGTGGAATTCCTGGACTTCAGCGCCCGCTTCCTCGCCACGGACGGCACCATCCCCCCCGAACTCATGGCCGACGGAGTCCACCCGACCACCGCCGGCTACCGCCTCTGGGCTAAGGCCATCGCGCCGGTCATCGGCTGAACCCCGTTTCCGGGGAAGCTTTTTTACAGTGCATGCCGCACTCCCATAAAACGCTTCGCGTATCCGGCACGTTCAGATAGATGAGTTGCACGAAGGGGGGCGACGTTGAGTTGGTCCATCTGAACGCTCGAAACGGCGAAGCTGGGTGAGAGTTTTTTGGCGGGGTCCGGGGAACCTTTTTTGCAAAAAAGGTGCCCCGGAATCGGGCTCAC
>CAYMGG010000140.1:0-14150 GCA_964389915.1 uncultured Planctomycetaceae bacterium
CGGGTGAAGCTGAAACGCCTTTATCCGGTAATTAAGAGCTGACGGAGTACTAGGCTGGAATTGATTGTAATTTCCGGACATGCGCCGCCGGTGCATGGTATATGCTTAATGGGCCAAGGCAAGTGCATCGTGACAGGCGTTTCGGAGGCAGATGTGCCTAGAAAGAGGAAATTTGCGATGAGACGAGCTGTCAAGGGCAACTCATTTACTTTGGTCGAGGTGAGCGTGGCCGTGCTGGTACTGGCAATCGGTTTAATGAGCTTATTGTCGGTCTTTCCCGTGGCCATTCGCTGGAGCAGCCAATCGCGTTCGGCCATGATGGGCCCCAACGTCGTCATGGATCTCTACCAGCGGGCCAACGCGTTGTACAACCTGAGTAACGTTAACGCCAACGTTTTCGAATACGATGCAAATGTCCCTTCACATCCCAGTGGCGATAATATTAGTCAGAAATCCATCCCATGGTCAAAAAACGCCCTGCACACTTTGAGCGGTGCGATCGGCGAAACCTATGTTAATGGTATCGGGGTGCAGGTATATGCCGATGACACCTTGGATACTTCCGGTACCGTAGTTACCGCCTTGGATGTGGCTGGAAAACCCAGCCGAAAACTCTACCGGCTGAAGTTTAAAACGTACGCGGGACGTAATTATTCTTCGAACAAATATTTCACCGGTGACTATACATTCGTTATTTTCGGCTATCACCCCGCCACGCACGGTACCTGGAACTGAAACGTTGGCGACGTCAATTTGGGATTTGCCCCGGATTTTTTGGGGCGCAGGGCAAAGGATGGGCAAATGAAAGCTGGCAGAGTTGACCCGGGATTGCGATGCGGCTTCACCCTGATGGAGTTGCTCATTGCCATGGCCCTGGGCCTGATCATCATGGGCATGACCGCTTATGCTTTCAACAACACTTCGCGCGCCGCCTCGCGGAGCTTGAGCATGCTTGACCTGAGTACCAAGGCTCGATCGGCCCTGGAGATGATGCGCCAGGACTTCAACTCCCGCCAGCCGGGTACGGAGTTGTTGGTCGAAAATGAACCGTGGATTTCTTTTAAGGGAACCTGCCTGATCGGTAATACAAAGGATACAGACCTGTATCGCATACGGCTGGCGGTTGTGTCTCAGAACACGGATGCCAATTATGACGGTGATAACGATGACGCCAATGATAATGCTTACGCTTTCAACTGGGTGGAGTGGGGCATCGGAACGACCGATGATCCGCAGATCAAAAACACCGAGGACCGGACCTGCTTCTATCTGTACCGCCGCACGTCTTGGATAAAGAATACGGGTTCTCCGGTCGTGGCCAATCCAGAAAGCCTACCGGCTGCCTGGGCAGGCCTAGGTGTTTTTTCGGATGTGATAAAGAAAAACGTCAAAGAGGTCATCCTTTACGATTTGGGCAAGGCCGGCACCACCTACCCGTTCAAGGTCGAATCCGTCCGCTATCGCGACGGAGCGGAGTTGAACGCCTCTTCCACGCCGGCGATCGCTTTTCCAATCAACGGCGCGCCAATAAACATTGAATACAATCAGGATGGTACGGGAGCGTTCGAAACGGATGCCGACCTAAGCAATCATGCCAACAATTATCCCATATCAATCACGGTCAAACTAAAAATTTGTTCCAGCGACGGCAGTCAGAAGAGCGAAATCCGGATGGAATTGCCGGTCAGCGGCGCGATCGAGTGAGCGGTCCAAAGGAGAATAGGCAATGAAATCTGTGTCGACTCGGCCTAAGCGCATTAAGCAAGCCGAACGGGGATCCGTGTTGATAGTCTGTCTGGGGTTGTTGGTGGTTATGTCCATCATGGCCACGGCTTTTATTTCGGCGGTTGTGATTCGACGGAATGCGGAAAGTGGCAACTACTTCCACGGCGTGGCCCGTGCGGCGGCTCTTTCCGGCAAGGCCCGGGCGATCTATACACTCGAAAAGCTCCAGGGCGAAACCATGACGACTCTGGGCGGGGAGTGGGTTACGGCGTTTACTTTCAGTTCGGGCAATTACGCCGGCAGCATGTGGCTGCACGATGGCGTGGTCGATCCGATGCCCAAGGAGCCGGCCTCTTCGCCTTGGTCGAACAAGGCGCAGTTTTTCATTATCGAAAATCCGCAATATGGGGCCGACGGGCACACTACCGACTATGTTACCGGTTACGCGGTGAATATCATCGATCTCAGCGGGCGTATATATGTGAATAAAAATAATGACCTAAACGCCGGCATTGTGGATCAGATGGGACAGGTTCTGGCCCGCATCATGACCGTGGACAAGACTTCGGTCGACAAGGGTAGCGCGATAGCCAACAGTCCAATTGTTCCAAATACTGCAAACAATATCGCTGCGCTGAAAGGGATTTATAAAAAGAACGACGCAACCGACTTGGCGGCGGGGAAAAGCGTAACGGGCATTTTGAGTTATTCATGGGATCAAATCAAGCATAACATGGAGATGAACGATGGTGTGGCGGGAGATTTTAGCAGCACCGCGCTAATGTTCATGACTCCGTTCGCGGTGACCGAACCGGGTCTTGAATGTCAGTATCTGCCTTGGCGGATAAACGTGATGACCGCGCCGCGGGATTTGCTGGACGCTTATGTCTGGAGTATTTCGGAGTTTGACGGTAACTCTTCCGATGACCAGAGCTATGGCATCCCCAACCTGGATACACTGGTGGCTACCGACGGAGAAGACGTCGACGGTTTCGGGGTTGGCGCTCTGCCTGACGGGTCACCGTTTGCCGACGGTTCTTCGGCGGACCGAGGCGTGAGCACTGCTGCGGGAACGCGTATAGATTATAGCACTAGCGGGCACACCAACGACTGGCGCTACGATATCGCCGCCGCCTTGCATCGGACACTGTATCGGCTGCGAAATCGGGACGGATCAATCAACGTGAACGGCACGCCAATCGATTATTATACCGCTATGCACTTGGCGGCCACGCCTGACGCGGCGCTGGCCAAATTCCAGGAAGCCTTGATCCGCGAGCTCGATCCGGATCGGGACATTCTAAGGGTTTACAATAAGACCTTTACGCCCAGTACCGCCGGAGCGGAAACCAAGTGGATCTGTTCTGAGCCGATTTACGATGCTGCCAACAACAAGGCCTGCCGATTGGAAAAGGCCACCAACGATTTTATGAAGTCGATTTTCGGGCCGCGTGACGGGCTGTTCGACAACGACAGCATCGGTCACGGCATATATGTGTACGACTGGGACAAGAGCCAGTGCGGTACACCCGCAGCCGAGCATTTCCCCAGTGGCGATTCAGGCAATACCCACCTGAACACTTTACCTTTTTACTCAACAGCCGCCGAAGTCGTGCTATGGAGCGATGGCGGGCCAGGTACGAGCACGAACGGCATTCACGCTATGCAGGGAGGTTTGCGGGATTCGTTCTCGCGGTATTTCAATGGGACCTATGACCCCAAGATCGTGGCCTCGAATACCTCCGGGGCGACTTACAACAACGCCGCCGATGCGGCCAGAACCTGGACGGGGGAGATCGGCTTCTTCCGCAGCCATGTATTCCGCGTAGTGGCTGTGGGCGTGGTCTGCAGGTTATCGGGCGCTAGTCCGGAAGAGATTATTGCCCAGGAGGGGGTGGAGTTCGTTTATGCCCGAGATTTGGACAATGATCCGAATACTCGTGATGGTCGTATTCTCTATCAAAAATGGTTCAAACCGCGAGTTTCGGTAGATCATTAAAAGGCGTATTGATGCCTTGGGCAGTTTAGCCTTTTCCAGTTCAATTCCGCGCGGCTTTCGCCGGCATTTGACCCTCTCCCTAAGGGAGAGGGCCAGCTATTTTAGTATGCATTTAGGGTGTGCCGTTTCTATAGCTGTGGTTTTGGGCGGCATTAGGGGCGGCGAAGGGGTTGCCGGCGAATGGCAAGCGCCGGCCCAAGCTTTGCAGTATGAGCTTTGGGAGGCGCGCTGGGAGGATCTGCCGCCAGCCGACGTCAACCCGCACGATCCCGAGCAGATCGAAGTTTACGCCCAAGTCGGGCTGCCTGACGGCGGCACGCAGATCGTTCCCGCCTTTTTCGCCGATGATTTTGTCCGCCAAGTTCAGGATGACCGCGAAGGACTCAAACCGGCCGGCCGGCCGACCTGGCGGGTGCGCTTTGCCGGCGTGCAGTGCGGGCGCCACCAAGTGGCTTTTTTCCGCCGGCAGAAGGGTGCAGTCGCCGAAGCGGTCGGCACGCTGGCCCTGGAGGTCACGCCCGGCCCGGGCGAAGGTTTTGTCCGGGTGGCCGGGGCGGCGAAGACATCCGAAGGCGCCCTTTGGCCCCAGGTCGAGGCGTTGACTCTGGAGCGTCTGCCGGAGCTGTCGGCGCCGGCGGCGTCCAATTTCGGCCCGAAGGCGACGGGCGGTTTGGCCGAGGAATTCGGGCCTCGGCCTCTGCCGGGTTTTGTTTCTTCCTCCGGCCGGGCCTACTTTCCCCTGGGCCACAACGTTTGCTGGGCCCGGCGCGAGGCGGGCGTGGCCGGCTACGAGCATTATTTCCGCCGCATGTCCGCCGCGGGGGAAAATTACGCCCGGCTCTGGCTCTGCTCCTGGGGCTTGAGTCTGGATACCTCCCGGGCGCTGCGTTTCGACGACGCCGACGCCTGGCGGCTGGATCAGGTGCTGCTGGCGGCCGGCCGACTGGGCATCCGGCTCAAGCTCTGCCTCGATAACTTTCACGACTTCACCGTCAATTTCGGCGACCAGCCCTATCACTTCCATCACGGCGGTCCCTGCCGCACCGGCTACGATTTCTTTGCCGGCCAGGCGGCGCGGTCGCTGTATCAGCGGCGGCTGCACTATCTGGTGGCCCGGTACGGGGCCTTTGCCAGTCTGATGGCCTGGGAGTTGTGGAACGAGATCGACTACTCGCTGGTGGTGGAGGAGGCGGGCGGCGAGGCTGGGGCGCGGCGGCTGCAAATCGCCTGGACGCGCGAAATGGCCGACGTCCTGCACCGGCTCGATCCTTTCGGCCATCCGGTCAGCGTAAGCCTGGGCAATCGCGCCTGGTGGCCGGAGCTGTGGGCGGCGCCGGAAATCGATTTCGCCCAATATCACCATTATCTGAACTACGGCTCGGAGCTGCTCGGCCTGGGGGATCGCGACGCGGCCGGGACCGTGCTGGCTTTTGCCGCGCAGACGCACGAGCTGGGCAAGCCCGTGCAATTGGACGAATTCGGCTACCGCGGCCAGGGCGAGATCAGCCCGTATAACGTCCGCGATCCGCGCGGCATCGCCCTGCACAACGCGCTCTGGGCCGGAGCGCTCAGCGGGCTTTCCGGGCCGCCGGCCTGGTGGTGGTGGGACAATTACATCGATCCGCAGGGGTTGTATTATCACTACCGGGCGTTGAACGAGTTTCTCGCCGGCTGGGATTGGCGCAAGCCGGTCGCGCCGTGGCAGGCCCGGGGCGAGCACCTACGCGTGGTGGGTTTGCGCAGCGCGCAATGCAGCCTGATCTGGGTGCAGAATCTGGCCAGCAACTGGTACGCCCGGTTGGAGCGCAAGCAGGAGCCGCCCGAGATCGCGGGGGCCGCCCTGCGGCTTCAGGATCTGGCGGCCGGACGTTACCGCATAACCTGGTTCGATCCGTACCGCGGTTCGGCGCTGACCGGGTTTGTCGTCGAAGCCGCGGCGGGCGAGTTGAGGCTGGAAATTCCCCCTTTGCGGACCGACCTGGCGGTCAAGGTGGAGCGTTTGGAATTCTAGCGAATTTGCTTATCTGGATAGAATCAGGGACGCTTTTTTTGCATAGAAGGCGCCCCCGACCCCACCAAAAAACTCTCGTCAGCTTCGCTAAAAGCGCGCTTGAAAAATCCGTCTCGCCGTTTGATCCTGCGTCGCAGCAGGCGAGCGCGACGCTCCTTGGCTGAAACGCCGATTCGGACTTTTCGCACGCCCCTAGTGAGTTTGCAGCGGTTCCCCTGGGGCGATCAGTTGCTTAGGGAGCAGACTGTCGAGATGTTCAGCCTTGGTCGGCCGCGTCGAATAGCTCCACCCCCTGGACTACGCTGATGCCGCGCTGCCGCAAGGCGGCGGCCGCCGCTTCGGGGTGATCGAAGCGGAAGACCAGCAGCGCCTTGTCCTGGCGGCGGAAGGTGAAGGCGTACATGTATTCGATGTTCAGTCCGGCCGCGTCGACCGCTTCGAGGATAGCGTTCAAGCCGCCGGGGCGGTCCTCCACTTCGGTGGCCACCACTTCGGTCACGGTGACCACGAAGCCGGCCTGTTCCAGTGCGGCCTGGGCGCGTTCCCACTCCTTGACGATCAGGCGCAGGATGCCGAACTGCTGGGTGTCGGCCAGGGAGAGGGTGAGGATGTTGATCCCCGCCTGGGCCAGGGTCCGGGTCACGCCGCGCAGATGGCCGGGCTTGTTCTCCAAAAAGAGGGACAACTGCGGGATTTTCATGGCGCCTCCTCTAGATTTTTCGTTTGTCGATCAGACGTTTGGCCTTGCCCTGGCTGCGCTCGATGGTCTGCGGCTCGACCAGCGAGAGCTTGACGCGGATGCCGATGATGCGTTCGATCGCTTCGCCCAACCGGGCGCGAAGATCCTCCAGGCCGCGGATCGTGTCGGCCAGCACCGCGGGGGTGACCTCGACCTGGACCTCGATCTCGTCGAGCCCCTGGTCGCGGGTGAGGACGATCTGATAGTGCGGCAGCGTGCCCTCCACGCTTAGGAGCGCGGTCTCGATCTGGGAGGGGAAGACGTTGACGCCCCGGATGATGAACATGTCGTCGCTGCGCCGGCCGATCCGCTCCAGGCGGCGGATGGTCCGGCCGCAGGTGCAGGCTTCGACCGCCAGGCGGCTTAAGTCCCGCGTGCGATAGCGCAGCATCGGCAGGGCGCGCTTGGTGAGCGTGGTCAGCACCAATTCGCCCTCCTGGCCGTCGGGCAGCGGCTCGAGGGTCTGCGGATCGACGATTTCCGGGAAGAAGTGGTCCTCGAAGATGTGGATCCCGCGGCGTTCGCGGCACTCGCAGCCCACGCCGGGGCCGATGATCTCCGAGAGTCCGTAGATGTCGTAGGCTTCGATGCCGGCCCGGTCCTGGATGTAGCCGCGCATGGCCTCGCTCCAGGGCTCGGCCCCGAAGACGCCGGCCTTGAGCGGCAGTTCGCGCAGGTCCAGCCCCAGCTCGCCCGCCCGCTCGATCAGGTGGATGAAATAGCTGGGCGTGCAGCAGATGAAGGTGGCGCCGAAATCCTTGAGCAGCATGAGCTGGCGGTCGGTATTGCCGCCGGAGATGGGCACGACCATGGCCCCCAGCCCTTCAGCGCCGCCATGGGCGCCCAACCCGCCGGTAAAGAGGCCGTAGCCGTAGGCGTTCTGGACGATGTCGCCCCGCCGGCAGCCGCAGCCGGCCAGCGAGCGCATCATCACGTTGGTCCAGACCTCCAGGTCTTCGCGGGTGTAGGCGACCACGATCGGTTTGCCGGTGGTGCCGCTGGAGGCGTGGACCCGGACGATCTCGGCCAGCGGCACGGCGAAAAGCCCGAACGGATAATGGTCGCGTAGGTCGGCTTTGACCGTGAAGGGCAGGCGGCTAAGGTCGGCCAGCGAACGGATGTCCTCGGGGTTGATCCCGGCGGCCGCCATCTTTTCGCGGTAGGGGGCGACGTTCCGGAAGGCATGATGGACGGTCGCTTGCAGGCGGTGGAGTTGCAGGGCGCGCAGCCGCTCCAAGGGCAGATAATCCGGCGCGCTGACTGGATGGAACTCGCTGTCATGGTCGGGCCAGTATTCTGACATGTTTTTTTCCTCTTGCCTCAGCCCGCGCGGCGGCCGAGGGCGAAGGCTTGCTGGTTCATGGCAAAAATCTTTGCGGGCAGTTGCGCACGCAAAGCCTGTTCCCAGCACTCCTGCGGCAGGTCGAGTCGTTGGGAAAGAAAGCCTAGGAGGGCGATGTTCAGGCATTTGCTATCGGGCAGTTCGATTGCGGCGGTGATCGGTTCGATCAGCACGCCCTCCGCGCGAAGACGGTGGCGGTTGATTTCGACCTGGTCGGAGGCCAGGACCAGTAGGAAATCGGCTTCGCCCAGCGGGACCATGGGGCTTAGGACCTGTTCACCGAAGCGGATGTCGCTGGAGACCGAACCGCCGCGCTGGCTCATGCCGTGGACCTCGGCCTTCTTCACGTCCCGGCCGGCGCGGAAGGCGGCCTGGGCCAGGATGTCGGAAGCCAGGAGCACTCCCTGGCCGCCCAGGCCGGCGACGACGATGTTCGTAACAGGGGTAAGAGGCATAAAATTTCCTTATATCCGCAGATCCGGAGTCTAGCCCTGCTTGGCCAGCCGCTTGGCGGCCAGCAGACAGGGGCGGCGGACAATGACCACGGCCAATTCGTCGGCCCCCAGCAGCCGCGGCAGGAGTTCGCCCAGGCGGCATTTTTCGGCAACCGGATCGACCACATAGACCTGGCGCACGCCCATGGCCCGGATCACGTCTTCGTAAATGATCTGGGGCGCCGGCGAATGATCGAGCGCCCGCCCGGTGCCGGGGTGCTCCTGCAGGCCGGTCATGGCCGTGGTCCGGTTGTCGAGAATGATGAGCACGTGCCCGGTCCGCGGCCGGTTATAGATCATTTCGGCCAGGCCGGTCAGGCCGCTGTGCATGAAGGTGCTGTCGCCGATCACGCTCACCACCTTGCGGGCCTGCTCGGGCGGCAGCACGTGCCGCAGGCCCAGACCCACGCCCAGGCTGGCCCCCATGCAGACGCAGGTGTCGAGGGCCTCGAACGGCGGGAGCACGCCCAGGGTATAGCAGCCGATGTCGCCCGAGACGATGCAGCCGAGGTCGCGCAGGACCTCGAAGGTCAGGCGGTGCGGGCAGCCCAGGCAGAGCTGCGGCGGTTTGCCGCGCGGGGGCACGGGTTCCGGGGTTTCGTCCCCGGCCAGGATGCGGCGGACGCGCTCGACGTTCAGTTCGCCAAAGCGGTACATGGCCGGTTTGTCGGCCACGGCCAGGCCGGCGGCGCGCAGGTCGCGGACCAGAATCGGTTCGCCCTCCTCCAGGACCAGGCAGCGGTCCACGCCGGCGGCGAAGCGGCGCAGCGCATCCAGGGGCAGGGGATAAGTCAACCCGAGTTTGAAGAACGAGGCGTCCGGGGCGGCTTCGCGGGCATGGGCGTAGGCGATGCCGCTGGCGACTATGCCCAACTGTCGGCCGCCGGTGATGACCTGGTTTAAGGTCGCGGTTTCGTTCCAGGCGGCGATCTCGGCCAATTTGCGGCGCAGTTCGCGATGAGCCACCCGGGCATAGGCCGGGATCATCACCCGCAAGGGAACATTGCGAATATAATTCCCGACTGGGGAGGCGGCGGCGACGGCGCGGGGCTGGACCACGGTCTGCGAATGGCAGACGCGCGTGGTCACCCGCAGCAGTACGGGGATCTGCCAGCGTTCGGCCAGTTCGAAGGCGGAGAGCGTCAGGTCGTAGGCTTCCTGGCTGTCGGTCGGTTCGAGCATCGGCAGGCCGGCGGCGCGGGCGTAATGGCGGCTGTCCTGCTCGTTCTGACTGGAGGCCAGGCCCGGATCGTCGGCCACGACCACCACTAGACCGCCCGGAGCGCCGGTGTAGGCGGCGGTGAAGAGCGGATCGGCGGCCACGTTCAGGCCGACATGCTTCATGGTCGCCAGCGCCCGGGTCGAGGCGAAGGCCGCGCCGATGGCGACCTCCAGGGCTACCTTTTCATTAGGCGCCCATTCGGCCCGGCCGCCGCGGGCGGAGAATTCCTGGAGAATCTCGGTTGAGGGCGTGCCGGGATATCCGGCGCCCAGAGCCACTCCGGCCTGGCGGGCGGCCAGGGCGATGGCTTCGTTGCCGCTGAGCAATTGGCGGGGTTGCGTGTCCATGGCGCGATTTTGCCTCCCGGTTTCGTATTTTGCGATTTATACTGGTCGGACGAATTTCTGACAATCTAAATCGGATAGGAGTCGTGCAAAATGTACAAGCCGATCATAGGGACTTTGGGCTATATCCTCTCGCCGGACCGCCGGCGGACCCTGCTCGTGCATCGCAATGCGCGGAAGGAAGACACGCACCTGGGGAAATGGAACGGCTTGGGCGGAAAAATGCAGCCCGACGAGGATGTGGCCCGCTGCCTGCGGCGCGAGTTGCAGGAAGAGGCTGGCATCGAGATCACGGAATATTCTTTGCGCGGAACGATCAATTGGACTGGTTTCGGGTCGCAGGGCGAGGATTGGCTGGGGTTCATCTTTTTAGTGACCGCTTTTGCCGGCACGCCGCGAGAGCGCTGCGAAGAAGGGGATTTGGCTTGGGTGGAGGTCGAGCGGCTGGGTGAGCTACCGATGTGGGAGGGCGACCGGCATTTCCTGCCGCTGATTTTTGACGGAGATCCCCGTCAATTTCACGGCTACATGCCTTATGCCGGCGACCGGCCGCTCTCCTGGAATTACGTGCGCATTTGAATCGAGTGAATTTTCAACGATCTGCTTGTATTTCCTTGGTTTTTTCCCATAATCAGCCCCTTCAGGCGGGGAATGAAGTTAGGCAGAATTCGACTGGCTGGAATCGTCCGCGAAATCCCCGTTGCGGCGCGAGGGCGTGCCGAAGGCGTAAACCTGCGGACGATCCGGCGTAGGCAATTGCGAAGGAGTGGGTTAATGAAAGCCGATATCGCCGACATCAAGCTGGCCCCGGGCGGGGTGAAGCGCATCGAATGGGCCTACCGCGACATGCCGGTCCTACAGCAGATCTTGGAGCGCTTCGCCAAGCAGAAGCCGCTCAAGGGCCTGCGTATGTCGGCCTGCCTCCACGTCACGGCCGAGACCGCCAACCTGGCCCGGACTCTCAAGGCCGGTGGCGCCGACCTGGTGCTTTGCGCCTCCAACCCGCTCTCGACCCAGGACGACGTGGCCGCCGCCCTGAGCAAGAACTATGGCATCCCCGTCTACGCCATTCACGGCGAGGACCAGAAGACCTATTACAAGCACATCAAGGCCGCCCTCGACCACAAGCCGCACGTCACCATGGACGACGGCGCCGACCTGGTCACGGCCATCATCAAGAACTATCCGCAACTGCACAAGACCGTGATCGGTTCGATGGAAGAAACCACCACCGGCGTCATCCGCCTGCGGGCGATGGAGAAGGACGGCGTGCTGCCCTTCCCGGTCCTGGCCGTCAACGACGCCGACACCAAGCACATGTTCGACAACCGCTACGGCACCGGCCAGAGCACCCTGGACGGCATCATCCGGGCCACCGACTCGCTGATCGCGGGCAAGAACGTGGTCGTGGCCGGCTACGGCTGGTGCGGCCGCGGCTTCGCCATGCGCGCCCGCGGCCACGGGGCCAACGTGATCGTCACCGAGATCGACGACCTTAAGGCCCTGGAAGCGGCGATGGATGGCTTCCGGGTCATGCCCATGGCCCAGGCCGCCGGCATCGGCGACATCTTCTGCACCCTGACCGGCAACATGCACGTCATCCGGCCCGAGCACGCCCGGAAGATGAAGAACGGGGCGATCGTCTGCAACTCCGGTCACTTCGACATCGAGATCGACCTGAAGGGCATCTCCAAGCTGGCCCGCAAGGTGATCAAGAACGTCCGCAACTGCGTGGACGAGTATGTACTGGGCTCCAAGCAGAGCATCTTTGTGCTGGCCGAAGGCCGGCTGGTGAATCTGGGCGCGGCCGAAGGCCACCCGGCCTGCGTGATGGACATGTCCTTCGCCGCCCAGGCTCTGGCCAGCGAATGGTGCGTCAAGAACCGCGGCAAGCTCGCGGCCCAGGTGCATGTGCCGCCCAAGGCCATCGACGAAACCGTGGCCAAGCTTAAGCTCAAGAGCATGGGCATCAACATCGACAAGCTGACGCCCGATCAGCAGAAATACCTGACCAGCTGGGAAATGGGTACCTGAATATCGCCGCCTCCGGCCGCGCCGCTCCGGCGCGGCCGGAGCGTATAAAAACGCCGTTGTGGCGGCCCGGACGGCATGTCGACCGGGCCGCCGCCGCAAGGTCGGGGAAGTACGGGAGCCAGGTGCTTGGCGCCTTTCCTCAAGGGAGATCAGACTCAATGGCCGTCAATTTGCAGGCGTTTCGCGGGTGGCGCTACGATCCGGGCAAGGTGGACTACGGCGACGTGACCGCGCCGCCCTACGACGTTATCACGCCCCAGATGCAGGAAGCGCTCTATCAGCGTCACGAGAAGAACGTGGTCCGGCTGACCTTTGGCCGCGAGTTCCCCACCGACACGCCGCAGGACAACCGCTACACCCGCGCCGCCGCCCACCTGGACGCCTGGCGCGAGGAAGGTCTCTTCGTCCAGGACCGCCCGGCCATTTACGTCTACGAACAGGAGTTCGTCAGCGACGGGCGGACCTGCGTGCGGCGCGGCTTCTTCTGCCGGGCCTTGCTGGGCGAATGGGGTCAGGCCGGCATTTATCCGCACGAAAAAACCCTGGCCGGCCCCAAGGTCGACCGGCTCAACCTGATGCGCGCGATGCGCGGCCAGCCCGGGCCCGTTTTCGGCCTTCTGACCGACGACGACGGCCAGGTGCGCGATGCCTTGGCGGGACTTGCCAACTATGCCCCCGTGGCCAAAATTTCCACCGAGGGCGGGGTCACCGAGCGCTTCTGGGTGGCCGACCAGGAGGAGCCGGTGGCCGCCTTCCTCAAACAGGCCAATCTGGGCGAGGTCTTCATCGCCGATGGTCATCACCGCTACGAGACCGCGCTGACCTATCGCAACGAAGTGCGCGAGAAGATGCGCCAGGCCGGCCGCACCCCGCCGCCGCTGGGCGAACTGGACTGCGACTATGTGCTGATCCTGATCGTGCCGGACAGCGACCACGGGCTGGTCATCTGGCCGACCCATCGGCTGGTTTATGGTGTTGCCGGCTTCTCGGCCGAAAAGCTCATGGCCGGCTGCGCCGAGCATTTTTCCGTTACGCCGGTGAAGGATGCGGCCCAGTTGAACGCCAAGCTGGAACAGGCCAAGCTGCCGGCCTATGGCCTGGTCCTGCCCGGCGGTCTGCACTACCTGGAACTGAAGGATCTGGCGGTCATGGACCGGCGGGCGGCGAATATGCCCGCGCCCTGGCGGGAACTGGACGTCTCGGTCCTGCACCTGCTGATTCTCGAGGATCTCCTGGGCATTGACGAGGGCAAGCTGCTGCGCAAGGAGAACATCCTCTATTCCAAGAACGCCGGCGAAGCCGTGCGCCAGGCCCAGGCCGGCGCGGAAGGCGTGCAGGTGGGCTTTATCCTGCGGCCGACCCTGATGAAGCAGGTCTGCGCCGTGGCCCGCGCCGGCGCGGTCATGCCCCAGAAGAGCACTTATTTCTATCCCAAGGCTCTCTCGGGCCTGGTGATGCACCTCTTTTGGTGAGCAGACAGGGATTTAAGCTTACGGCGTCGGCTTTTGCGCCGGCGCCGTTTTTTTGAGGGCTTAATTGGGCAATTGCAGGGGGGCGTCCGCCTGGCGCGCGCAAAGCAACGCCGCGGCCAGTTCTTCGCCGGCGATTTCGTGCGGCGCGACCTTCCGGCGGATGGCCCATGCGGCCGCCAATCCCGCGGCCTCGCCGGTGGCCAGGCAAGTCTGTTGGATGCGCAGGCTGGATTCGGCTAGGTGGCTGGCCGAAAGGCAGCGTCCAGCCACCAGCAGGTTTTGCGCTCCCTGCGGCAAGAGGCAGCCGTAACGAATGTCGAAATAATCTCCGGCCAGCATTTTTTCGTGACGGGCGCGGTAGGCGTCACTGACGCGATCCACCGCCGGCTTGGTGTAGCTGTCGGCCGGCCAGACGTCGATGTCCCACGAGGAACGGGCGATCCCGTCGGGGTATTTGCGGAAATTAAGCACATCGTCGTCCGTGCTCTGCGCCAAGCCCCGCACCCGGCGGCTGGAGCGGATGCCGACTTGGTTGGCCGTATCGAGAAGATATGTGTCGGCGTATCCGGGCACCAGCCGGCGGATAGCCTCGGCGGCCTGCCGAGCCTGCTGGCGGCCTTCCTGCTCGGCGCGGGTCAGGTCCCAGGGATCGAGCGGGTCGATTTTAAGCAGCCGGCTGAGCACGGACATCATTTCCCCCCGGCGGGTCGGAAGGCGCCAGGCTCCGCTGCGCAGATAGCCGAAGAGCCGGTCGGGATTGGCCAGGAC
>CAYMGG010000140.1:14160-14430 GCA_964389915.1 uncultured Planctomycetaceae bacterium
CTACTGGGGAGCCCTGACCCTCGGACGGCTGGCCAGTGCTGCCGCCAGCCGGCGACGGGCTTCGGTTTCGGCCTCGGGGGTAAGCCGGTCCGGCCTTTCGGCCATTTGGGCCGCGCCCAGGCGAAAGACTTTGGTGCAGGCCATGGCGTAGCGGCTTCGGCCGTCGCCCTGATCCCAGGGCACGCCCGCCGCTGCACAGACGGCCGCGTCCCCGGTGCAATCGATGGTGATCTGGCCTTGCAGGGCGCGCCGGCCGGCCCGGGTCTGGAC
>CAYMGG010000141.1:0-10459 GCA_964389915.1 uncultured Planctomycetaceae bacterium
ACGGCGAAGCCGGATGAGAGTTTTTTGAAGGGGTCCGTGGGAACTTTTTTGCAAAAAAAGTTCCCACGGGCGGTTCAGCCGCGCTTCTTCCGGCCGGCTCCCGGCTTGCGGCCGCCCCGGTTGGGCCGGGGCGGAGCGGCCGGCGCGGATTCATACTTGATCGGCGCGCCCAGTTCCAGCAGGCGGTCGCGCAGATAGGCGGCGTCCTCGAAGCGCATCTCCTCGGAAGCCTTGACCATCTCCTCTTGCAGCAGGGCGATTTCGTCCAGCCGGGCCTGGCCGGCGGGGACGTTGCCGCCCAGGGCCGGCACGTAGGCCGATTTGTCGTCGCCCGGGGCGAAGAACTCCTCCAGGCCGGTTTCGATGCCGCGGACCACGCTGCGGGGGGTGATGTTGTGCTCGCGGTTATAGGCCAGCTGGACTTCGCGACGGCGGGTGGTCTCCTCCAGGGCCTGGGCCATGGCTCCGCTCATCGAGTCGGCGTAGAGAATGACCCGGCCTTCCAGGTGGCGCGCGCAGCGGCCGATGGTCTGGATCAAACTGGTGGCGCTGCGCAAAAAGCCCTGCTTGTCGGCGTCGAGAATGATGACCCGACTGACCTCGGGCAGGTCCAAGCCTTCGCGCAGCAGGTTCACCCCGATCAGGGCGTCGAACGCGCCCAGGCGAAGGTTTTTCAAGATCTCCACCCGTTCGATGGTCTTCACGTCCGAGTGCAAGTACATGGTGCGCAGGCCGCGCTCGCGGCAATATTCGTCTAGGTCTTCCGCCAGGCGTTTGGTCAGGGTGGTGACCAGGGTCCGCTGGCCGGCTTCGGCGGTAGCGGCGATCTCGCGCATGAT
This sequence comes from uncultured Planctomycetaceae bacterium, assembly GCA_964389915.1. GTDB lineage: Bacteria > Planctomycetota > SZUA-567 > SZUA-567 > SZUA-567 > CAYMGG01. Next base: position 840 of record CAYMGG010000141.1, read on the forward strand.
GTCGTCGACCTGATTTTTGGTCGGCCTTACCTCGACCGGCGGATCGATCAGGCCCGTGGGACGCACCAGCAGCTCCACCACCTCGCCCTCTGAGCGTTCGACCTCGAAGGGCGCGGGGGTGGCCGAGACGTAGACGCTATAGGGCTGCTGAGCGAGAAACTCCTCCCATTTCATCGGTCGGTTGTCCAGGGCCGAGGGGAGGCGGAAGCCGTGGTCGACCAGCACTTTCTTGCGCGCCTGGTCGCCGTTGTACATGCCCCGCACCTGGGGCAGGGTGACGTGCGATTCATCGATCAAGAGCAGCCAATCCTTGTCGCGGAAATAATCAAAGAGACAGGCCGGCCGCTCACCGGGCGCGCGGCCGTCGAAGTGGCGCGAGTAGTTTTCGATCCCCTGGCAGTAGCCGATCTCGCGGACCATCTCGATGTCGTAGCGGGTGCGCGATTCCAGCCGCTGGGCCTCCAGCAGTTTGTCCTGGGCGCGCAGCTCCTTGAGCCGGACATCCAGTTCGCTCTCAATCGCGGCGATGGCGCTCTCGGCCTTTTCCGGAGCGAGCACGAAGTGGGTGGCCGGAAAGACCACCAGTTGCGAATAGCGGTTCAGAACCTCGCCGGTCAAAGGCACAAACTCCACCAGTTCCTCGACCTCGTCGCCGAAAAGCTCGACGCGCACGGCCGTCTCGCGGTAGGCCGGCCAGATCTCGACCGCGTCGCCGCGCACCCGGAAGGTGCCGCGCTGGAAATCCAGGTCGTTGCGGGTGTACTGCATGGCGATCAGGCGTTCGAGAATGCCCCGGCGGGGCGACTCCTGGCCGGAGATCAGCTGGAGCACGGCCTCGCCGTACTCCTCGGGCCGGCCTAAGCCATAAATGCAGCTGACCGAGGCCACCACCACCACGTCCCGGCGGGTCATCAGGGCCGAGGTGGCCGCCAGCCGCAGCCGGTCGAGGCTGTCGTTGATGGCCGAATCCTTCTCGATGTAGACGTCGGTGGCCGGCAGATAAGCCTCAGGTTGATAATAGTCGTAATAGGAGACGAAATATTCGACCGCGTTCTCGGGGAAGAAGTGGCGAAATTCCGCGAAGAGCTGGGCGGTGAGGGTCTTGTTGTGCGAAAGCACCAAGGCCGGCCGGCCCCATTGGGCGATCAGGTTGGCCATGACGAAGGTCTTGCCGCTGCCGGTCACGCCCAGCAGGGTCTGATGCCGGCGGTCGCGCTCCAGCCCGTTTAGCAGTTTCCGGATCGCCTCCGGCTGATGCCCGGCCGGCGCGAAGTCGGCGTGCAGCTTGAATCCACTCTCGGCCATGGCTCGTCTCCCGTCGCGCGCCCCTCAAGCGCCGAATCAGTCATCATAACCGCCCACCCGGCCGGCGGCAATCGGCAAGCCGCAGCGGGCGCGCCCGCTTATACCAACTCCAGTTAATTGAGACCAATTCCGGGGGACCTTTTTTGCAAAAAAGGTTCCCCGGACCCCTCCCAAAAATTCTCACCCGGCTTCGCCGTTTCGAACGTTCAGATGGACAGACGCAACGGATACCACACCCGTTCGACTCGTCCATCTGAACCTGCCGGACACGCGAAGCGTTTGTTGGGTGTGCGGCACGCACTGCAAAAAAGGTTTCCCGGACCCCGCCAAAAAATTCTCACCCGGCTTCGCCGTTTCGAACGCTTGGATGAACATTTTTGGGGCTTACGGAATTTGCAGGTCAATTGATTCGGCAACAACCGACTGGAATGGCCATTACAAGCAAGGTTCCCGATAATCCGGCGGGGCAGCATTAATCCTTGTTGGCAAATCCGCCGAAAAGGCCTAACCTATCGCCAAATCGGGAGAGTTCGATGTTTCGCCATTTCATATTCATCTTGCTGGCTGTCTGGGGCCTGGCCGCCGGCCTACGCAGCGGCGAGCTGGCCGCGCCCGCCGAGCCGGAGCGCTGGACCGTCTGGGAATTGCGGACGGCCGCGCTTACCCGGCTGGACCGGCAATGCGAAGTGCTCGTCAATGGCGTCATCAGCGGCGAGGACACGCTGGATCGCCTGGTCACTCTGCCGCGCACCATCGCCCCGACCATCTCCTTTCTGCTGCGCCTGCCACTGGAACGTTTCGACCTGGAACGGCCGGTGCGGGTGTTGCGCCTGACCCGCGCGGGCGAAGCGGAAGGGCCGCAGGGCATCTGGTTGCCGATCCGGCACTTCCCCGATCTGCGCGACGGACTGGAACGCGGCGACCGCTGGGCCGCCGCGTTGACCAAGGTTCCCGGCCAGGCCGACGTGCTGCACCTTACCCTGCCCAGCGGGGCCGACGCCTATCTGGCCGCGCCGCCGGCCCGTCGCGATCCTGAGACGAATGAACTCATCGTTCCGCCTGGCGCGGCCTTGGGCTTGACACCGGCGGCGGCCCGGGTCGTGGCGGCCTATTGCGCCGCGGCGTCGGCCGAACCGCTTCACCCCGAAACGGGTCAACCGGCGGTCAGCTGGCGGCTGGACTGCCGACGGCTGACAAACGAGGAGCCGGATTGGACGCAATGGTTGACGCTGGCTGGACCGGAACTACCGGCCGACATGCCACCGGCCGGCCGCCTGCTGGCCGGATTGCCGGCCGCCTTGAGCCGTGAATTGAAAAACGCCGACTTGGAGGATCTGCGCTTCGATCTGCGATTTGGGGAGAACGCGCTCATCCTGACGGCCGAGCTCACGGCCCGGCCGAATTCGCCGACGGCCCAAGCCTGGACCGCCTTGGCAGCGGCAAACGATACAGCCGCCGGGCCGCCCACGGCCCTGATTCCGGCCGGAACGGCGCTGCAATTAGGCGCGGCTAATCTGAAAGTCCTCTGGCCGCACTTGGATCGGATGTTGACGGGAATTTTTGCCCCCGGCGATGAGTCGCCTTGGCCGGAGCTGCCGGCTTTGGTCGGAACCGAAGCCGGAGGGGGCTTGCGCTGGACGCCGGACGGATATGAGATGTCCGCCCGGCTGCGGTCGTCCCGTGACGAAGCGGCCGGACGCGAATTGGCGGCCCGGCCCGGACCTAATTTCGCCGCCCTGGCCGCCGACAACGGCGAATGGTTCCTGGCCTGGGGCCAAAATGCGACCTCGCTGGCCGAGCGACAGCGCGACGCGGCGATTCGAATCCCGGGCCCTGCCCCGGTCGGAGCCAAACCCGCAATGGCCGATCCGACGCCCGGCGGCGCATTGGCCCCGGCCCTGGCGCGGCTGCCGGCGCACCGCCTGATCGTGGGCGCGCTCTATCCAATCGAATTCATGCAGGTTGGAGCGGGCTTGGCCTTGCAGATGTCGGCCCAACGGGGCGCGCCGCCGGAGATCATTAAGCTGCTGAATAGCCGTTTGTCCGAGCTGGGCTCGTCGCGGTCGCCGATCCTGCTGGGGCTTGAGACCCGGCCGCGGCGGTTGGTCGTCTGCGCGGCGATTCCGACCTCGGCCGTACGGGAGATACCCGCCGCGTTCAACCGCCTGCTGAAGGCCGTGGACGAGATGCACGCCCATTACCGCGAGTTTCTGCGATTTTACCTGCCGCAGTAAACCGCGCCTTCCGGAAAGCCGTTTCCGTAAAAGTGCGAGCCGCATAGCCATAAAGCGCTTCGCGCTTCTGTCAGGTTCAGATGGTGAGCCGCACGAATGGGCTGACGTTGAGTCCGTCCATCTGAACGTTCGAAACGGCGAAGCCGGCTGAGAGTTTTTTGGGGGGACCCGGGGGAACTTTTTTGCAAAAAAGTTCCCCCGGAATCAGTCATCATTTGCATGAACTAAGCCGACTGGAGATTTTCTAATCTCCGGAATTGATTCACCGACCTGAAGCCGTCCGGGGCGAAGGCGCGCAGGGCGAAGCGCCCTGACGGATGTGCGCCTCCAGCAAACGCCGGGCGGTATCCAAATCCCGTTTTTGCAGGGCGGTCAGCAGCGCACGCCGTTCGGCCGTGAGCCCGGACAGGTCGGCGGCGGCTTCGCTTCGGTAGTGGCGGAAAGGGGCGGTGCGCAGTTGCAGATCGCGCACCAGTCCGGCCAGGTGGCGGTTGGGGCAGGCCGTGACGATCAGCTCGTGCAGCCGCGTGTCGGCCGCCAGCGAAGCTGAAACCGCTTCGGCTGCGGAGGTCTCGGCCTGATTCAGCAATTCGGCGACGGCGTTCAATTCGGCCTCGGGCAGCCGCCCGCCGGCCAAGGCCAAGGCGGCGCTCTCCAGCACGGCCCGGCACTCGAACAACTCGGCGATCTCGGCGCGGTCGAAACTCTTCACCCGACAACCGCAGCGCCGCTGCCGCTCGACCAGTCCTTCGCGCGTCAGACGCACCAGCGCTTCGCGCAGCGGCGTGCGGCTGACGCCCAATTGGCGGCAGAGCTCAGGCTCGCCCAGTTTCTCGCCCGGCGCGCGCTGGCCGCCGATGATCTGCCGCAACAGCCGGGCATAGGCCCGGTCCGCGGCCGAACCGCGATAGGTCATGCGAAGTGCACTCCATTTCTCAAAAGAACATTTCTTATTTAAGTCTGAGAAAACTTTTTTAAGAAAAAGGTTTCTCAGACTCTTTCAAAAAACTTTAGCCCGGCTTCAGCGGCTTGAACGCATAAAGGTAATGCCGGAAAAGATTTTTTGGGAAGATTCCGGGGAACCTTTTCTGCAAAAAAGGTTCCGCGGAATCCGGATCACAGCCGGGCCTTGATCCATTTCACCGCCAGCGGAATAGCGCCGGGCATATGTTCGTGTCCGAAGCCCTGCTGCTCGTAATGTGTGACGTCGGGATGGCCGTTCAGTTTGAGCATTCGGCGAAAATAGGCGTTCTCGTCGTAGCGGCCGGCGATCTCCAGCTCCCGGTCGCCGGTGACCAAAAAGACGGGCGGCGCGGCCTTGCGCACATGATAGAGCGGCGCGTATTCGTCGACCACGGGCTGATTGATGTCGATGCCCCGCTCGGCGCGGATTTGTAGATGGGTGATGACTTGGCCGCTGACCAGCGGCAGACCGGCGAGACGGTCGGAGTCGATCGCGTGCGCCGCCAACCAGCGCTTGTCCAGCCCCAGCATGGCGGCCAGATACGCCCCGGCCGAGCCGCCGCTTAAGAAGATCTTGCGCGGATCGCCGCCGCAGCTTTCGACGTGGGCGAAGGCCCAGGCCGCGGCCGCGGCGGCGTCCTCCAGATACGCGGGGCATTTCGCCCGGGGCGAGAGGCGGTAGCCGACCCCGATCACCGCCAGCTCCTGGTTCATGAACTGCTCGGGAATCTCCTTCTCGCCGCTGGTCATCCCGCCGCCGTGATACCAGACCACGGTGGCGAACCCCGGCCGGTTCTTCGGCCGGTAGAAATCCAGCCGGCAGCGTTCCCGCCGGTAGTCATCGGCCGCCGCGTCCGGCGTCAGATAAGAAATATTATTCTCGCGCACGTATTCCGCTTCAGACATAAACCGCCTTTCTCAAAGGGGGAGAAATTTCAATTGTCGGCCGGGGATGCCGGGGATACTGGGGAAGCCGGTTGAACGGCCGGCTTGGCCGCCAGATGGGCCTTGATCCACTTCACCGCCAGCGGCAAGGCCGGCCCCTCCATACCGTGCCCGTAGCCCTGCAATTCATAAAGCGTAAGGTCCGGATGACCGACGATCTTCATCATCCGCCAGAAATAGGCGTTCTCCTCGTAGCGCCCCACCATTTCTAAATTCCGGTCGCCGGTGGCCAGAAACAATGGCGGCGCATCCTTGCGCACATGAAACAGAGGCGCAAAATCGTCGATGATCGGCTGCTTGATGTTGATGCCCCGCTCGGCGCGAACCTGCAGGTGCGTGATCATGTTGCCGCTCAAGGGCAAGATGCCGGCCAGGCGGTCGGCGTCCACCCCGCGCGCGGCCAGCCAACGCTTGTCCAACCCGAGCATGGCCGTCAGGTATGCACCGGCCGAATGGCCACTGACGAAAACCCGGGCCGGATCGCCGCCGTAACGGGCGATGTTTTGCATCACCCAGGCCACGCCCGCGGCCGCGTCCTCCAGATACACCGGACATTTGACTTTGGGCGCGAGGCGATATTCGATCGCCACGACGGCCAACTCCTGGTTCTTAAGAATTCCGGGGACATATTTCTTCCCGCCCGATAAACCGCCGCCGTGAAACCAAACGACCGTGGCGAAACCTGGCAGATTTTCGGGATAGTACAGGTCCAGTCGGCATTGCTGCTTGGCGTACTCGTCGGCCTGCGCCTCGCCGCCGGGCAGATAAAAAATGTCGGTTTCGAGTTTATAGTTCGGCTTTTTTGTCTCGGCCTCCGCGCCCACACCTACCGCTACCCAAATCACCAGCCCTAATAAACTACCGAAAAGCTTTAGCCACAGTTTCATTGGTCTACTCCCGGGGCAAATCAACCAGAGCGTATTCCCGCGCCATCCAACCAAGCCCATATGTATACGATAAATCATATAATAAGCGCTAGCAAGCAGTTAGCTGAAAAATAAATGGTATTGTAATTGGTTGGCGAGACACGGGTTAGTGCCGATTCCCGCACTTTCGAGTCTTGAGAGAGAAGTTTTTTGCGGAAGACCGGGTGATTTTCCGAGCCACTTTTCTAAAACGCTCAGCCCGCGCCAAATGCCGGCGAAGTAATTGTTGAGAGTTTTCAGGCAGGGGCCGGGGTGACTTTTTTGCAAAAGTGCGGGCCGCACACCCGGCAAACGCTTCGCATGTCCGAAGCGTTCAGAGGGCCAAGGCACACAAATGGGGGTCGCCGCTGAACCTGTCCAGCTGAACGGTCGAGTGGGCGAAGCCGGGTGAGAGTTTTTTGGCGGGGTCCGGGGAACCTTTTTTGCAAAAAAGGTTCCCCGGAAAGCGGCTAGAAAATCTGCCGTAGCCGTTCGCACAGCGGCGCTTCGTCGGCCAGAGCCAGTTCGACGCCCAGCACCAAGATCTCGGCTTGCGGCGCGACGGTCGCAAGCTTGGCCGCGTCCTTTTCCGTAGTGATAAGCTGCGCACCTTGCCGCCGGGCCTGCTCGGCCAGCCGGTCAAGCTCGGCCGCGGCATAGGCGTGATGGTCGGGCCAGGCCGTCAACTCGACCACTTCGGCGCCCAGCTCGGCCAAAGTCTGGCCAAAGGCCGCGGGCCGGCCGATCCCGGCAAAGGCCCACACCCGCCGGCCGCGCAGCTCGGACAGCTCCCGGTTTTGGCCCGAAAGCTCGGTCAGCCGCGCCGGCGCATGGCGCGAACGCAGAATCGGCCGGCCGGGCCAACGCACGGCCAACTCCGTGGACAACTTTTCGGCCGCCGCGCCGGCCTGATCGCAGCGCGTCAGGCAGAAGACGCCGGCCGCGGCCAAAGCTTGGGGAAATTCGCGCAGCAATCCGGCCGGCAGCGGCCGGCCGCCGCCCCAGGGCGAAACCGCGTCTAGCAACACGATGTCCAGGTCGCGGCAAAGGCGCAGATGCTGAAAGCCGTCGTCCATGACCAGCACGTCGGCCCCCGCCGCCAAGGCCCGCCGGCCCGCGGCCGCCCGGTCGGAACCGGCCAGGACCGGCACCCCCGGCAACCGGCGGCGATACCATTGGACCTCGTCGGCCCGATCCGGATCGGCCGCGCCGTAGCCCCGGGTCAGAATCGCGGGCCGGTGGCCCATTTCACCCAGCAGCTCCGCCAGCCGGGCGGTGAACGGCGTCTTGCCCGTGCCCCCGGCCGTCAGATTGCCCACGCTGACGACCGGCACGGAAAGCCGCTGCCGCTTCAGCCAGTCGCGGGTGTAGGCCGCCCGCCGCAGGCTCAGCAGCCCGCCGTAAGCCAGGCCCAACGGGGCCAGTCCACCGCGCAATAGCGCGCCGGGCAGTCCGCCGCCGCCTTCTAAAAGGTTTCGCCAGTCAATCGTCATTCTTTATTACCTAGCCGCCTCCGGGGGAACTTTTTTGCAAAAAAGTCCCCCCGGCCCCCTTCAAAAAACTCTCAGCCGGCTTTGCCGTTTCGAGCGTTCAGATGGACAGCTTCCGCGTTTACCCCATTCGTGTGATTCATCCGCCTGAACGTGCCGGATGTGCGAAGCACTGTATAGGTGTGCGGCTCACACTCTCTTCCAACTTTAGCAGATCGGCGTTCAGATAAACTCAAAGCTATCGATTCGCGCGTGAAGCAAAAAAGCAAATCTGTCCGGCCAGCTCCCTTACCATCTGTCCAATAGCCAGGCAAGCGGTCAGGCCCGGCGACTCGATGCCAGCCAGATTGATGAAGCCCGGCGCGTCCGGGGAAATATGAAAATCCCTGGCCGGCCGGCCCGGCCCGGCCAGCTTGGGCCGGATGCCGCTCTGATCGGGCGTCAAATCGCCGAATTCCAGATCGGGCAGATAGGCCGAGGCGGCGCGGAAAAATTCCTCCGCGTGCCCGGCGTCGACCGCATAGTCCTCCCGGTCGACGTAAAAGGCGTTGGGCCCCAGCCGCACCCGTCCGGCCAGATCGAAGACCACATGAATGCCCAGGCCGGCCAGATCGGCCGCCGGCGAAGGATAGACCAAGCCCTGGAAGCGGTCCCGCCAGCGTCCGCTCAGGGAGAAGTATTCGCCCTTGCACAGATATCCGGTCAGGCCCGCGCGGTCCGGATCGATTCCGGCCCGGCGCATGATCTCGCCGGCGTTCAGCCCCGCGCAATTGACCACCACCCGCGCGCGGAGTTCGCCCCCGCCGGCGGAATCGGCGTACTCCGCCCGCCAGCCGGCCGGCTCCGGTTCCAGCGTCCGGACCGGCGAGCCGCAGACGATCAGCGCGCCGGCCGCCTCGGCGTCGCGCTTGAGCGAATGGGTCAAGCCGTGGCTGTCGATCAGCCCCGTGTCGGGGACGAGCAGGCCGGCCACGGCCCGCACCGCCGGTTCGCGCGCGGCCACCTCGGCCGCCGTGAGCAGGCGCAGGCCGTTCGCGCCGTTCTCCCGGCCGCGCGCGGCCAGGGTTTCCAGTCCCGGCACCTCGGCCGGCGAGGCGGCGATTACCACCTTGCCGCACCGGCGATGGCCGAGGTGCTTGCGCTGCGCATAGGCGTAGAGCGCCTCGGCTCCGGTCCGGCAGAGCCGGGCCTTGAGGCTGCCCGGCGGATAATAAAGTCCGGCGTGGATCACCTCGCTGTTGCGGCTGGAGGTGCCGCGGCCTACCTCGGGTTCGCGTTCGAGCAGGACCACGCCCCGCCCCGCCTCGGCCAGCGCCGCCGCGCAGGCCAGGCCGACCACCCCGCCGCCGATCACCAGGACGTCGAACTCTTCCATAGTTCCCATATCTTACCGATTTGGTCGCCCGTCTCTGAAACTTTTATCCCCGCCGGCAAGCCGGAAAAACTGAATAAGAGTACGGGGGGGGCATACAAATCATGCCCTTTGTGTTCCCGGCACGTTCAGATGGGTGAGTCGCACGAATGGGACAAACGTTGAGTTCACCCATCAGAACGCTCGAAACGGCGAAGCCTGGCGAGAGTTTTTGAAGGGTCCGGGGGAACTTTTTTGCAGTGCGTGCCGCACACGCATAGAACGCTTCGCGCTCCCGGCATGTTCAGATGGCCGAGTCGCACGAATGGGACAGACGTTGAGTTCACCCATCTGAACGCGCGAAACGGCGAAGCCGGGTGAGAGTTTTTTGAGGGGGTCCGGGGGAACTTTTTTGCAAAAAAGTTCC
>CAYMGG010000141.1:10469-13280 GCA_964389915.1 uncultured Planctomycetaceae bacterium
CGTTGTGGGGTGGGGGTGCGGCGGCCCCGCACCCCCCCCCCCCCCCCCCCCCCCCCCCCCCCCCCCAAAGGGGTTGCACCGGCTGCCCCGGTCGGATTTGGCCTTTGCCGGGGAAGGGCGCTTTTGATATCCTTTTCCGAAGTTTTTTTATTTTCCGCAAACTCTGCGCAAGATGGAGCGAAAGATGAGCAGCCTGATGATCGGCATCTCCGGCGTGCGGGGCGTGGTGGGCGAGAGCTTCACCCCCGAGTTGCTGGTCCGCCTGGGCCAGGCCTTCGGCACCTTCACCGGTTCAGGCCAGGTGGTGGTCGGCCGCGACACGCGCGTGTCCGGCGACATGGTCAAGCACGCGGTCTTCTCGGGCCTGCTCTCGGCGGGCTGCCGGATCATCGACGTAGGCGTCTGCGGCACGCCCTCGGCGGCGATGATGGTCAAGGCCCTGGGCGCCGACGGCGGGATTGTCATCAGCGCCAGCCACAACCCGATCGAATGGAACGCGCTCAAATTCTTCCGCCCCGACAGCATCTATCTGAACGCCGAGGACGGGCGGCAGCTGTTGGACATCTATTACGGCGGCGACTTCCGCCGCGCCACCTACGACCAGCTCCACGCCGTCACTTCCGACGCCAGCGCCGTCGAGCGCCACCTGGAGAAGGTGCTGGCCCTGGTGGACGTCAAGGCCATCCGCCGCCGCCGCTTCCACGTGGCCCTGGACTGTTGCAACGGGGCGGGCTCGGACCTGGCCTTGCAGTTCCTCCACCGGGTGGGGGCGCGGGTGGAGCCCATCCACTGCGCCATGAGCGGCGACTTCCCCCACAATCCCGAGCCGACCGTGGAGCACGTCACGGACCTGGTCAAGGAGGTCAAGCGCCGGGGCTGCGACATCGGCTTCGCCCAGGACGCCGACGCCGACCGCATCGCCGTAGTTTCGGAGAAGGCCAAGTACATCGGCGAGGAGTACAGCCTCTGCCTGGCGGCCAAATACGTGCTCGGCCACACGCCCGGGCCGGTGGTGACCAACCTCTCCACCACCCGGATGGTCGACGACGTGGCCGCGGCCTTCGACTGCGAGGTGCGGCGCACCCCGGTGGGCGAGGTGAACGTGGCGATGGAGATGCTCGAATGCGGGGCGGCCGTGGGCGGCGAGGGCAACGGCGGGGTGATCGATCCGCGCGTGCACCTGGGCCGCGACGGCCTGACGGGCATGGCGCTCATCCTGCAACTGATGACCGAAACCGGCCTGAGCGTCTCCGAGTTGGCCGCGGAGCTGCCGGCCTATGTCATGGACAAGCGCAAGGTCGCCTGCTCCAAGCGGGCCCTGGCCCCGGTCCTGGCCGCGCTGGCCAATGAAAAGGCTGACCGGGTGGACGCGCGCGACGGGGTGAAGCTGGACTTCGCCGACGGCTGGGTGCACGTGCGGGCCTCCAACACCGAGCCGATTGTGCGCGTCTACGCCGAAGCCCGGACCAAGGCCCGGGCCTCGGCGCTCACCGGCAAATACTGCAAGCTGGTGGAGAGCGTGGTCAAGGGTGCGGGCCGCAAGGGCGAGTGAGTGGGCGGCTAGCCAGTCGCCAATCAAGAATTACGAAGCATCGACCCGCATTCATTATTTCTGATTTTTGAATGCTGAATGTTGATTTATGAACGGGCACGCGCGGACTCCGCCGGCTGGGTCCGGAATCTTTGGCGCGGAAGGGATGAAATCCGGACATGCGGCGCAGGCAATACTTCTTTTTTCGCCCGGGTATCGCAGGCCCTGCCCTGGTCCTGCTGCTGGGGTTGATATTTCCGGCCGGCGCGAGGCTGAAAGCCGGCGAAATGCCGACGGCCGAGGAGTGCTTCCGCCTGATCCCGCAATTGGAGGCCCTGCACGAGCGGCTGCCGCCGCCCCGGCTGGGCGAGTGGCTGCACGAGTACCACGAGGACGGCCAGACCTTCGTTCAGTACGTGCTCACCAACCCGCCCCGGCCGCACGGCGGGCCGATGGTGGTGGACGTGCTGCCGTTGGGCGATTTCTCGCCGGCCCAGCGCGAGGTACTGCTGACGACCACCGAATTTCTCAGCCTCTATTTCGGGGTGACCATCCGGCTGCGGCGAGCTCAGGAACTGAGTAATGTGCCGGCCGAGGCCACCCGCACGGTGGGGATGAACAACCAGCGACAGATCCAGACCGACTACCTGCTCGACCAGATCCTGCTGCCCCGCCGCACGCCCGACAGCCTGGCCTGGCTGGGCGTGACCAACGTCGACCTCTGGCCGGACGCGCGCTGGACCGGGCAGTTCGTCTTCGGTCTGGCCCGGATCGACGGCCGGCGGGTGGCGGTGGTCTCCAACTGCCGCCAGGGCGATCCGCAGGGCGACGCCGAAGACCGCAACCTGCACCTGCTGCGGGCCTGCAAGACCGCCGCCCACGAACTCGGCCACGCCCTGACCTTCCCCCACTGCATCGAATATAAATGCAACATGAATGGCACCAACAGCCGCTCCGAGGCCGACCGCAAGCCGCTCTGGCTCTGCCCGCACTGCCTGGCCAAGGTCTGTTACGCCACCGGCTGCGATCCGCGGACGCGCTACCGCCGGCTGGCCGAATTCTGCCGCCTGCACGGCTGGCGCACGGAGGCGGAATTCTACGACCGCTCGGCCGCCCGACTGGCCGCCCCGATCGAACTGGCCGCCCAGCCAGCGATCAAAACCGAGGCTGAGCCGGAGCCGGCGGCGGAGGGCGGCGCCCGACCCCCAGGAGGGCGAGGACGTGGCGCCGAGCCCGCGGCGGGCCTTGACCGCGCCGTGGGGGGGCGAGCCGGCGGCCCT
>CAYMGG010000141.1:13290-14427 GCA_964389915.1 uncultured Planctomycetaceae bacterium
CGAACCGGAACTGGGGTCGGCCGCGGCTGCCGCGGCGGAAGAGGAGCGGCCGGCCGCTGCGGTCAAAACCCGGCGCAACTCGCGCACTGACCGCTTCGCGGCCAGCCGGAGCAACCGATGACGGCCGTGGCGCAGGAGCCCACCGAGGACGAAGCGCTGGTCGCCCGCGCCCAGCGGGGAGACTATGCGGCCTTCGACGAGTTGGTGACGCGCCACGAGGACCGGCTTTATGCCCTGGCCCTGAGTATCACCCGCCGGCCGGCCGATGCCGAGGACGCGGTGCAAAATGCCTTTGTCGCGGTTTTGGAGCACCTGAACGAGTTCCGGGGCGACGCGCCTTTCGCCGCCTGGCTGCGGCGGATCGCGGTCAATGCCGCGCTCAAAACCTTGCGCCGGCGGCGGACCGAGGCGGCCGTACCCCTGGAGGGCGACGACGAGGCGCCGATCCAGCGGCCGGAATTGACCGCGCCTTGGCGGGGCGAGCCGGCGGCCCTGGTCGAGGCCGGCGAGCTGCGCCGGATTCTGGCCGAAGCGGTCGAAAGATTGCCCGAAGGGCAGCGACTGGTTTTCGTGCTGCGCGACCAGGAGGGTTTGAGCGTGGCCGAAACCGCCCAGGCCCTGGCCCTTTCGGAGGCCAACGTCAAGGTGCGGCTGCTGCGGGCGCGGCTGGCCCTGCGCGAAGAACTGACCCGCCGCTTCATGGCTTAGGGGAACCGCCAGACTTATTTTCGGATCTGAGAAAACTTTTTTGAATAAAGTTTTCTCAGACTCTTTCAAAAAACTTTAACCCGGCTTCGTCTGCTGCCGCGTTTAGGGGCAAACTGCTGGGAGTCCGTTTTTCACCGGACAGCTTAAGGAGCGATGGTGATTACGAACGGGGAACGGGCGCTGGGCACGGTGCTGGTCACCGGCGGCGCGGGCTTTATCGGCGTCAATTTCATCCGCCAGCTGCTGGCGGAAGACTCCCGGGCGCGCGTCGTCAATCTCGACGCGCTTACCTACGCCGGTTGTCCGGTCAGCCTGGACGGGCTGGCCGAGGCTTATCCCGGGCGCTACGAATTCGTCGCGGCCGACATCCGCGACGCGGCGGCGGTGGGCGAGATCTTCGCCCGGACCGCGCCCGACACGGTCGTCCAC
>CAYMGG010000142.1:0-14419 GCA_964389915.1 uncultured Planctomycetaceae bacterium
CCTTGAGCCAGGTGGCATAGCTTTTAAGCATGCCTTCGAAATAACAGCGGCGGGGATTGCCGGAGATCAGAAAGCCGTCCAGCCCGGCCGCCTTGGCCCGGTTGATCCAGACCACGCAGTCCTGCACCTCATCGCCGGTCGGGAGGTCCAGCGGCCGGTCGCGCAGCAGGGAGTAATTCTGCCCCAGGGGAAAACAGCTCATGATCCAGCCCCAGACCAGCGGCCGCCGCCCCTCGGTCGGGGGGGAGGCGGGAGTTGATTCGCCGGCCTCCAGCGAGCCGAAACCGAACCACATTGCCAGAAAAATCGTCATCAGCGAGCGGGCTTTCATGGGTTCTCTCCTCCACGGAAAGGGACAGGGAAATAGCGGGACTCGCAAGCGCTGCGCCGGCTTAAGCGCTGGTCATAATTAAAGGTTGCGGCTTGATCCTTCGTCGCGTCCGCGCGCGCTTTCGGCGTTTTGGCCCGAACCACGACCAAAAACACCTTTCGCTCCGCCGCTCCTCGACTGAAACTCGCAACCTTTAATTATGACCAGCGCCTTAGTTGAACCCCCAGCCCCAAGGGACGGTGTTCGGCCATTCGGCGGAGGTTTGGCAGAGCTGGTCATAACGAGTGGGGGCGGAGTGTCCGTCCGGAAAACCGGCCACGCCGGAACGATCATGGCGGAAGGAGACGTTCCCCTGGGTATAGAGCGGATTCACGACGTAAAACATGCCCACCGCGGGATTGTCGTTGTTGCTGTCCCAGCTGTCGTGAATCAGCAGTTGGGCCGAAGGCTTGGCAATATTGGTCCGTTTCTTATAGCCTTTGAGCGTGCCGTAATCCCGGCCGCCGGGGGCGTAAAGATTCATCCCATAAGCGCTGTACTGGATGAGCAGGGTGTTGCCGGCCAGTTCGGGACAGAAGAACACCCCGCCCCGGCGGCCGAAATGATATTTGTCGGGACAGGGGCCCTCGCCCGTAAATTCGCTCACCAGGGCCGCCCAAAACAAGGTCGGGCCGGAGTAGTCAAGCCAGGCGTCGCTGCGGGCCATCGGCAGGGCTTCGCTGTGGCTGTCGGCATACAGATTCCAGGCCAACAGGATCTGCTTCTGATTGCTCTGGCACTGGGCGCGGCGGGCGACGGAGGTCACCTGGTTGAGCACAGGCAGCAGCATGCCCGCCAGAATGGTGATGATCGCCATGACCACCAGCAATTCCACCAAGGTGAAGCCGGCCTGCCGCCGGCGCCGGGAACCCTGTCCCGCCAGCTGCGTTTGCTGAAAAATCACGGCGTAGATTCTTTCTCTCATCAGCGCCGGGACCGCGGCCGCCGGCGGTTCCTGGATTTCGCCGACCGTGTCCCGCGCGGTCGGCGGCGGCGCCAAGCCGAACCCGCGGTACTCCTCGCCGGAAAGCTTCCCCGCCGCATAGGCTGCGGCAACGGTCGTTTCCCATTGCCTGCGCGCGGTCAAAAAATCCCGCAGGTCCGCCAACGTCTTGGCCGGCCGGGTCACCATGAAGCCTCTGTGGGGCTCGATATATGACAAGTGCAGAGACGCCTTATGCAGGACCACTTCCGCCGGCGCCGGCTTGCGAAAGCGCAGCGGCACGGTCAGATGAATCTCCCGGGCGTCATATTCTCCCCAGCCAAAAAAGGCCAGCGCGCTGGCATGGCTGACAATACCCTGCGGCTGGTCCTGCTGATTTCGGCTCCACAGGCACCATTTGGTAAACTCGGCCTCCATGGAGTCGGGATATCCCGGCAGTCGGAAGAGACCACTCGAAATTTTGAGCCAATTCCCCTGGTCCAGGTGGAATTGATGGTTGTTGGTGGTATAGCCGGTGGCGACGGCCTGCCGCGTGGTGAAATATCCATGTTGCGTCTGCGCAATCTCGGCGAGATGGTTTTTCCGAGCGGTGGCGGAAATAGGCTTGCGCATTTTCTACTGACCTCAATCGTCTGGTGCATCGTCATGACTTTATGTTTACCTACCACACCCCACCTATTAAGCAAACCTTTAATACTCACCCGGCCTACCAAAAAAACTCTACTATCAATTTAACGCATTGAGATAAAAGGCGGTTGATGGCTTTAGATTCACGCCGAACCATATTCTGATAAGGGCGTAATGGACCAAGTCGGAAATGAAACCACTCCCCCCCCCAACTCAGAATTTATAATCCCAAATCGAACTGCGGCTCGGCTAAGGAACGGACCGCTCCTGGCCAGGCCGCCAGCCATTACGTCAAGTACTCCCTTTTATAAGGAGGCAAACCTGGGCGGCTGCGCTAAGGTTTTCCCTTCCTCCGGGAATGGGCATTGAGGGAGGGGAATGGTGCAGCTCACGAGCGCCCCCGGCCGTCTCCCCCACTCCAACCCTCCCCCGGAGGGGTAGAGAGCACGCCTGCGCACAATTACCTTTGGTTAATGCGCCTTTAACCAAGCCCGCGCCAAACCTGCCGACCGCTCTATGTGCGACCAAGACCGCAAATCAATTACCCCCTAATTAATAAATGGCCTACGCTCAATTTTTCTCCCGCCATTAG
Source organism: uncultured Planctomycetaceae bacterium (assembly GCA_964389915.1). Lineage (GTDB taxonomy): Bacteria > Planctomycetota > SZUA-567 > SZUA-567 > SZUA-567 > CAYMGG01. Next base: position 2,533 of record CAYMGG010000142.1, read on the forward strand.
TGCTCCGTGCTAAAACTGGCCACCTTTCGTCCGGCCCAGGCCTGACGATACCAACCATCGAATCATTGGCGCCATAACTACCGGCAAAAACGGATGTTGCACAACTATAAGCTATATTTGCAGCCACTCCTGAGACATAACAGTTTGTTTTCCGAACTTCAAAATGTAGGCTGATTAAGGTAACCCGGACTGATTGAAAAGCGAGGCCAGGCTCAACCATGAAAGCTGTCGGCATCAACCAGGCCAAAAAAAATCACCTGGCGCAAATCGCGGCCGGTCAATACGGTTATTTCACCGCCGATCAGGCGGTGAAAATCGGCTATCGTCACACCAACCACTCCTATCATATCCAGCATCAGAACTGGCTGCGGGTCGACAGCGGCCTTTTCCGGCTCCCCGGATACGCCGACTCCCTGGCCGCGGACTGCACCCGCTGGTACTTGTGGAGTCGTAACCAGGACGGCCAGCCGCAGGGCGTAATCAGCCATCAGAGCGCTTTGAAATTGCGCGCGCTGGGCGACGGTGATCCGGACCAGATCCACTTGACGGTCCCGCCGCCGTTTCGCAAGCCGGCCTCGCCTGGCGTCGTCCTCCACAAGGCTTCGCTGAACCTGTCGGCGATCGAATCCCAGACCGGGTTTCTGCTCACCCGCCTGCCCCAGACCCTGCATGATCTGCGCCCCGCGCTGGAGGCCCGGGGGATTTGGACCGCCACCCTCGAACGCGCCCTGAGCACGGGCGCTCTGACCCGGGACGAGGCCGGCGATTTGGGCTATGCCCGGCCGGCGACTCCCGACCCCGCCCCCGTCGCCCCGGAAACGCCCCTCTTTCCGATTCCCTCCAGCGGGGCCGGCGGCCCCGATTCGGCCTCACGGCGAGAAAGGATCTATCGGATGATTTTCCAACGGACCCAAGTCGGCGGCGCGACGCGGCCGCGCGCCCAGGCCGGCTTCACCCTGGTGGAGCTTTTGGTGGTGGTGGCGATAATCAGCGTGCTGGCCGGCATGCTCCTGCCGGCCCTGGAGAAGGCGCTCAGCCACGCCCGGGCCATCGCCTGTGTCAACAATCAGAAACAGATCTATCTGGCCCAGACCCTGTACGCCGACAGCTACACCTGGTTCACGCCGGCGTATTTCACCTTCACCGAACCGTTCGCCCGGGACTGGTGGGCGTTCAAGATCCGCCCCTTCCTGGGCAACGACGCCCGTCTGCCCAGCTCCTGGGACGAGGCCCACAAGTTCCGTCAGGAGGGCGTGCTCTGGTGCCCGGCCACCGAAAAGGTCGGAACCGGCCGCGCCACCTATTCTTACGCCGAGAACGCTTTCTACTATGCCGTCGCCTCGGCCAAATTCTCTCCCAACCGCCTCGTCTTCGGCGACGGCACGTCCGAATCGTCGCTCTGCCTCCTGCAACCCGAGAGCCAGTCGGCCACGATCGGCGCCTCCCGGCTGCTCTTCATCGGCGAACTCGGCGCGATCATGGACAGCCCCATCGGCGAGTCCCTGGCCTCCATCCGCAACGCGCACTATCTCGAGGGGACCAACGGCTCCAATCTGCTGCCGGCCTTCCGGCACAATGGCGCGAAAAACACCCTCTTCCTCGACGGGCACGTCGGCGCCGTCTGGCCGCTGCAAATGCATTACGCCCTCTACCTCAAATGAGCCGCGCAGCCAGCTGCGCCCCCCCTCTGCCCTAAGGATTCCGCCATGAAAACGAATTTATCCGCCATCTTGGCCTGCCTGCTGCTCGGATGGGCCGGCGGGGCTCTGAGTTTCGAGACGCTCGAGCTCGTCCCGCAGCCGACCGGGGAGTATTCGCTCCGGGGCGGGGAGGGGGAACTGACCCTGACGACGGCCAAGCGCGGCCGGCTGGAGCTGACCTATGCGACCCCGGTCGAGTTGCCGGATAGCGCTTACGCCCTCAAGCTCTGGCTGACGCCGGCCAAATCGCTGGAGGTGTCGGCTTTGATCCGGGACGCGGCCGGCCGGGTCCACGCCCAGCCCTTTCAGATGGGCCGGCCTATGTACAGCTTCAACTCCGGCTGGGCGCACTATGGGACCGGCCCCCTGGAGGTCAACCCCGACTCGTATTCGTCCAACCTGGTGGTGGCCCGGCCGCTCCGCTTGACGGGGTTCGCCCTGAGTCTGGCCGGGGCCGCCCCCCGGACCATTTCGCTCCAGGGGTTGACGGTCGAGGCGCGCCCGCGCCTCACCGATCCCCGCTGGGAGCTGGCCAGCCTGGAGGACCCTTTCTCGCCCCGCACCTGGCAGCGGTTCGACGACAGCGGCCGCCGCTTCGTCGATTCCGGCTCGGACGGCCGCCCCCGAATTCCCTATGAAAAACTGTTTGCGCAGCCCGGCGAATATACGGTCGGCATCCGCTGCCGGGACCGGTGGCAGGGGCCGGCCGGCGGGGAGATCCGGCGGCCGGTGAGCGTCGGCCGGACGGACCTGAGCGACCCGGCCGGCCGGGCCCTGAGCCTGCCCCTGACCGCGGCGGACACGGCGGAAAAATGCCAATTCGTGGAACTGCGGATCTGGCGGGCGGACGGCGCGCTCGAAGCGATCCACTATTACTGGCTGGCGCGCTACAACTGGCCGGCCGTCGGCGCTGCGGCCGAGGCGGTCGGGACGCCGGGCCTGGAACTGGCGGGCGGAGACGCCGGGGTGCTGGCGGCAACCGACCCGGCGGAATACCGGATCAAGGTTAGCGCCGCGGACGGAGCGGCCCCCCGCCGGCTGAAGCTGCAAATCCTGGCCTTTGACTTCAGCCCCTTGAGCGAGACTATCCTGGAGCTGCCGGACCAGGGCGAATGGCAGAAGACCCTGCCGCTGCCGGCCGACCAACTCTGCCGCCTGCACGCCGAGTTGACGGCGGCCGGGCAGGTGGTGGACCGCAACTGCCTGCTGGTCGGGCGGGTCACGGCCGAGCCGGCGGACTCGGCCCCGGCCGCGCCGCGCCCCCGCGGCCGCCACGGGTTGGGCAGCAACCTGGGCTTTCCGAGCGTCCCGCCGGCCGGCTACAGTCCGGCCGAGAGCCTGGACCATCTCGAGCGCGGCTTCAAATGGATCAAGGAGAGCGGGCAGGACGTCTGCTCGTTCGTCGTGCCCTGGGCGGAGCTCGAGCCCCTGCCGGGCGTATTCAACTTTTCGTTCTTCGACGCGGTGCTGGCCCGGGCCGAGCGCCAGGGAGTCGGAATCGCCCTCGCCCCCTGGTACTTCGCGGACCTGTTTCCGCGCTGGCTCTTCCAGCTGCCCCTGCGCTACGACGACGGCTCCAGCGGCCTCTACTTGCGCGCGCGCTACGCCGTGGATTTCGCCCGACCCGAGTTCCGCGCCGCGCTCAGCCGGATGTGGGACCGGTTGCTGCGGCGCTACGCCGGCCATCCGACCCTGCGCGGCTATCTGACCACCGGACCGCAGCTCGACTCCGACTATGCGGATCTGGTGCCGTTCCACCTGGCCGGCTATTCGCCGGCCCACGTCGCGGCCTGGCGCGAGTTCCTCCGCGCGCGATACCAGACCCTGGCCGCGGTCGCCCAGCGGTACGGCCGGCCCTATGCGGCCTGGGAAGAGCTCTACCCCCCCGCGCCCGATTGGACCGAACCCTACGACCTGCGGCCCGACTGGCGGGATTTCCAGGAGTTCCGCGAAGCCGAACTGCGCCAATTTTTCACCGGCGTGTTTCAGACCATCCGGCGGCACGACCCCGATTCGTTCATCTATCAGTACGCCATCTACAACTCCGGCCGGATCGAGAATTACTTCCCCGAGTTCGAAAAATACCGGGTGGGGTTCACCGTCGGCACCAGCGAGTATGAGAACCTGCAAAAATTTACCTCGGTCGCCAGCCTGGGGGGGATCGGCTACCGCGGAGAGCCGCAGGCCTCCCAGTTCCTACCGCCGGCCGGGCTGAACATGGCGCTCTGGACCCAGCTGCCCTACGGCACCAGCGCGCTCAACTACGGATACCAGTGGCACTGCGAATTTCCGACCGCGCAGAGCGACGGCCTGGCCGGGCTGAAGGATCTGGAACGGTGGAACCTGGCCTTCAGCAATCCCCTGACCCGGCTGGTCCAGCTGGGCACGGCCGACGGGGCGGCCGCCTGGGCCCGGGTCTTCGCGGAGCTGAACGGGGCCGAGCCGCCGCCGCTCGAGGTCGGCTGCCTGTTCTCCTACGACTATGCCTGGTATGCGCACCGCAATTTCTTCGCCAATCACGTGACCGGGCGGGAGATCGGCGCCCTGATGAACCGCTCTCTGCACCGCCTGCCACGCTGGATCTCGGACCACACTCCGCCGGCCAAATACGCCGGACTGAAGGCGCTGTTCGTCGACGCCGACGTGACCCTGATGGCCGATTCGACGCGAGCCGACCTGATCGGTTACGTCCAGGGCGGCGGCACGCTCATCACCACCGCGGCCACCGGCGCCGTCTCGCTGGATTCGGGACGGCAGGATTTCCGTTTCCTGACCGAACTGGGCGCAAAAATCGCCGCTCCGGAGGCGAAAGGCGAGCTTTCCGGCCAATTGAACCCCACCGCCGGCGGACCGGCCGTCATCTGCCTGCGCTCCGCCGGCCGGGTGGAATGGCCGGCGGCGGCGGAGGTCTTGGCCCAGACTGCCGACGGAACGCCACTCCTGGCCGGCTGGCCGCTGGGCGCGGGCCGAGTGTTGATGTTTGCGGGGCCGGTGGATTGGAACCAATCCGCGGCTGCGGTCGAAGCCTTGCTGACCGGACTGAAGATCGCCCGGCCGGCGGACATCGTTTCGAGCAACGGCAAGATGCGCGTCTTCCGGCTGACGAAGGGGGCGACGCAGTATTTCGGGGCGGGTTATCTCTATAACGGTTTCGAGCTCGATCCGCTGACCGGAGCGCCGCAGAGCGGCAGCGCCGAGTTGGTCCGGATCAAGTTATTCGATCTGCCGGCGGAGCAGTACCAGATCACCGAGCTCACCGCGCCGCACCGAAAGCTCGGTCGGGTCGGCCGCCAGGAACTCGCCCAAGGGGTTCCCTTCTGCCTGAACCCCGGAGAGCTGGCGATCTTCCGCGCCGAACCGGCGGAATAAGTGCCTAATTTCGATTCCAAATAATCAGGCCCGATTCCGGGGAACTCTTTCCCTAAAAAAAAGGTTCCCCGGAATCGAGCCGGACAAACTTGAACCGAGATCACTTCGGCGCGACTAGTTTCAAATAGGCCTCGGCGTAACGCTTGCCGAAGGTGCGCTGCGAGGCGGCATCGAAGTGCACCTTATCTTCATTGAAGGTCAGGCCGTCGGAAGGGACGAGCACCGTATTCGGCACCCGCTCGGTCAGCGCCCGCTCGTTGGCGGTCAGGGTCTGGGCGCCCGGGCCCCAGCACTTCGACGGCGCCTGGCCGAGCTGCCCGATCACGACCGGCACCTCCGGCGCGTTCAGCTCGGTCCGGAACCGCTTGATCAAGGCTTCCAGCGCTTCGCCGTAGGCGGCGGCCTTGGCCGGCGAACTGTCGGCCTCGCCCTGGTGCCAGAGAATGCCCTTCAGCACGCCGTCCTGCAGGGCGCGCTTGGCCCGGGCGATGGCATCGTCGTAGGGCTTGCTCTTGGTCTGCTCCCAGACGCCGCCGGGTACCCAGACGCCGATGGGCGAGCCGCCGGCCGCGCAAGGGATCAGCCCCACGGTGATGTCGGGGTTCTGCTCGGCCAGCGCCAGGCCGAAAGAGCGGCCCGGCCCCACTCCGGCGGCCGGCTTGTCGAAGTGGATTGGGTCCACCGCCGGCACCCACGTCCCTTCCTTGGTCAAGGTCAGCACGCGCGGATTGGGCACCTGGTCCTCGGGCTCGACCTTGCCGCGGCCGGCCATGTTCGACTGGCCGACCAGCAGAAAGAGGTGGAACTTCTCCTTGGCCGGCAGCGTCACGGCGTCGGCGGCCGGGGCGGGCAGGGCCAACCCGCCCAGCAGCAACGTCACGATCACGGCCCAACGGCGTACGCTCAAATCTTCCAGCCCAGCGCGGCGACTCGTCAACATCGGCAATCCTCCTGAATAGTTCCTCGGGCGAAAATCGGACCGGCCGGGGCGGGGACAACTCCCGCCGGGCCGCAGTCAAGGGGTCTCAGATCAGGATTGAATTGGCGCTCCCGCAAATTTGCAAGAGAAATTGAAAAGCTTGGCATCTCGCCCCGTTCTTCGACAAATCGGCTAATCCGTTTGCATTTGGGCGGAGATTCGGCTATAGTTCCGACTTCAGCGCGGCAGTGGTCCGCGCAATTTTTGTTTTACGTTCATGAAAGTTGATCCCGTTAATGAGTTTTGAGAATCTGGGGCTGATAGAGCCCCTCCTGCGCGCCATCCAGTCCCAAGGTTACACCGTTCCGACCCCCATTCAGAAACAGGCGATTCCCACGGCCCTCGCGGGCCGAGATCTGCTCGGCTGCGCCCAGACCGGCACGGGCAAGACCGCCGCCTTCGCGCTGCCCATCCTGCAGCGGTTCGCCACCAGCGCCGCCGGCAGCGAGCCGCCGGCCCGTCCGAACCGGGGGCGTTCCGGTTCCGCCGCGCCCCGGCCGATCCGCGCCCTGGTGCTGGCCCCCACGCGTGAGCTGGCCGGCCAGATCGGCCAGAGCCTCAACCTCTACGGCCGCCACACCCGCCTGCGTAGCGCGGTCATTTTCGGCGGCGTCAAGCAGAACGCCCAGGTGCAGAGCCTGCGCGCGGGCGTGGACATCCTGGTAGCCACTCCGGGGCGGCTCCTGGACCTTATGGGGCAGAAGCTGCTGAGCCTGCAAGCGCTCGAGTTCCTGGTCCTGGACGAGGCCGACCGGATGCTGGACATGGGCTTCATCCCCGACATCCGCCGGATCGTCGCCCAGGTTCCCGCCCAGCGGCAGACCCTGCTCTTCTCCGCCACCATGCCCCGCGAAATCCGGGCGCTGGCCGACTCGCTTTTGCGCGATCCCCTGGAGGTGAGCGTGGCCATCTCCAAGCCGGTCGAAGCCGTGCGCCAGGCGCTCTATTTCGTCGATCCGCGCGTCAAGCCGGCCCTGCTGGAGCAGGTGTTGACCGACCCGACCCTGACCCGGGCCCTGGTCTTCTCCCGCACCAAGCACGGCGCGGACCACATCGTCCGCCGCCTGGCCAAGGTCAACCTCGTCGCCGAAGCCATCCACGGCAACAAGTCGCAGAACGCCCGCCAACGGGCGCTGGGCAATTTCAAAAGCGGCGCCACCCGCATCCTGGTCGCCAGCGACCTGGCCGCGCGGGGCCTGGACGTGGCGGATATCTCCCACGTCATCAACTACGATCTGCCCCACGAACCGGAGACCTACATCCACCGCATCGGCCGAACCGGCCGGGCCGGGGCCGAAGGCGTGGCCATCTCCTTCTGCACCGAGGATCAGCGCTCCGACCTGGTGACCATCGAGCGCCTGCTGGGCAAAAAGATTCCGGTCGAACGCCACGGCCTGCCCACGCCGTCGGGACCGGCCGAACCGGCCGGCCCGGAGCGGCGCGACTCGGCCCGCTCGCCGCGCGTCCATCACCGTCCGGCTCAGGGCCACGTCCGCAGCGCCAAGTCGGCCGCCCCCCTGCCGGAGCAGAAACAGAGCCAGTTCTGGCAGCGGCAACGGTCCAAGAGCCGCTCGCACTCCCCCGGTCCCCGGCCACACCGCGCCGCGCCCTGACCACTAAAAGAAGTACCTGCTAATCGGCATTCTGCCCCTGGACTATCGCAGTCCAGGGGCTTTTTTGGGGCGCATTTTCCGTTCAGTCAAGAAAGCCCCCCTGCCGCCCCAAGCAATGGCTTAAGCACAGCCAACGCAATTACCTTTTGATATCAATTCAAATTAATCGCGGCCGATTTTAGGGAACCTTTTTTACAAAAAAGGTTCCCCAAACCCCACCAAAAACTCTCATCCTGTTCACCTGACCCGAACACAAATCGGCCCTCAATAACTTGAGTTGATATAAACAAATCCGGGGAACCTTTTTTGCGAAAAAGGTTCCCCGGTAGCGACCGCCAGCCGTCGGAATCGACCTAATCTTGCGGTTCCTGGATGAAGGCCGCGATCTTGGCCCGCTCGGCCTTGATCGGCACCAAGGACTGTCGGAAGGCTTCGGAGTCCTCGGCCAGGTAATAGACGTCCACCATCTCATCCTTTTGCGTCAAGGTCAGCTGACGCTGCGGGCCGACCTCGACCACCTCCTCCTGATCGGCCAGGAAGCGATACACCCGGTATTGGCCCGGCTTGTCCAGGGAGAGGGTCGCCTGGCAGAAGGCTCCGGGCAGGTGCGACTTGTAGGGGTAGACCTTGGGATCGTACTCCTTGGCGCTGCGCTTGGGCATCAGATGCTCTCCATAGCCGCCGCCAAACCCGGTCTTGGTGATCTCGGTCCGGTTCCAGAGAGTGACGATCTGGCAGACGTCGTTCTGGTAACGGTTGACCATCGCGGTCGCCGCGTCGGCTCCGCCCATCAGCAGGGGCAGGTTCAGATCCGCCGCCAGCCGGGTCATGACCTGGGCCAGCGCCTCCGGCGCGACCGAAGCCGGACGCGAATGCAGATAGTAGACGCGGCTGCCGCCCGGCCGTTCGTTCAGCGTGAGCAGCGGTTTTCCGTCAGCGCCGGCCACCACGGTCCGTCCCGCCGGCCGGCCGGGGGCGAAATCCTTGAATAGCGGGGTGTCCGCCTGTTTGGCCAAATCCGCCACGTAATCGGCGTAATCGAAATCTTTGCCCGAGAAGGCCACGTCCTGGACCGACTCCTTGAGGTCGGCCCGGCCCCGGTCGTGACTGAACGGAATGTAGGAATGGGTGACCAGGGTCTTCCCGCCCTGGGCCAGCCAGGCCTCGAGCTGGGCGGCGATCTCCGGCCGGCTGACCGGCGGGGCGTAGAAGATCACCCGGGCCTGCTCCAGCCGGCGGGGGAGTTCCTGCGGATCGGTCTGCTCGAAATTGACCTGCGCCTCGGCCAGAGCCGGCCCCCAGGAGTCCATCTGCCCCAGGCTCCAGAAGTTGCCGATATAGAAGCCCACGGAGCGCAAGGAGACGTTGAGCACGTCCACGGCGGGCAGCTTGGCCGCCCGGTCCAGCTTGGCCTGGCGGAAGGCCAGGCCCTGGGCCATCCAGTTCCGGAAGCGCGTATGGTGATAGCCGTTGTCCGGATTGAGCAGGTCCTTCCAAGGCGCTTCGTTCAGCCATTCGTTATGATAGCTGTCGAAGCCCAGAGCCGAAAGCTCATAGCTGAAGGCGTAGGCCACCCGCGAGTCGAAGTAGGGCTGAAAATGCCCGCCCTGCCCGATCTCGGTGATATAACCGATCTTCTTGCCCAGCTCACGAGCGGCCCGGATATAGATCCCCGAGGTCCGATAGACCGCCTGCAATTGACCGGGACTGCCGAAATATTCCAGGTAAGGGATGCCCGCTGCGGCCAGCCTCAGCAGGTAGATGTGGTCGCCGGCATTGCCCAGGTCTTCGGGATTGAGCGTATAGTCGTGCTTGCCGCCGTGGGCCTGGGCCCAGCGGCCGAAACGTTGGGCCTGCCGAAGCCACTCGTAGTTACAGAGGGCCACGAACACGCCGAGATTGCGCTTGCCGGCCGCGTCCGCGGTGGCCGCGGCCTGCTCGGTGATCGGGACGAACTGCTCCCAACCCGCCAGCCCCAGGTCCGCCGGCGCAAACCGCAGGCCGTGATAGTCGGCGAAGTAGTCCCAGAAGTGCACCACCCGCCGGGACTGGCCCACACCGGTCAGAACCTCCAGCCCCTCGTCTGCGGCCGCCAGATCCTCCCGGAACGCGGCAACCGAAGCCGCGTCATAGCCCCACCGTCCGCCCATCCACGGCCAGACGTAATCGACCTGCTTGAAATTGTTGATCCCCAGGCTGGCAGCGTAGTCGATCTGATCCCGCAACGCCGCCTGCATCAAGGGATGGGTGGCCAAAATCTGATTGTCAAGCACCGTAAGGTTCTGGCCGTTTCCATTCCGGGGCAAAGCTTCCTTCAGCCCCAGATACCGCGGATCATATTGCGCTTTCTGGAATTGATAAAACATGTTGGGGAGGAATTTCGGCAATACCTCGGCCAACTTCGGCTCGGGCGTCCAAACTCCGGCGATAACCAGGTCGTATTCAGGAAAGTACTGGGCCATAATCCGCCCCACTTCGGCCAGGCTTGAGGCATTTTCGATCGGCCATTTGGCGCACACTCCGAGGTTCAAAGTCGCCCGCTCCGGCAAAGCCCTGGCAACTGGCGCCAGCGGCTGGTCCAATCCTTCGCAGTACAGTGGTGGGCGCGAATTGAGAAGTTCGTAGACGGTCTGATTACTTCGGAGAATCCGGATTTCGGCCAGATAAATCTCCATTTCACCCGCCCCGGAAAAGTTTAGGTTAACGCCACTCAGCGACTGCGCCGGAGTGCAGTCCACCGGAACCACAATTTCGGTCCACTGACCGGCTTTAAGCTCCTCCCAGGCAATTTTGCGGCCTATCGGCGGGCCGTTGTGTCTGGTCAATTCCAGGCCAAACTCGGCGGCTTGGATTTTTGCCACCGGATACACCGCCATGGACACCTGTTGAGCCGAAGTGCCGATATAGGGGGGAATGAATGGAAACAGAGGCCGCCCGCAACTCTCCTCCGCCAGCTTGAGCGTACCGGGCTTGCCTCCCGCGTCCCGGGCCGCGAAGCGGACCTTCACCGCCGGGCCGCGCCCGGCGTGTTCCTTCTCCATCTTCGCCTCCAGTCGCTCCGGCGCCAACCGCCACTCGTGGAATTTGAGCTCAGTTTCGGCCGGTGTCTGGTCTGCGCCGCGGGCGTATGCCGCCGGCAGCAACGCCACCAGGGCCGCCAGCATCCAGAGGGTCTGCAATTTTCGCATTGTCGTATCCTTTGCCAAAGCTGGGCGGAGGTCGAACCCGCACCGCGCGGGGCCACATTGACCTCCCAACGGGATAAAATTCGCAATAAGGCCACCCGTCCCCGGCCGTTCACTGGTCCGCCCGGGGCAGACATGAATTCCTCCTAAATCGGGGCAGAAACTCAGTGGGCGAAACCACCGGCAAAACCGGCGTCATTCCAATATTCGTCCGGAATGTTGAGGCCGCAGGTCGTGCCCGAGTCTTGCAGCGCAGTCTGCACATGCCCGTCGTGGAAGACCATGTTGGCCTTCTTCTGATGGATGGGATAGGGCCAGCCGTCGTTAGGCGTGAACGTGACCGCGCCGTAATAAGTCGGATTCCAGCCGATCGGCTGACCGTCGATTACGTTGATTTTTCGGGAAGGCGCATTGATGCAAAGGGTGTTGATTTCCCGTGTATGATCGACTCCCAGATATCCGGCCATGCCATAGGTCCAACCGTTATTACAGCCCAAACTACTCAAGGCCGCCATGACCGAGAGGCAACGCAAGGGACCGCCGTGGGGATGGCCCCCCACCTCGTTGCCGATCGAGGCGGCTCCGAACGGCAGATAGTCCAGGGTCGGATAGGTGCCGAACCAGTCGTTACGCCAATATAAACGCTGAATCCAAGGGGGAGAAAAATTATGCCACGCCGCCAGCCGCCAGCCGGCGTAATCATCGACGTAGGTCGCCAAAGAAAGGCCAATCTGCTTCAAATTGCTGGCGCAATCCAGCTGGTAGGCGGAATTCCGGGCCTTTTCCAGGGCCGGCAGCAGCAGCGCGGCCAGCACCGAGATGATGGCCGTCACCACCAGCAGTTCCACCAGCGTGAAACCCGCCTGGGCTCGGCGGCGCGCGCCCACGCCCGCCTGTGTCCGCTGGAAAATCATGTTGTAGATCCTTTCTCTCATCAGGGTCGAACGGCCATGAGCCTCAAGTGTTTCAACTGACTGCGGCTCGGGAGCCGAAGAAATGGCGGGAGCCAAATCCGTCGCTCCGGGGGGCGGCGGGCTTTCG
>CAYMGG010000143.1:0-14291 GCA_964389915.1 uncultured Planctomycetaceae bacterium
CCACCCACACCACCGAGGAGTCGGCCCGCCAGACCGTATCCGGCATCCCCCTGGGCCGGGCGGGCAGCCCTCAGGACGTGGCCCGGACGGTGTGTTTTCTGGCCGGCGAGTATGACGGTTTCATCACCGGCGCGACCATCGACGTGAACGGCGGGGTCTATTGCGCGTAGATTCGGGCTAAGGACAGGGCGGCTAAAGGCCAATCCGCCGCCGGCCGTTTGACGGTACTGGTTTTCAGCCGAACGCCCGCTGTCGGTCTCTTCGGCCCCAGCCTAGAACGTGGCCCCCTGGGTGTTGGCCACTTGGCCGGTGTTACGCCAATAGTTGGGCAGATTGACCTGCGCCTCGTATTTCATTTTATTCTGGCGCAGTTCTTCGTCGTATTCGGCCTTGGATTTTTTTATCTTCAAATACGCATTATTGAACTTGTATTCACTGGGCAGACCGGGCAGATCGGGGCCGCCATCCTGAACCCGCTGCGTCGCAGACGCCTGATGCGAGGCGAAAACCGTAACCTTGCCGGATTTGTCCGCCGTCGTCTTATCCGGCCCGGACTGGACCGTCGGCGGCGTCTCGCCGCTGCCGCTCAAAATCCAAACCAGCAGCACCAGCAACAGCACAAAACCGCCGCCCACCAGGACCGGTGCGCCCCACCCGGGGCGCGGCGGGCGCGGGGCGGGCGGGGGAAATCCGCCCCGCCTGGGGTTCGGCAGGCCGGACCGGGCCGGCTTGCCGGCCAGCGCGAAAAGCATAATTCCCCGCTCGAGTGTCAATTCAGGCATACCGGCTTCCCCTTTCGCGCCTGTGCATGGCGTCCGTCACTGCCAAGTATTGCCCCGCGACCCGACCGTCCGCCCCACGTAATCGTGGTTGACCAGCTTGTAGGTGTTGTTGGCGGCGCTCACCACGTCGGTCTCGACCTCGTGCCAGCAGCTGTAGGCCGGCCGGGTGACCAACGGGAAATGTGGCGGCGGTGCCGCCGAAAGCTTCTTGTCATAAACAATCGACGGCGCGCTCCAGCCGCCGATCGGGCAGGCGATGGTCGAAGCCAGGCCCCCCAGGATGTACAGATTCTTGCCGCCGCTGGAGGTGCTGCCGTCCATCACGTTGCCGGTGGAAAAGATGTATGCATGCACTTCGGCCTGAGTATTGCCGCTACTGCGCGGGTTGACGTAAAGCTTGGTGGAGCTGACCAGTCCCAGGGTGGGATAGCCGGTCGCGGGCATGGTCCAACTGGGATTGGCGACGTAGGACGGCTGAGCTTGCGTGGTGGAGGGCAAGGCGGACTGCATCTGCCACTTTTCGCTGGACGACGGCTCCCAGGCATTGGTGCTGCTGTTGAACGTCGCCAGCGTATTGTTTTTATTGTATAAATTATATTGCGCGGCGCCGCTGTCGTCCACATACCGCAAGGGCTTGGGAACCGTGATGGAGCCTGTGGCCATCAAGGTGGCCCGGCGCGACATGTTCCCGGAAATAGTCACCGTTCCATTGACGTAAATGAACCCGTTGTCGGGAATAGCCACCCCCGTGGAACTCCGGGTGGAGGCATTGGTATTATCCAAGGTCTGATTCAATGTGACTGTCCCCCCGGCGGCCTTGGTTATAATCGTGGTCACCGTGGCTTTGTCCCGGTCCAAGGTAATGGTCGTGGCCAGAGTGTCATTGACCGTCGGCGTATAGTTGCATCCGGGGGGAGTAGCCGTCGTCGGCTTGGCGCAGAGAGCTTTAAAATCAGAATTACGCACGTCGTAGGCAATGGAGCAGCCGGTGTATTCATTGCCGGCGGTATAGCTGGAACCACCTGGCAGATTCAAGCCTTCGGCCAACACCTCCGCCGTGCTGGGCGGGGTTTCGCTCGGCACGCCGCTCTGCGTCCCCTTCGTAAAAATATTGTTCGAGCCGCTATTGGTCACGTTCTGAGTGGAAGAAACCACCTCGGTGAAAAGATCGTTGCTGCCGGAAACCGACACGGTGCCGTTGGAATGCACCTCCCCGCTGTAGGTGACGCCGCTGGCCGTAATCGAAAGATTCGAGGTCGTGAAGCGGGCGTACTTGGCGAAAGTGTCTTGCGGTTGCACCTGCCAGGCCACGGACCGGGCGATGGTCTCCCCGCTCTTTAGCCCCGCGGTCTCCATACGGGCCACGATCATATAGACCCGGGCATAAGGATCGGTCTCGCTCTGCGAAGGATTCAGGATAAAGACTCGGACCCGCGCCGTGTCGCCCGGGGGCGTGGAGGCGGATTCGCTGCCCGCAGGCATATCGAAATAAGCGTAGCCTCCGTTCAACCAAGAGAGCGTATTGCTGGCCGAGACGTTAAAGCCGACCGGCCGCATCACGTTGGGCGTATTGCGGGCAATGGGCGAATCGCTGCGGCTCCCGGCCCAATAAGCCAGCCAATTGACGTCGGTGGCGGGCGTGGTGCACCGGTTGATCTTCAGCCGGGCGTGGCTGACTCCGGAATCGGCCTTGCGGAACCAGGCAATCTCTCCGGAATTGACGATTTCGCTTTGCGAACGGGCGGTGGTGGTGTTGAGCAGCCCGATAATCATGAGCATCAGGCTGGTGACGACGATCGCCACGACGATCATGGCGCTGCCGCGCTGACGGGATGAACGAGTTTTCATGGCCCACCTCCCTTCGCCGGAAAATCAGTTCCGCGTCTGCACCGTGAAATTGACCACTTCCCGGACCGGCACACGGCCCGCCGTCTTGCGCACGATGTCCCGCGAATAATCCACGCACCGAATCCGAACGTTGAACGCGGTCAGCGGCTGAATCCAACTGGAGATGGTCTGATTGGTAACTTGCAGCAGCGCGCCGTCCGGCAACAAGACCTCGCGAGTCTGGCCGCTGCCCACACCGCCCCGGTTGAAGCTGACCGTACTCGTGCCGTCGGTCAACGTGATCGTCGCGCCGGATTCGCTCGAAACCCGAAAGGGGGTAGCGTCTGAATAACTGCGACTGTTCCAGTCCACAAACCGGTAAAGGGAGCCGTTATAGCAGCAATACATGACCAACCCCTGCCAGTTCGGCACGCGCGGCATCGGCGCGCCGCTGCCCGAACCGTCCAAAATCCGGAACTTTCGGTCGATACTGTTATCGCGGGCCGTGGGCAGGCAGATTACATCCTGGGTGCTGCCGACCGTGCCGAGCGTATCCTCATAAACATTCGAATCCGTGGTTCTGCGGCTGATGGTCACAAAGCCGACTCCGGCCTCGCGGATGGTGGTGGTGATTTCATTGACCGTCTGCTGAACCTTCTCCTCCATCATGGTGTCGTGCGACTGGTTGACAATGGTTGTGCTCCCGACGTTCAAGAACTGCATCGCCGCCAGCAAAATGACCGACAGCATGGCCAGAGTGACGAACATCTCCAGCAACGTCATGCCGCGCTGGCAAGTGACAGACCTGACCCGAGTGAGCATGGCCATTTTCTCCGTCAAGCCGCCCGGAAAAGCTCTCGGGCGGCAAAATCGCTTACTGCGGAACATAGACTTTGGCCAAATTGGCGTAAACCACACCGCGCGAAATCACCTGGACGCGCACCTGAATCGAAGCGCCGGTTACGCCGTCCCAGCCAAGATCGGTGGTCGTGACATAGCCGGAACCGGCGCTGGCCCCGCCCGTGATCAGGTCGGACACCGTGAAAGTTGAGCTCGCCCAACTTCCCCCCGAACGAATGCAGGCAAAACTGGTGCCGACATCGCCATCAATGGCTTGAAAAATCTGCTCGGCGGCGATATGCGCCACGGTCCGGTCATGGTCCAAATCGGAGGAATAGGTGGCCTTGGCCATGGCCAGCCCCACCCCGATCATGGCCACGGCCAGGACCAGGGCCGAGATCACCAATTCCAGCAGGGTAAAGGCCCTCTGGCCACTGGGCAGCCGAAGATGGTACGGGTGAAGGCAAAATAGCTTATTCATCGGCCAATCCTCGCATGACTTGCCTCTTTCTATAGTGCAAACCGGAGGCCAAAGAAGCGTATCGGAGAAAAAATCTTGCTGCCGAAGACGGACATAATTTTCCCAACCCCGTCTTCGCCCCAGACGCCGAACGGACCTATGCCGACAACCCTAAATAACGTTTGGATTTATATTCGGCAAGCCCGTGGCCGGCCATCATTCCGGGGAGAAATTCAGAAAGTGCTTTTAGCCCGCAAATTAGTATCCCCCCCACTTCAGAAGGCGTCAAGCAATAATTATCCTGTAAAAATAGTTTTCATTTATGCTTATTCGCGCCTAATATAATGTTGCTTTTTTCGCATTGACGTGAGCTAGGCTATGAATCCCAAACCGCAGACCGTGACCTTCAAAGTTGACGCCACCTTGGCCGAGGCTATGCGGGGAATGCCCAACCGCTCGGATTTTCTACGCTCCGCCGTGCTGGCGGCGCTGGAAAATACCTGCCCGATCTGCAAAGGCACGGGCCTGCTGACCCCGCGGCAGATGGAGCATTGGCGCAATTTCGCCCGCACCCACTCCTTCGAAGAATGCGAAGAGTGCCACGAGTACCGCCTGGTCTGCCCGGCCCAGCCTGACCGCTGTAGCAGCCGGGGCTTGACAAAAAAGCCGAAAAAGGCTAAGAAATAAATAGAGTTAGAGGCAAGTTTTATCCGGCAGCCGCGCGGCTGCTTTTCTTAGCACGCTTCGGTATTACTTTGTGTTACTGTAACCGAGGAGAAACGAGCATGCTTAACCTGTTCTGGCGTCTGCCGGTGCTGGCCGGCCTGCTGCTGAGCGGAATCTGGACCCCGGCCCGGGGCGCGGAGCCAACCGTGCGCATCCTCGCCTCGTTCTATCCGATGTACATCGCCACGCTTAACGTGGCCCACGACATTCCGGGGGTCACGGTCGCCAACCTCACCCAGCCCCAGACCGGCTGCCTGCACGACTACCAGCTGACCACCGAGGATCTGACCAAACTCGCCACCGCCGACATCTTCGTCGTCAACGGCGCGGGGATGGAATCGTTTCTGGAGAAAATCGTCCAAGAGCTGCCCCAGCTCAAACTCGCCCAGGCCAGCCAGGGCATAGTCTTGATCAAGGGCGAGGAGGGGGACAATCCCCATATCTGGGTAAGCGTCAGCCTATACATGAAGCAGATCGAGAACCTGGCCGCCCAGTTGAGCCAGATCGACCCGACCCACGCCGGACAGTACCGCGCCAATGCCGACGCCTACTTGGCCAAGCTGGAAAAACTGCGGGCGTCCATGCACGAGGGCTTGAAGGATCTGCGCACCCGGGATATTATCACCTTTCACGAAGCCTTTCCCTATTTCGCCCAGGAGTTCGGCCTGCGCATCGCGGCGGTGATCGAGCGCGAACCGGGCTCCGAACCCAGCGCCCGGGAACTGGCCGAAACCGTTGACCTGATCCGTAAAACGGGCCTCAAAGCGCTCTTCGCCGAACCGCAGTACTCGGCCAAGGCCGCCGAAACCATTGCCCGCGAAACTAGCGCCACCATTTACACGCTCGATCCCGGGGTGACCGGACCGATGGCGGCCGACGCTTACCTGCGCCTCATGGAGCGCAACCTGGCCGAGCTGCAAAAGGCGTTGAAATAAGCATTCCGGCCGCGCCGAAGGCCTACCCCTCCCTCCGGGAGGGGGTTGGAGGGAGAGGACCGAGAACGCCCCAGGCCATCTCACCCACCCCGACCCTCCCCCGGAGGGGGAGGGCGACAGCGATGCGGCCGGCCGTGGAGGGCGAAAGTTCTCCGGAGGGAGACCGCCCCGACAGTCGTCTCCTTTATTATGAGGGGCTGTACCATGCGCCCAACCTTGCGGAGTTGCCGCGCCCAGTTGCGCCCCGCCCGGATGAACCGGGCGGATTTTCAACTCCCGCTTTGATTGCGAGACCATGAACGACTCGTCCGCCACACCTACCCTCGATCCCCCGGCCGCCAGGAATGCGCCGCTTGCGCCGGAGCGTAATGGCGGACATTTCTGCTGCACCCGCCTGCTCGACCTGGGCGTGCGCCTGGGCGGAACGACGATTCTGGAAGGGATCAATCTCCACGTCCACTGCGGCGAGCTGACCGCGATCATCGGCCCCAACGGGGCGGGCAAGACCACCCTGCTGCGGGCCATCCTGGGCGAGACGCGCCACTCCGGCCAGCTCATCTTCCGGCCTTCGGCCAGCCCGGACCAGCCCCAGCGGCCGCGCCTGGGCTATGTGCCCCAGCGCCTGGAGTTCGACCGCGGCGCGCCCCTGACCGTGCTGGACCTCTTCGCGGTCGCGCGCGGGGGCCTGCCCGTCTGGCTGGGGGCGAGCGCGCGAACCCGCCTGGAGGCCCGGGCGGCGCTGGATCATGTCGGCGGGGCGGGCCTGCTTAACCGGCGGCTGGGGCACCTCTCCTGCGGCCAGCTCCAGCGGGTGCTGCTGGCCCTGGCCCTCACGCCCATGCCGCAGCTCCTGCTCCTGGACGAGCCCCTGGCCGGCCTGGACCGGGCCGGCACGGCCCAGTTTTATGAGATCGTCTCCGGCCTGCGGCACAGCCTGGACCTGTCGATTCTGCTGGTCTCCCACGACCTGCAAGCCGCCGCGGCCATCGCCGACCGCATGGTCTTCATCCACGAGCGGACCATCCGTGCCGAAGGCCCGCCGGCCGCCGTCCTGAGCCAGCCCCTGGTGCGGGATTGTTTCGGGCTGGATCTGCCGGCGGCCGAAGGCGCCCGTTGCGGCGAGAAGTGCTGCGCTCACTATCCCCGGGGCAACGCCGACCCGGCTTTGGGGAGTCGTGCATGAGCGCCTGGCACGCTTTGGTCAGCCAGTTGCCCTTCGACTGGGCGCGTTTCGCCTTCATGCACAACGCCCTGCTGGCGATCCTGCTGATCGCCCCGCTCTTCGCCCTGCTGGGGTGCCTGGTCATCAGCAATCACATGACCTTCTTCTCCGACGCGATCGGCCACGCCTCGCTGACCGGCATCGCCCTGGGCGCCCTGCTGGGCTTGAGCGACCCGACCTGGTCGATGCTGGGCTTCGCGGTGATCCTGGCCCTGGGCATTTCGCTGCTGCGCCGCCATAGCGCCGTCTCCACCGACACCCTGGTCGGCCTGATCATGGCCTTCGCCGTGGCCCTGGGCGTGGTCATCCTCTCGCGGGGAGGCGGTTTTGCCAAATACTCCCGGTTCCTGATCGGCGACCTGCTGACCATCACCCCCGCCGAGATCGGCCGCCTGGCCGTGACCCTGGGCCTGGTGGTCGGGGTCTGGTTCTTCTGCTTCAATCGATTTCTGCTGATCTTTCTGAATCCGGCCCTGGCTCAGAGCCGGGGGCAGCCGGTCTGGCTGCTGGAAGCGTTCTTCGCCTGCCTGGTGGCCCTGGTGGTTTCGGTCAGCATCTCCTGGGTGGGGCTGCTGGTGGTCAACTCGCTACTCATCATTCCGGCCGCCACGGCGCGTAACCTGGCCGGCAACACCCGGCAATACCTATTATTCGCCATCGGTTTCTCCCTATTGGCCGGCGTGACCGGCCTGCACCTCTCATTCGTCTGGGGAACGGCGACCGGAGCCACGGTCGTGCTGGTGGCCATGGCGCTGTATCTCGCCTCCCTCCCCTTGCGCCGCTAACCGCACACCCGAAAACATAAAGCATTTAAGCGAATAAAGTTAGTGGTTTTGCCACTAATAAATTAATTGATTGCGCCTTGCAGGCTCGACTTTAAGGGTTATGTTGAATGCATCGATCGCCAAACCCACTAACTGCTTGTCCAAAAGGCCGATTGACGATGACGGAAGACTTGGGGCCGATCAATAAACGCCGCCTCCAGCTCAAGGCCATTGCCGATGCGCAACACGGCTATTTTACCGTCACCCAGTTGGCCAAAATTGGCTACGGCCATAACAATCACGCCTACTATTTGAATAACGGGCAATGGCTGAAAGTCTGCCGCGGGGTCTATCGCCTGCCCGGCTATGCCGACTCCCCCGAAGCGGTCTGCACCTATTGGTCGCTGTGGAGCCGCAACCAACACGACCAGCCCCAAGTCGTCATCAGCCACGAAACCGCCCTGGCCCTGCACGGCCTGGCGGATTTCGATCCGGCCGCGGTCCACCTGACCGCCTCCCCGGCCTTTCGCAAAATTCCGCCCCCGGGCGGCATCATGCACAAGGCCACGCTCAACCTCTCGGCCCTCGAGAGCCGGGACAGTTTTCTGCTCACCCGGCCGGCCCGGACCCTGGCCGACCTCCGGCCGGCCGGCCTGGAGATCGAGGCCTGGAGCGGACTGGTGGTCCGCGCCCTGGCGGCAGGACGGCTGACGGCCGACGAGGCCCGCGCTTTGGGCCATGAATCCGCCTGCCACTTTCAGCCCGATCCCCGTCCCGCCGGCGGAGCGGGGGCGACCCCGGAGATCGAACCGTTGGCGGTCGACCCGGCCGCGGCTCGGACCGAATCGGAACTACTGGCGCCTCTGGCGGAAGGAGCGTGGAAAATGATTTTTGGCCGAACCGTACCCGATCGCCGCGCCGCCCAGGCCGGCTTCACCCTGGTCGAGCTGCTGGTGGTGGTGGCCATCATCTCCATCCTGGCGGGCATGCTCTTGCCGGCCCTGGAAAAGGCCGCCAGCAGCGCCAAGGCCGTCTATTGCCTGAACAATCAGAAACAGACCGGCATCGGCGTCATGATGTACGCCGACAGTTTCAACGACTTCGGCCCCTCCAACCGCGCCTGGGAGGCGGACCCGAAATGCACCATCTGGCGCTGCTGGCCGGATGCGCTCATGAATACCGGCAGTCTGGACAACGTCGCCACCCAGCTCAACGCCTCCTGGGCCCCCTTCTCCAGTCTGCCGTCGACGGTCTGCTTCCAATGCCCTTCGATCGCCCCGCCCACCGTGTCCTACACCATAAATTCTGTAACTTTGGCGGCCGGCCAGAACAGCTCGGCCCTGAGCTTCGGCCTGCGCGATCTGGCCTATCCCAAAATGCCGACCGAAGTGATCAGTCCGTCCGGCTACCTCCCCAAGATGTCCACCCTGGATACCCACCTGCCCTTTCTCGGTGACAGCCTAAAAACCACTTTGGGCGGCCGGCAAGGCTCCTGGCTGGTCTACAATTTCAACCTTTCCAATTGGGGAACCGGCTGGCCCACGGAATTTCACGGCGTGATCCACCGCCGCCACGAGGACCGCGCCAATCTCTGGTTCCCCGACGGCAGCGCCCGGGGCATGGTCGGCCCGGAGATCGCCAAGCTTTGCAGCATCACGACCATCCAATCCTATCCATAGTGCCTCCGGGAGCCGACATTGGCCCCGCCCGCCCCCGGCTCTCCGGGTCGCGGGCAGATAGCCCCAATATTTGCGGCCGACGCTACGGTCGGCCTTCCCGACAAGGAGCAAACATGCTGACGCCCGCCCGTTACCCCCGTTCTCTCTCCCGCCGCCTCCTGACCGGCCTGCTCGGCGGCTGGTTGGCCGCCCTGCCGCTGGCCGGCCGAGCCGCGGAGGCCGACCTGCACCCCACCGGGCCGTTGCTGGTCAACGGCGATTTCGAACAGCCCGCGGGCGAGACCGGCGAGATCCCGGGCTGGCGGCCCCGGCCCGATTCCGATGTGGATGTGGTGGCCGAGAACGGCAACAGCTTTCTGCGCCTGCGCAACACCGATCCGGCGGAAGCCGCCACCTGCGGCCAGGAGTTCGCGCTGAAACCGGAATGGAAAAAACTGCGCCTGACCCTGCGGGCTCGGGTCCAGAGCATCACCCCGGGCAAGGAGGGCTGGCACGATTGCCGCCTCGCCATCACCTTCAAGAACGCGGCCGGCCAGGTCTGGCACAAAGCCGTCCCCACCTGGAAACAGGCCGCGCCCGAGTGGCGGGAGTATCAGGAGCAGATCGAGATTCCGGAAGGCGCCGACCTGGTCGGATTCGCGCCGGCCATTTTCAACGCCGCCGGTGAGGCCGATTTCGACGACCTGAGCGTCGTCGCCCTCTCGACCCGGGCGGAAGACGCCGCGGTGGCGGTCCAATTGCCCGCGCCGCCGCCGGCGGCCGCGCCGGACCCGGCCCTGGGTTGGGGCCGGGAGCCGGTGGAGACGCCGACCGAATTGCGCGGCGAGATCTGCCTGAACGGGGTGTGGAATTTCCAACCGGCCCATCTGGCCGCCCCGCTCGCCTGGGGCACGATCCGCGTGCCCGGCAGCTGGAAGCCCGCCTCCCGGATGGTCCCCGGCATCCAGCAGCGCGGCGCGGACTGGCCGAATTTCAATGCCGCCGAACTCGATCGGGCCTGGTACGAACGGACCGTGGACGTGCCCGCCGCCTGGGCCGGCCGAGCGATCGTCCTGCGCCTGGAGCGAGTCTCGACCGACGCCTTGGTCTTCGTCAATGGCCGCGAAGCAGGCTGGGTCAACTGGCCGGACGGCGAGCGCGACCTCACCGAGCTGGTTACGCCCGGCCAGAGCGCGCGGCTGAGCCTGTTCGTGATGGCCGCCACCTCGCAGGCCGAGATCACCCGCTATATGGGCACGGGCAAGGGCCAGGTCACCAAGGAGAAGGCCGTCCTCGGGACCAAAGGCCTGATCGGCGACGTCCTGCTCCAGAGCCGGCCGCGCGGAGCGCATGTGACCGACCTGTTCGTCAATCCTTCCACCCGGCGTAAAAACCTGAGCCTGACCGTCACGCTGGACGCCGATCCGGGCGCCGAACTCGCCGCCCGCGCCAAGATCGTCAACGCCGCCGGCCAGGTCGCCCAGGAATTCACCGCCACCGGCTGGGCCGTCCCCGCCGATGACGGCTTCGGCCTGCAATTCGCCTGGGACTGGGCCAATCCTCATCTATGGGAGTCGGACGATCCCTATCTGTACCGCGTAGAGCTGGACCTGACGGGCAAAAATTTCCACGACTGCGTGGCCCGTGAATTCGGCTTCCGCGAATTTTGGATCGAAGGCCGCGACTTCTACCTGAACGGAGTGCCGCTACGCCTGCGGACCGCCCCCATCCACGAATATGGCATCATCGCCGGCCAGACCGAACTGATCGAGGCCGAGTTGTCCGGGCTGAAGGGCTGCGGCTTCAATCTGGCCGAAATCTGGCCTAACGACCGGTTCGAGCGCGGGCTGATCGAGTTCGACGACCTCTGGTGCCGGACCGCCGACCGATTGGGCCTGCTGCTGATCGTGCCGGTCATCGATATCGGCAATTCGATCATGAGCCTGGAGCGGCCGCGACTGGCCAGATACTGGGCCGCGCAGATGCGCCGCCGGCTGCGGCCGCTGCGCAATCATCCCTCGGTCGTGACCTGGGCCCTGGCGGCCAACCGTTTCTGCCTGGGGCAGGACCAGAACCCGAGCGTCATGGGCATCAAGCCAGAGATGGCCAAGGTCGGCCCCGGCTGGCAGAAGCGGGTGAGCAACTACCAGGTCGCCCAGAAATTGATCCAGACCTTCGATCCGACCCGGCCGGTCTTCTCGCACGCCGGCAACTTCGCCGGCGACGTCTACACCACCAACAACTATCTCTGCGTCATCCCGCTGCAGGAACGCGAGGACTGGCTCTCCGCCTGGGCCGAGCGGGGCGACATGCCGATCATCTCCATCGAATTCGGCTCGCCCCTGTACACCACTTTCTTCCGCGGCCGCAACGGCTACGGCGGGGCCACCACCAGCGAACCCTGGCTGACCGAATTCAGCGCCATCTATTTCGGCTCCGACTCGTTCCGCAACGAGAGCCCGGCCTACCGCGAGGACATCCGCACGACCTTCGAGTCGGGCCAGAAATACCAGACGCACCACTTCTCGAACCTGGCCGAAGGGATCGAGAACAACCAGGCCGAGTTCCTGGCCCTCTTCAACCGCAACACTACCCGCAGCTGGCGCACCTGGGGCACGACCGGCGGCATGGTCCCCTGGGGCATGCACGGCTGGAACCGCGACACCCGCGTCTCCCGCTTCAAGGCCGAAGCGCCCGCGGTAAAGGCCCAGCCCTTCCAACCCGGCCGGCGCGGTACATATCAAGCCGATTATCCGCGCACCTATGCCTACGCCTACCGGCCGGAAGGCATGCCGGCCAACGCCGCCGCCCAGGCGATCATCGACAACAATCAGCCCACGCTGGCCTGGCTGGGCGGCCGGGCGGGCGAATTCACCGAGAAGGGCCACAACTTCGCCGCCGGCGCGACCGTGACCAAGCAGGTCATCCTGCTCAACGACACCCGCACGATTCAGGAATACAGCTGGCAGGTGGCGGTCAAGTTTGACGGGAAGCCGTTGATTGAAAAGTCGGGGCAAGGCAAGCTCGATCCGGCCCGGACCGAGCAGATCCCGTTCGACTTCGCCCTGCCGGCCACGACCGCACCCCGCACCTCCGGCGTGATCGAACTGACCGCCCGGATCGGTTCGGCGGAGCAGCGGGACAGCTTTGCCTTCCGCGTCTTCGCCCCGCCGGCCGCACCGCAGGGAGAAGTGACACTCCTCGATCCCGTGGGCGAGACCAGCCAGGCCCTGCGCAATCTGGGCTATGCGGTCAAGGCGTGGGACGGCCAGACGCCGGGGCGGATCGTGGTCGGCCGCCGGGTCCTGAGCCAGGCCCCGGCCCAGTTGGAAAAAGTGGCCGCCCTGGTCAAGGCCGGCGGCGAGGCCTTGGTCATGGCCCAGGATCCCGAGTGGCTGCATGAAAACCTCGCCTGGCGGCTGGCCCGACACCTCTCCCGCCGGGTCTTCCCCGTGGCCGGCGCTTCCCTGCCGGGCCTGGACGCCGAAGACCTGCGCGACTGGCAGGGCACGAGCACGCTTATCCCGCCCTTCGCCGCCGAGGTCGTCAACGGCCGCTACGAACGCACGCCGGAATATGGCTGGCGTTGGGGCGCGCGCGGCACGGTGGCCAGTTGTTCGGTGGAAAAGCCGCATTTCAGCTCGTGGACGCCGCTTATGGAGGACGAGTTCGACCTGGCTTACAGCCCGCTGATGGAATTGCGTTACGGTCAGGGGCGGCTGCGCTTCTGCGGTCTGGACCTGGAAGATCACGGCGAGGAGCCGGCGGTGCGCGAAATCTGGACCAAGTTGCTCGCCCCGGCGGATCTCCCGCCGGCCAAGACCGAGGTCTGCTTCCTCGGCGGCCCGGACGAGGATAAGTTCCTCCGCGCGGCCGGCCTGCGCTATGCTCCGGCCCAAACTCTGCCCGCCCCCGGCGCGCTGGCCGTGATCGGCACCGGCGCCCAAGTAGATGACGCCGCGCTGAACGAATTCCTGCGCCAGGGCGGCAAGGCCCTCTTCCTCGCCCGCCGCGCGGCCGGCGCCTTGCCCCTGGGCGCGACGGTCGGGCAGGTCGAAAGTTTCCGCGGTTCGCTCAACGTGCCGGATTGGGCGATCTGCCGGGGCCTGAGCCCCAGCGATCTGCGCTGGCGCGCGGAGCACGCCGCCCTGCTCCTGACCGGCGGCTGCGAAATCGGCGCCGACGGCTTGCTGGGCTATAAGCAGGTCGGAACGGGTCTGGCCGTCTATTGCCAAATCGACCCCGAGGCGTTGGATTGCGAAAAGCTCACCTACTTGCGCTTCACCCGCTGGAGGCAGAGCCGCGCCCTCTGCCAGCTGCTCTCGAACCTGGGCGGCAGCTTCGCGGCCGACGAGCTCTTCTTCTCGCCGCGCCAGGCCCGGCGTGATCGCCAGGAACTGAAGGGCGTCTGGCAGGCCAAGCTGATCCAGCGCCTGCCCGAGGTGCTGGGCAACGAGCGGCATAAAGACACCGGGCCCAGCCAAGCGGCCCTGGCGGCGGTGCAGCCGGACTTCGCCGCGAACGACTTCCAGGACGTGACCCTGCCATCGCTGTGGGAGGAGTTCGGCGGCGAGTGGGCCGGCGCGGACGGCGAAGCCGTCTTCCGCAAGGTTCTGGAAATCCCGGCCGAATGGGCCGGCCGGGCCCTGCGCCTGAGCCTGGGGCCGGTCGACGATTTCGACGTCACCTATTGGAACGGCGTGCAGGTCGGGGCCACGGGCCTGGAGACGCCGAACTTCTACGCCAAGCGCCGGATCTATACCGTGCCGGCGGAAATGGTCAAGGCCGGCCGGGCCGTACTGGCCGTGCGCGTCTTCGACCACTTCGGCGGCGGCGGCCTGTATGGCAAGGAACAGGAACTCTTCGTCGAACCGGCCGACGCTCCGGCCGCGCCGGCCAATCCCTGGTACCACCCGGATTATCGCGAAGACTTCGAACTGGGTGACGATCCCTACCGCTATTACCGCTGGTAAAGGCTATAACCGCACCCCGGGGGAGAACTTTTTTGCAAAAAAAGTTCTCCCCCGGGCCCCCGTTCAAAAAAACTCCCGCCCGGCTCCGCAGCTTCGAACGCTTA
>CAYMGG010000144.1:0-14282 GCA_964389915.1 uncultured Planctomycetaceae bacterium
CTTTTTTGCAAAAAAGTTCCCCCGGGCGGTCAAGCGGTTTGCCCGGCTACCTTGGCTCTGCCGCCGCCAGCAGGTCGGCCAGGCCCAGGCCGCCGGCGCGGCGGAGTTCCTCCTGGCTGCCGACCGCGCCGTCGGCGATCCGGCGCAGGCGCAGGGGCACGAAGCGGCAGGGCCGCCCGTCCGGACCGGTCGCGCCGGCCGTGGCCAGCAGTTCGCCCACGGCTGCGGCCAAACCCCCCGGGCCGTGTTCTTCGACCGTTACCAGGTGGCCGGTGGTCCGGGCCGCATTCAGCACGGCCTCCTGATCGAGCGGCTCGACGGTGGGCAGGCTGATCAGGCCGGCCGAGCGGCCGGTGGCGGCCAGCTTGGCGCAGGCCTCGGCCGCCAGCGGCAGCACGCCGCCGGTGGTGAGATAGGTCAGCTCCCGGCCTTCGCGCACGCGCAAGGCCCGGCCGAGTTGGAAGGCGGGTTCGCTTTCGTGCACGGCCGACTCGCCGCCCTTGCCCAGGCGCAGATAGGCCGGGCCGGGCGCGGCGGCCAGGGCCCGGGCCGCCAGCCGGGTCTCGACCGGATCGCCCGGGGCGACCACGGTCATGCCCGGCAGCACGCGCAAGGCGGCCAGATCCTCCACGCCATGGTGGGTGTAGCCCTGCGCGCCGTAGCAGAGTCCGCCGCCCACGGCCACGATCTTGACGTTGGCCTGGTGATAGCAGACATCGTTGCGAATCTGCTCCAGGCAGCGCAGGAGCGGGAAGTTGGCGATTGAATAGGTGAAGACGATCTTGCCCGCCAGGGCCAGGCCGGCGGCCACGCCGGTCAAATTCTGCTCGGCCACGCCAGCGTTGATGAAGCGTTTCGGAAACTTCTCGGCGAATCGCTCCAGCACCGAGAAGCCCAGGTCGCCGGTCAGCAGCCAGATCCGCTCGTCGGCCTCCGCCAGCCGGCAGAGTTCGGCGATGAACGTGTTGCGCATCAGTCCAACTCCCGCAGCGCTTGGGCCAGGGTCTCGTCGTTGGGTGAACGGTAATGCCAGGCCAGGCAGTCTTCCATGAAACTCACGCCTCGGCCCTTGGTGGTCCGGGCGATGATGACGCTGGGCCGGCCGGCTTCGAACGGCACGGCGGCCAGGGCCGCTTGCAAGGCCGCGTGGTCGTGGCCGTCGATCTCGCGCACGCCCCAGCGGAAGGCCCGCCACTTGTCGGCGAAGGGGGCCAGGTCCAGCACCTCGGCCACCCGGCCGAATCCCTGTAGGCCGTTGTGATCCACCACCGCGATCAGGTTGTCCAGCCTGTGCTGGGGGGCGAAGAGGGCGGCCTCCCAGATGCTGCCCTCGTCGCATTCGCCGTCGCTCAAGACCACCACCGCTCGGGCCGGCGAGGCGTCGGCCTTGGCCGCCAAAGCAAAACCTGCGCCCAGCGAGAGGCCGTGGCCCAGGGAACCGGTCGAAACCTCCACGCCGGGGACGTGGTGGCTGATGTGCCCGGCCAGGGGTTGGCCGGCCTGGCAGTAGCGCTCCAGCCATTCGACCGGAAAGAAGCCGGTTTCGGCCAGCACCGCGTAGAGCGCGGCCGCGGCGTGGCCCTTGCTCAGGACCAGCCGGTCGCGCTCCGGCCAGTTTGGCTCGGCCGGTCGCACGCGCAGGAAGCCGCCGTAGAGTCCGGCCAGGATATCGGCCACCGACAGGCAACTGCCGATGTGCGAGGCGTTGGCCCGGCGGCACATGGTGAGCGCGTGTCGGCGGATGCGGCGGGCGAGTTCGCGGGTTTCCAAATTTATTCCTTCACGCACCAGGCGATGTGCGGATCGTAGGGCAGCCGCCGCAGCCGCACCGCGCCCAGCGTGTCCAGAAGGGCGGTGGTCTCGCCCGGATACTCCTGGCAATTGAGTTCGTCGAAGGCCACCACTCCGCCCTTGGGCACGCGCGGCCAGAGCTGCTCCAGCGCCACCCGGGTCGGCTCGTATAGGTCGAAGTCCAGATACAGCAGGCTGACCAGCAGGTGCGGATTTTCGCTCACGAACTGCGGGATGGTCTGGCAGGCGTCGCCGGCCACCAGCTTCACCTTGGGCAAATGTCCGAGCGGACGGTTGGCGTCATGCAGCTTGACCAGCCGCTCCAGATCGGCCTGAATCCCTTCGCAACTCTGTAGTCCGCCTTCCTTGAGGTGGGTGGCCGTGCCGTGGGCCGTGTCGGCCTCGGTCAGGCCGGGAAAGCCGGCGAAGGTGTCGAAGCCGACGATCCAGCGGGTGTGGTTGTAGGGTTCCAGGATCGCGGAGAAGTGCAGCCACGAGAAGAGTCCCGAGCCGGCGAAGACGCCGCATTCGACAATGCTGCCCGCCGCCGGCAGGCTCTCCTTGAACAGTTCGTATTTCACCAGAAACCGGGCCACGTCCTGCCGGCGCACATGCCGGGAGAAACTCTGCAACCGCAGCGACAGGGCCAGCGGCGAATGCTCGAAGGCGGCGAACAAATCCTGGTACGCCCCCTTCTCGCCGGCCGTGTGCTTCTCCTCATTGCCCAGAATCAGCCGTTCCTCGCCCATGGTTCTCCCCTGTTTGCAAACCTCGGGAAAACTCTCTCATAAGAAAGTTTTCCCGAACCCTTTCAAAGAATTTTCAGCCGGCTCCGCCGATTCGAACGTTCAGCTGGCGGGATTCGGCGCTTCCTTAACTTTAGCCGTGAATACTCCAGTCCTTGCGTATGGCCCCGACTTTCGGCCTGACGCTTTACAGCAGATCCAGAAACGAAGTCAGCTTTCCGCCCTGAGCCAGATAGGGCGCCAACTGAGTTTTGATTTCTTCCATATAGCCATAAGAAAAGACGATTAACTCGTCCACCGGCTCGGTGAAGACGTGTTCCGGACGAAATACGGGCACATGCGATCCGGCCGTCAGCCGTCCGTGCAGATGCGGATTGCGGTCGAGCAGATAGACGAAGTCCTCGCGGTTCAATTCCGCTCCGGCCAGGGTGAGCACCGTCCGTCCGCCGGCGCTGTATCCGCCCAGCCGCCGGCCCTCGGCCCGGCGGGAGCGGACGTAATCGCGCAGCCGGCCGTAGCTGGCCCGAACCTCGGCGGCGAAATTGGCGTAGGTCTCCCACTCGTCCAGGGCCGTCAGCCAGGGGCGTTTATTCACCGGTTCGACCGCGAACCCGGCTTGCGCCGGCGCGGCCGCGACCGTAAGGCTGTTGCCCCGGCGCTCGCGCTCGGGCAGCAGCTCCTCGGTCAGCAGCTTGAAGCCCGCCCGCTCCAGCAGCCGCCCCAGGGACCGGGCGGTCAGATAGATCGTGTGGTCGTGGGCGAAGAGGCAGACCTCGCGCCGCTCAAAAATCTTCTCCAGATCGTGGACCTCGATCAGCAGCACGCCCCGCGCCGGATCAAGCACCGACCGGATAGCCTGCAAAAAACCCAACGGGTCGGGCAGATGGTCGAGCGTGTGCAGCGTGACCACCACCTGCGCGGGGCGCATTTCCGGCGGAATCTCGGCCACGCTTGCGGCCGTGAAGAGCCGTGGCAGGCAGGTCACCCCGATCCGTTCGGCCTCGGCGCAGAGCGTCCGGGAGGGCTCGAAGCCCAGTCCCTTCAAGCCCAGATCCTGAAAGCAGCGCAACTGCCAACCGTCGCTGGCCCCGATGTCCAGAGCCCGGTCGCCGGCGCGCAGGCCGTAGCGTCCGGCCGCCTCTTCGGCCAGGCGGCGCATGAAGTTCTGCACCAGCGGCGAGGCCGAGACCGTGTAGTGGTAGCCGTCGTAATATTCGCCCACGTCCAGGTCGTGGGCGGTCTGGGCCGTGGCGCAATCGGCGCACCAGTACACGGCCAGCGGGGCAGTAAATTCACTTCCCTCTTCACCAGGCGCAACAAAACCGTCGGCGAAGGGCAGACGCGGAAAGTCCAGAAACCGCCGCAACTGCCGGCCGCCGCAGACGCGGCAGACTTCGCGCGGCCGCACGGTCACGCCGCTCATGCGACGCCCCCGGCGGCGAAGTATTCGCGGTACCAAGCAATGGTCCGCCGCAGCCCTTCCTCCAGGGTGAAGCCCGGCTTCCAGCCGAGTCGCTCGCGCGCCAGGCGCGAATCGAGATACTGGGCCCGGATTTCGTGGCAGGCTTCATTGCGGATCTCCGGTTCGAGGCGCGAATCCATCAGCCGCAGAATCCTTTCGGTCAAGGTCAGCACATCCTGCGGCTCTTCGGTGGAAAAGTTGAAGGCCGCGCCGCGCAGGGTAGGATCGGCGGCCAACGCCTCGGCCAGCCGCAGATAGGCGGCCGCCCCGTCCTCGACGTAGAAATAATCGCGGACGAACTTGCCGTCCGAACGGATGACCGGTCGCGCGCCCCGCAGCACCGAGCGGATCGTGCCCGGAACGATCCGGTTCCAGTTCAGATCCCCGCCGCCGTAAAAATTGCCGCACCGGGTAATGGCCACGGGCAGGCCGTAGGTGACCGCGTAGCTGTGGGCGATCAGGTCCGCGCAGGACTTGCTCACGTCATAGGGGTGGCGCCCTTGCAGGGGCGTGGATTCGCAGTAGGGCAGGTGTTCCTGATCGCCGTAGGCCTTGTCCGAGGAGGCGACCACGATCTGTTTCACCCCCGGGCTGCGCCGAGCGGCCTCCAGCAAAGCCCAGGTGCCCTGGATGTTGCTCTCGAAAGTCGAGACGGGATTACGGTTGGCGATGCCGACGATGGTCTGGGCGGCCAGATGGATGACCGTGTCGATCTCGTGCTCGCCCAGGGTCCGCTCCAGCAACGCCTGGTCGCGCACGTCGCCGCGGACCGCGTTGCAGCCCGCCAGCTGTCCGGAACGGACGAGCTCGCACTGCGGCACCCAGTCGCGGACCAGGCAGACCACGCCCGCCCCCGCCGCGCGCAGCGCCCGGACCACCCACCCGCCCACCAGGCCGGTGGCGCCGGTGACCAGCACGGGGCGGTCGAGCCAGAACTTGTCGGCCATGCTTCATTCCTCCCAAGTGCGCCAGGGCGCCCGGCCCCGGTTCCACAAATCGTTCAGATATAGGTATTCGCGGTAGGTGTCCATGGCCTGGAAGAAGCCGTCGTGCCGGTAGGCCACCAGCTGCCCGTCGCGGGCCAGCCGCTCCAGCGGCTCCTTCTCCAGCACGCAATCATTCTCCGTCCTCAGGAAATCGAGCACCGGCCGCTGGAAGACGAAAAAGCCGGCGCTGGACCAGCCCAGGCTGGGCGGCTTCTCCTTAAACTCCTGGACCTGGCCGTCCTCGGCCAAGCGCAATTCGCCGTAGCGCGAAACCGGATGCACGGAGGTGATGGTGGCCAGCTTGCCGTGGGCCTGATGGAAGCGCAGAAGCGCCCCCAGGTCCAGGTCACTCAAGCCGTCGCCGTAGGTGACCATGAAGCAGTCGCCGTCCAGATAATGCGCCGCGCGCTTGATCCGCGCGCCGGTCATGGCCTCTTCGCCGGTCTCGGCCAGAGTCACGGCAAAAGGCGGCAGGCAATTCTGCCCGTGAAGCTGGAGCTTCCGGCCGGCCGGGCCGAACTGGAGGGTGAAGTCCTGGCTCATCGCCTCGTAATCGAGGAAATATTGCTTGATCAGGTTGCCGCGGTAGCCCAAGCAAAGCACGAAATCGTTGAAACCGGATTGGATGTAGCGGCGCATGATGTGCCAGAGGATCGGCCGGCCGCCCACCGGCACCAGGGGCTTGGGCCGGTATTCGGTCTCCTCCCGCAGGCGCGTTCCCTGGCCGCCGCACAGAATCACGACCTTCATGGTTTTCCCCCCTCTGCCAGCCGACAGATCGAGGTCAGATCGATCGGCCGGCGGGAATTTTCGGCCTGGAGCCGGTTGTGATGCTCCAGCAGATAGTCGATGGCGTCGGCGAAATTATCGCCGTCGACCGACGAATAGATCCGCTCCAGGCCGGTCCCGATCCGACCGGCCAGCTCCTGCCGATAGGCCTCGTCGTCGATCAGGCGCACGGCCAGGGCGACGTACTCTTCAACGTTGGCGGCGATCAGTTCCGGCAGGCCCACCCGCCGAAGCAAAGCTCCGCCGACACGCTCGTAGCACTTCTCCCCCTCCAGCGTGACCAGGGGGATGCCCGCCCGCAGCGAGTCGACGATCGTGTTGTAGCCGTTGAACGGCCAGGAATCCAGGCCCACCTGCCCGGTTTGCAGCAGCTCCCAGTATTCCTGGTGGATCGCCCCGGGCAGCTCGACGTTCGCCTCGCCCAGGTATTCGCGAATCTGGCGCTCGTAGGGGATGAACCGGTTGTACATGAAGATCCCGTGGTTGGGATAGAGGCGGAAAAGCACCGGCCGTTTGGCCCGGGCCAGGATCGCCTTCAGGCAGGCCAGCAGCGGGGGCGTGGTCTTGTCCTGGCTCCAGGCGCAATTGACTATCACCCGCTCGCCGTCGCGCCGGGATGGTTTGGCGCTGGCTTTGAACGCCGGAGGGGGAACGGTCGGCTGCCCCAGGCCCGGAATCAGGACCAGCCGTTCGCTGTAATTGGCCTCGGCCTGGGCGGGATCCTCCAACTCAGCGCCGCCGACGAAATAGTCTATCTGCGCCCCGCAGGTGCTGGCCGGATGGCCGTAGGCCGTGACCTGGATCGGCGCCAACCGCATATTGGCGGTGTAGAGCGTCTCGAAATTCATCCCCACATCCGGATAGAAGATGAGGGCGAAATCGTTGTCGAGCACCTCCCTCAGGTCCAGGCGCAGGCCGTCGATGGCGATCCGCCGGACCGCCGAGAAGTGGGCGGTCGCCAGATCGTCGCGCTCCTTGCCGGCATGGATCAGAACCAGGCGGTGGCGCTCGGCGAGTTTTTCGATCGCCCGGGCATAGCAGCGATAGACCGCGGAGTGGTCCTCCCACTTGCCGGTGATCACGGCGATGGTGCGGCCGTCGGAGCGATTGCGGGCGGCGACCGCGGCGGTCTGCCGCCGGACCAGTTCGTTGATCCGGCGTTTGAGGTCGGCCTGCCGGCGGTCGTCGATATAGGTGACCATGAAATACGAACTGAGCGCCCGGTGATCGGGCAGGAGCAGCCGGTCGTCGAGTTGGGTCACATGCCGGCGGATGTTGCGGTGGATCGTCTCGTCCGCGTAGCCGCCGGCCGCGTCGAAATAGGCGAAATACCAGAGCGAGGCGGCGGCGGGATTGACGTCGAAAAAGCTTTTAGGGTCGAGCACCAGGCGGTTGCGGACCGAGTAGAGGGTCAGGATCTTGAAGAAGTTCGCCGGCTGGCGGAGGATGATCTCCAGATGGGCGTCGGTGGTCCGGAAGGCCGACACCGCCACCAGGTTCGAGACGATGTGGTTCAAATTGATGAACGGCCCCAGCAGGGGCGGGGGCAGCGAAAAGTCGGGGTCCGCCATGGCGGTCAGGAAGATTTCGACGAACCGATCGACCAGCAGCTGCCCCTCGGGCAAAAGGAAGCGGTAGACATTGTCCTCGAAGTAAGCCAGACCGTCGAACAACTCCTGGCCGAGTTGCGCGAAATCCTCGACCAGATAGAGCTGCCGCAGCCGATCCGGGCGAATGGCTTCACCTAAGCCGGGGCTGCTCTGCGCCGGCGCGCGCGGCGGCGGGGGGGGCTGTCTGGCCATCAGAAATTGACCCTCTCCCGTTCCACCACCAGCGGCCGTTTGCGCACCTGGCAGTGGATGGCGGTGATGTACTCGCCCAGCAGGCCCAGGAAGAAGAGCTGCACCCCCGCCAGGACGAAGAGCGCGTCGGTCAGGGCGGTCAGGCCGGTCGGGGCCAGGCGCCCGCCCAACAGGCCGGCGGCGAATTGGAGCCCGGCGGCGCCCAGGCCCAGGCCGGCCAGGGCCAGCCCTCCGGCCAGAGCCAGCCGCGGCGGCCGGCGGCTGAAGGAGACGATGCCATTCAGCGCCATGTCGATCAGGTTGACCAGGCGGTTCTTGCTGAACCCCCGGCGCCGGGCCTTCCAAACGTACTCCAGCCCGGTGCGCCGAAAGCCGCAGTAGGCGATCATGCCCCGGACGTAGGGATAGTGGTCCTCCATGCGCCGAAGGTTCTCCACCACCCGCCGGTCGATGAACTGGAATTCGCCCACATTCTCGGGAATGTCGATCTCGGAAAGACCGCTCACCAGCCGGTAAAAGGCCCGCCGCACGCCGGCCATGAGCGGGCTCTCCTCCCGCTGGCGGCGGACGCCGTAGACGACCTCGTACCCCGCCTCCCAGCGACGGACGAACTCGGGCAGCAGTTCGACCGGATCCTGCAGGTCGGCCGGCAGGCAGGCCAGCACCCCCTCGCCCCGGGTGCTGAGGATGCCGTTGAAGACGCTGCGAAACGGGCCGACGTCGCGGGCGTTCAGTATCAGCTTGACCCGTGGGTCGGCGGCCGCCATTTCGCGCAACAGGGCCACCGTGTCGTCGCTCGAGGCGTTGTCGCAGAAGATGTGCTCGTAGTCGTATTCCGGCAGGGACTCGGCGAAGACCCGGCGTACCGCCTCGCGGCACTCGCAGACGTTCTGACCCTCGTTGTAGCAGATGGTGACCACGCTGAGCAGGCGGCGTTCGGTCATGTCTGGCCCTTCACACCTGTATTGTGGAATTTGAAACCCTCCCGCAGCGTCCCCAGCCGCAGCTTGAGCAGCATCGCCGTTTCGATGCAGTTGATGCTGGCGCAGGAGACGCAGTCGGGCCGCCAGTCGAGCAGGCGCTCCCAGGCGCCCCGCACGCCGTACTGCTGGATCTTCGGTCCGTTCGTGCAGCCCAGGTTGATGCAGTTGTACATCGTGCCGTCCGCACCGAGGGCCACATAGAGCCGGCCGTTGAGGCAATAGGTCGGCCGATAATCCGGGAAGGTCTCGCCCTCGCGAATGTATTCGTGATAGTTCAGAGGCCAGGCGGCGCACTGGCGGATGGCGTCGGGCGAGTTGGCGATGGGGAAGCCCTCGCGCTGGAGCTCGAGGAACTCGCGCCAGAAGACTCGATACTCCTCGTCGCTGATCCGCAGGGTCTCGTCGGCGGTTTCGCCCAGATAGTTGGGGGGCGAGATGGTCAGCCAGGCGTCCAGCTCGCGGGCCAGCTCGGCCAGGGGGCGGGTGCGGTGGAGGTTGCGCCGGGTCAGGACCGCGTGGATGCGGCAGGGCAGGCCCGCCGCCCGGGCCGCCCGCAGGCCGGCCACGGCCTTTTCGTAAACCCCGGCGCCCCGGCAGCAGTCGTTGTCCTCGCCCACCCCGTCGAGGCTGACGCAGATCGCGTCGGCCCGGAGGATATCGGAGAGCTTCTTCTCCAGCAGCACCCCGTTGGTGATCAGATGCAGATAGATGCCCTTGCCGACGATGTAGTCGACCACGTCCTTGATCTGGCGGTGGACCAGGGGCTCGCCGCCGAGCATGAAGATCATCCGGGTGCCTAGGGCGTAGAACTCGTCAACCAGCTCCCGGATCTGGTCGAAGGAGTATTCCAACTGGAGGAACTCGGGCGAGAGGCTGGCGTCGGAGACAAAGCAGTAGCTGCATTTGAGGTTGCAACGGTTGGTGATGAACAGGCTCAGGAAGACCGGCCGCCGACCGCCGCTCAAATTGGCCCGCAGCAGATTGAACCCCAGCCCGGCCAAGGATCGCCAGTTGGTCATAAGTCGCTCGCCGTCGTGATTTAGCCTGAAAACGAGGCGGCCGGGCGGAAGCCGGCCGGCCGCGTTAGCCTGGGCGGAGCAGTTTGCCGTCCGCCCCGGCCCCGCATTATCAATTTTTACCGAAACCGATTCAACTGGTAAGTTCGCCGCGTCGACTTTCTCCTTGCCGGGGGCCGGGGGATAGGCTATTGTCGGAACGGGTTTGGGCCGATGTCGCCATTTCTCTGCTCCCGCGGCGGAAAGGAAGACCGTGAGCCTTGCCATTGGTCAGACAGCGGGCACGCCCGAGGCCGCGCCGACGCCGATCGCCCCGGACGTCTTCTTCGCCCTGATCTCCGGCCGGGTCCAGTCGCTCCTGGCCCTGGCGGTCTTTCTCGACGGCCGGACCGAAACCGTCTTCCGCCCGACCCGGCCCCTGGCCGGAGCCCTGCTCTCCGAAGCGGCGCAGATCGTCGAACTGCTCGACGCCTACGGCGCGCGCAACAACCAGCAATGGCACCAGTTCCGCCAATTGGTGGCCACCCTCAAGACCTTCGCCGACGCGGCCTACAAACTGCTGCACATCATCCACTCGCATCCCAGCTATCGATTGCTGCCGGTCAAGGGCGACTTCGCCGCCGAGAGCGAGCGGGCCCTGGATTTCTGCGCCCGGGTCATCCGCAATGTGGCCGAACGGCTGCTGCTCGAGTCCCGGCGGCAGGAGATTCCCGCATCCGGCGCGCCCCGCGCGGCCGGCGAGTTCGTCGAAGACCTGCCCGGCGGGCGGCTGCCGCACAACCGCGCCGGCCGGACCGCCCGCTCCTGTGAGGAAACCGTCGCCCATCTGGCCACGGCCTTCCTCAACCTGGCCGCGGAGAGCGAGTGCCTGCAAGCCCCGCTCAAGGTCAAGCCCGAGGAGTACGCCTCCTGCTTTCCCGACCCGCTTAACGAGGAGGAGTTCCGCCAGCTCGAGCACAAGTTCCACAATCTCCAGTCGCTGTACGACACCTACATCTCCGACACCGACACCGAGCTGCTCGACGCCGACCTGCCCGTTTTGCGCGGCCACATCACCGTCATCTTCCACCTGCTGGAGGTCGCCACCGGCCTGGGCCACCATTACGAACGCCACCTGCGCCAATGCTCGCCGGACAGCGTCTGCCTCCAACAGCCGCTGGTCGACATGCACGCCCTCCTGCAGGTGTTGGTGAGCTACGCGGTCTGCTTTTGCGGCCGCTACCTGAGCGCGGCCCGCCATCTCTGCCAGGAGATGCTGCGCCGCTACGCCCGGATCGAGCGGATCGATGTGCCCGTGCCCAATTACCGCGGCTTCCACGTCCGCCCCTCGACCCTGGTGGCCAAGATCGTCCACCACTACGGCAGCGAAGTGCGGATGGAGATGGACGGCGAGATGTACGACGCCTCCGCCCCCCTGGACCTCTTCCGAGCCAACGAGAAGATCAATCGCGAGAAGCGCCGCCGCCTGGCGGCCGAGATCTCGGGCATGGACCTGGCCCTGCCGGCGGGCCTGGAGCAGAACCTGCTCGACGCGGTGCGCCAGATCGTCACCAACCTGGCCGCTCAGGGCAAACTCGTCATCTACGAGCGCCCCCTGCCGCTGGAGGAGCTGCGCCCCGAGAGCGGCGAGCCGCTCTCGCAATTCGTGGTCGACGAGATCACCCGCCTGCTGGTGATGGGCAAGATCGACATCGAAGCCCGCCTCCAGGTCGCCTTCGTCGGC
The DNA here is from genome assembly GCA_964389915.1 of uncultured Planctomycetaceae bacterium. Taxonomy (GTDB): domain Bacteria; phylum Planctomycetota; class SZUA-567; order SZUA-567; family SZUA-567; genus CAYMGG01. Next base: position 11,299 of record CAYMGG010000144.1, read on the forward strand.
GACCGCCGGGTACTCGACGACATCCGCCTGCTGGCCGAATCCGGCTACGGCGAGGACAATTTCGGCAACAACATCCCCCTGCCCAAGAAGCTCTCCTACCTGCGCCGCTAAGCGCCGGAGGCGGTCGGGAGGAAGAACCCGGTGACTGAGCGCAAGCGTGCCGCCCCCCGCCCACATACCGCCGAGGCCGAACCCGCCCGTCACGAGCTGGTCGGCGACCATCCCCGCGGCCGCTGGCGCGAGTTGTGGCGCCGGAAGTTCGCCTTTCGCCTGGGCCGGGTGGGGGTGGAGATGCTGGGCGGGGGGTTCTACGAACCGTGCTACTGGCGCAACTACCTGCACCGCCACTCGTTTTACGAGATCTGCTACGCCTACCGGGGGCAGGGCGTGTTCCGCATGGAAGGGGCGGAACTACCCGTGGCGGAAGGCGACATCTTCGTGGCCAAACCGGGCGAGGTGCACGAGATCATCTCGGCCCGGCGGAACGCGATGGGGATCTACTTCTGGTCCTTCGCCCTGAACTTTCCGTCGCGCGAAACCGAACGCGGCCACCGGCCGACCGAGGCGGAGGCGGCCACCACTGCCCTGCTGGAACGCTTCGCCGCCTCCCGGGTCTGGGTCAGCCGGCGCACCGAGAGCCTGCCGGCCACGCTGGAGCTGTTGACGGCCGAAACCATCCGCGGCGAGGCCGGCCTGCCCGAAGCGGTCAGCGGCCTTTTGGGCAAGCTGATCCTCGACACCGCCCGCTCCGTGACCGACGCCCAGCCGGCGCCGGCCGGCGAGGCCCCGGCCCGCACCCCGGCCGAGGCCCAGGTCCGCCAGGCCCTGCGCTTCCTGCGCGACAACTACGCCCGGCCGATCACCAGCGTCGACGTCGCCGCCCAGTTGCACCTGAGCCGCCGGCAGCTCAGCCGACTCTTCCGCTCCTGCCGGGGCCAGACCGTACAGGAATGCCTGGTCGAAATCCGGCTCGAAACCGCCCGCCGGCTGCTGCTCGATCCGGCCCAGTCGATCAAACAGGTCGCCCTGGCCTGCGGCTACGCCGACTACCGCCACTTCCTGACCCTGTTCCGGCAGCACGTCGGAGCCACCCCCGCCGCCTTCCGGCGCGGCCGGGGCACGGTTTCGCTGGTCAAACCGAAAAAGAAATAGTCCTGATTCCAAATAATAACGGCCGATTCCGGGGTACCTTTTTTGCAAAAAAGGTACCCCGGACCCCGCCAAAAAACTCTCACCCAGCTTCGCCCACCCGACCGTTCAGCTGCACGAATTCAAGGTTAGCGCAACTCAGCCGTATTCGGCTTTCAATAATTTGAACTGGTATAACCGCCTCCGAAATAGCTATTGTCCGCAACCGGCCGCAACTCCCGGGAACGCGGCCGCAAAATTTGCCCGGCAGCGGGCCAGGGCCGCGGCGTGCTCCGGATCGTTCAGCGCATTACGCGTCTCGCCCGGATCACGGGCCAGGTCCATCAGCTGTTCGGCTCGCGCGCCGTGGTGGTGGAGCATGTACTTGTAGCGCTCGGTGACGATCAGGTCGCCGATCTCGCACTCCACCGGCAGCCACTCCCGCCACTTGGCCGGCGCCCGGCCCTCGGCCAAGGGGCGCAGGCTCACGCCCGCCCGGTCCGCCGGGCACTCGGCGCCCGCGTAATCGCAGAGCGTGGGCAGCAGGTCCAGACCGTTGGAGACCAGGTGCGAACGGTCCACCGCCGCGGAGGTCCGGCCGGGCTGGCTGATGATGAACGGAATCCGGACCGACTCCTCGTACAACACGTCCTTATGCTCCATCTTGTGCGCCCCGTCGTTGTCGCCGTGGTCGCTGGTGAAGATGACGACCGTCTCCTCTTCCTGGCCGCTCTCGCGCAGCGCGGCGAGGACTGTGCCGATCTGGGCGTCGACGGCTTCGGTCAGGCGGCAGTAAGCCCAGCGGTGCAGCCGCCAGCGCTCCTCCGACCAACTCTCCCGTACGCCCCACTTGAAAGGCCGCTGCCTAAGCAGCCGCTCGATCGCTTCCGGCTCGCCGGTCTGGGGTAGGTGGTTGTCCGGCAGGGGCGGACAATGGCGGGCGAAGAATTCGGCCTCGCTCACGCCCGCCGGCCGGGCCAGAGCCCGGTCCAACGTCTCCAGTTCGGTCCGGCCGTTGGCGATGATGCGGCTGGACTCCGGGTCCTGCGGAAAGTCGCGGATGGCCATGTAACAGATGTCGTGCGGATTGATGAAGGAGGCCACCAGGAAGAAGGGGCGCGTCCGGGGCCGGCGGATGAAGTCGGCGCAGGTTTCGGCCAGCCGATCGCGTTCGTCGCGCAGCATATATTCGAACCCCATCGCCTGAGGCGAGAGCCCGGCGGGCAGATGGATCTTGCCGCCGTAGGCGGTCTCGTAGCCGGCCGCGCCAAGCCGCCAACCGGGGGTCTGCCGGACCAGTTCGGGAGTAACGGGGCGGCTCTGGCTGGTGTCATTGTTGCGGATGTCCAGGGCGCTGGGCATAAGGCCGGTGAAGAAGCTGAACCGGGCCGGCAGACAGACGGGGTTGCCGCAATAGCCGCGCTCGAAGCGGACCCCCGTGGCGGCCAGGCTGTCCATGGCCGGGGTGCGCAGATAGGGATTGCCGGCGCAGGAGAGCATGGTGGCGCTCTGCTGGTCGGTGAGCACGAGCAGGATGTTGGGACGAGAGGCGGGCATAAGGTTCTCCTGGTTTGGATGATATTTGCCTGAGGCTGTTCTGGCCCGGATCGGCCAAGTGAAAAACTGCTTATCTGCTTGCAATATACGCTGCCCAGGCGTAAGAGGAATGGAGGCCAGGATTTTTGTTTTGCACTATATTTGCGCCGGCCCGAAAAGCCGGCGGGCTTAATTTCAGCCGCCCCGGAGGGTTTTGGCGAGGCGAGCCGCACACAGGAGCCAGTCGGTGGGATTACTCTCACCCTACGCCGATGCCACGCTGCGGCTCCCTCCCCCCAACCCCCTCCCGGAGGGAGGGG
>CAYMGG010000145.1:0-14267 GCA_964389915.1 uncultured Planctomycetaceae bacterium
TTAGCTTCTTCTCCAGCTTCTCGAGCTGCTTCTCCTCCTTGCCGTCCCACTTCCACTCCAGCCGCGGAATCTCCGGCTGACGCTCGCCGTCCTCGGCGACGGCCGGCCGGGCCGGCCCCGCGCCGAACCACAGCCCGCCAACAAGAAAAAGCCCCATCAGCCGTAGATTTCGCATTTTATCCGCTCCTTGCGCAGGGCCAAGCCATGGCCGCTCCATTCCTCAGAAGATCATTTCCCACAAACGGAAGATAGTCCTCAGCACCCAGATTGCAATCACCACCTCCAGCAGCGACCTGACGGCGGGGGAGAAACGTTCAGTTTTTGACCCGGCGGCTATTTCCTTTTTCCTCATGCAACGGCCATGTTCCGCAAAAGTAGGCGGCGCTTCAAATTAGGTGTCCCTGCCGAGAGCGGAACCTTCACCTTTTCGGAAGAATGAAGAAAGCCGCTGCGTCTGGACAACCGGCCTTGGCGGGGCAGCCGCGATTTCGGCGTTGTGCGGCTGAACGGCGAACAGAAGATATCATCAGTACAGTTCCACGTGAAAAGGTAAACACTCGTAGCGACGGCTGCTCCCCCACCCCAGCTGCCTCCCGGAAGGAGGGGGAGACCTCAGACGAGGCCGAAGAGTTTTGCCCCCTTATTTTTGGGGAGCTGAACTTGATCAGGGCGGGAAACGCTCAGCGCGGGGTTTGCGCCGCCCTTGGGCCGCACTTGTGCCGGATCGGGGCAGGAATCCTATCGCCGCATCTTCTGGAGATGCTTGTGCCACTCGGGTTCGAGCTTGGCGACCTCCTTCTCGTCCAGGATGTCCTTGCCGTCCAGGAAACGTTGGACCATGTCCGCCAGCAGCTTGACCCGCTTCTTGTCGCGGAAGAGGAAGTCCAAAAAACTCTCGGCCAGGGCATAGTGGAAGTGAGTCGTTTCCTTGTCGTTGGCCAGCCACCACTTGTCCATCGTGGTCAGGTCCAGGAGCGTGTTCAGCGGCGGGAACTTGCCCTTGTTCTGGAGGCAGTAGCGGTTGAGGGCTTCGGGCGCGTCGGAACGCGCGTTGCGCATGGTCTGGTTCTCTTTTTCGTTGCGGCGCAGATCCCAGGCCTCGTAATAGGTCGCCAGACCTTCATTGAACCAGTAGGGCATGTGCCGGGTGCCGATCAGCCGCTGGACCAGGCAGTGGGTGCCCTCGTGCTGCAAAACCGGATGGTTCATGTATTCGAAGTTGGCCTGCTGCCGGCCGTCGACGTAGGTGAAGATGGCAAACTGGGTGATGTCCGCGCCCTGGTAGCCCCAGGTGAAGACGCCCCGGCTGCCCGGCATCTGGCGCTGGGCCTGGTATTTCTCCTCGCTGTCGAAGACGATCACCTCGGGCTTGCGCTTGACCTCGGGGTCGGACTTGAACTTGAAATTCTCCATGAACAGGTCGTAGAACAGCTCGTAGAACAGGTCGGTTTCCGCGGTGAATTCGGGCGAGACCTCGGTTTTGACCAGCCAGTGGTCGCTCTCGAGGACGTACATCATGCTGCCATTATAGTTGGCCTGGGCCTCTTCCTTCACGGTCTTGGCCAGTTTGGCGACCTGTTTCTTCTCCTTGGCCGTCCAGATCCAGCGGCGGCTGTAGGCGTCGGCGGCCGGGGCGCAGAGCGCGCCGCCCAGCAGCCACAGCCCCAGAAACGCCGCCCCATACCGTAACCGGCTTGACCGACTGCCCCGCATGCCGTTTCTCCCGCCAAATATAGAGTCCAAACCGCCAATCCCCTCGGGCGACCTGGAGTATAGCCCCAGCGTGGAGCAAGGGCAAGCGCTCTTTTCGCCTGCCATGCCTTCGGTTTTTAGGGCTTACGAGCAAAGAAAAACGCCGGTCTTAAAACCGAGACCGGCGCTCCCTGAGAAGAGGGAAGGGCAAGGGGGTATCCAGGGAGCGCCGGATCGGCTGTCCGGGTGTGGGCCTAAGCTGAAAATCCATTTCGCGCGGCTGGCCGCGCCATCCCAGGACGGCGAGAAAAAAACCGAGACCGGCGCTCCCCGGCAAGGGGGAAGGGCAGAGCTGGACTCAGGGAGCGCCGGATCGGCCATCCTTGATGAGCCGTCCTAGGGTGATTATCAAATCGGCCGCCTCGAAAGGCTTGCCCATGACTTCAATCGGCCCGTGCCAATTAAATTCCTCGACCGCGGGCAGGGGCGACTGGCCGGTGACGATCAAGACCGGCTTGTGCGCCAGCCCCTCCAGTTTCAACCACGCGAGCAAGCCCTGGCCGGCCAGGTGCGGCAGATTGAGGTCCAGGATCAGCAGATCGAAATCTTTCTTCGCGTTGCGAAGCCTTTCGATCAGCTGGACGCCTTGTTGCCCGTCGGCCGCTTCCAGAATTTCGAACTTGCCCAGCAAGGTCAGGTGTAGAGCGTCCCGAATGGCCCATTCATCATCAATGATAACGATGGTCTTTTTCATGGTCGCTCGGCGGAGCAAATTTATATCGATAGCCAAAGGCATATTATTCTCCTCGGCTCATTTATCCTGGGCATATTCAAAGAAAGTATCATGCCACTTTCTTAAAAATCATATCGCAAAACGATCAATTCGATAAGTTTTTTTATAGTAACACATTACAAGCGTTTTTTTTTATCTGAGCCCGACCGTCTGGACAATCAGACGCTGTGCATTATGACAACTATTTTTGACGAAATTACAACTCTCTATAGATCCTTTTAGCTGACAATCAGTTACTGTGTAAACTAAAGTTGTCGAAGTTAGATTTGGTTGACATACAAAAAAACGCTAATCCCATACAAGCATCTGCGCTCGCTCAACGGTAGAGTCCCGGCAGCTGCGTCCGCCCAGACTGACGCAAACTAAATGGAGAAATTGACCATGAGCGCCACAGAAACGGTTAAGCCCGCCGACTTGTCGACTTATTCGTCCGCCGAGATCGCCGCCCGGCTGGAGTCGCTGGGCGAATGGATGGGTTTGGGGTTCCACTCCGGGCGGGATCTGCCCTGGCCGCGGGCCTACGGCCTGGCCTGGCGCCGGTTGTATGAGAATATGGCTGTCCGGATTCCGCCAACCGGGTGGCTGATTCCGGCCGAACCCTTCCCGGTCCGCCGGGACATGAATTCCCACCGCGATTGGTACGCCACCGGTTTGATCTGCGACTTCGACCATAACCGGGGCCTGCGGCTCAATGCCTCGATCGCCGCAGAGAAAAAGCTCGAGCATCCCGACCAGGCCGCCTTCATCGACGCCTGGCTGGCCGACTTCGGTCCGCGCCTGCCCCACTTCGGCGGCTATACCCACAGCAATCCAGACATCCGCCGGGTGGTAAGTGAAGGCTTCGATATCATGCAGGCGGAAATCGCCGCCGAGCTGGCGGCCGTACAGGCCGCGGGTCAGCAGGCCGATCCGGGCGAACTCCAACTGCTGCTGGCCCTGACCGATTATGCCGCCGGCGTGCGCGCCTTTCATGACCGGACCGTCGCGGCCCTGACCGCGGCGGCGGCGGCAGCGGCCGGGGCGCGCGCCCGGGAACTGGAGTTTATCCGCGACAACTTGCGGACCGCCTTCCGCCGGCCGGCCGAAACTTTTTATCAGGGTTTGCTGGCCGTGCACTTCGCCTGGCTGCTCGACGGCTGCGACAGCCTGGGCCGGGTGGACCAGGCGCTGGGCGGGCTGCTGGAGCGGGACCTGGCCGCCGGCCGGATCGAAATCGACTTTGCCCGGCAACTGCTCGACGAACTCTTCGCCCAGTTCGAACGGTTCAACGGCTGGAATCTACAGATCGGCGGCTACACCCCCGAAGGTGAGGACGGCTGCAACCGCCTGACGGCGGAAATCATCGCCGCCTGCGGCCGCAAACGCTGGCGGCGGCCGAACGTCGCCTTCCGCCTCACCCGCCAAACTCCGCCCGAACTGCTCGACGCGGCCCTGACGATCCTGGCCGCCGGCTCGGGCCGGCCGGCCCTGTATAATGACGACCTGTACGTCCAGACCTTGCAGGAGCTGGACCTGGGCCTGACGCTCGAGGACGCGCGCGAGATCGGTTTCGGCGGTTGCACCGAAACCATGGTCGCCGGCCTTTCGAACGTGGGCAGTCTGGAGGGCAATCTCAACCTGGCCAAGGCGCTGGAACTGGCCCTGCACGACGGCATCGACCCTCTCACCGGCCGCCGGGCCGGGCCGGCCACCGGAAGCTTTCCGGACTTCGCTACTTATGCCGCTTTTCAGGCCGCGGTCGAAAAGCAGATCGCGCATCTGACCCGGGAATTTTGCGACTGGGCCGACGAGCAGCTTCGCCGGCGCTTCACGGCCGGCGATCCCAAACTGTACCGCACCTGCTTCACCCGCGATTGCGTCCGCAACCGTAAATCCTTCGAAGCCGGCGGAGCGCGCTACAACTGGTCGGTGGTCTGTTACCAGGGCGTGGGCGAACTGATCGACGGGCTGGCCGCGGTGCGCCAAGCCGTGTACGAGCGGCGGCTGATCGCGCCGGGCGAACTGCTTGCCGCGCTGAAAAACGACTTCGCCGGGCGGGAGGATCTGCGCCAGATCCTGCTGGCGGCGCACAAGTTCGGCAACGATCTGGCCGAGGTCGACGAGCCGGCCCGGGAGGTGCTGGGGCGCGCCTGGCGGGAGTTGCTGGCCCGGCCAACTCCGCGCGGCGGGCGCTACCTCCCCTCCTGCATCATCTTCACCTCCAACCTGGGCGCGGGCAAGACGGTGGGGGCGCTACCCGACGGGCGGCGGGCGGGCGCGCCACTGGCCGATTCGGTGGGCGCGGTGGCCGGCCGGGACCGGCGCGGGCCCACGGCCCTGCTGGTCTCGGTGACCCGGTTGCCTTTGGCCCTGGCGGCCGGCACGCCGGTCCTGAACCTGCGCTTCGAACGCCGGACGCTGGCCGATCCGGCCGGGCGCCAGGCGGCCGCCGATCTGCTGCGGACCTACTTCCGAAGCGGCGGGCTACAACTCCAGATCACGGCCGTCAGTCAGGCGGAATTGCAGGCGGCCCAGGCTCGGCCGGAAGCCTACGCCGACCTGACCGTCCGAGTGGGCGGGTTTAGCGAATACTTCGTCCGCCTCGACCCGCAATTACAGGAGTGCGTAATCCAACGGACCGCCCACGCGGTTTGATATCGACTCAAGTTATTGATGGCCGACTGGCGTCCGGGTCTGGTGAACAGGATGAGATTTTTTTGGTGGGGTTTGGGGAACCTTTTTTGCAAAAAAGGTTCCCCAAAATCGGCCACTATTAATTTGCTTTGATATGATATCAATTCAAGTTGCTGGTGACTGATTTCGGGGGGTTTTTTTGGCCCAAAAGATCCCCCGAATCCCGCCAAAAAATCTCATCCGGCTTTGTCGTTTCGAGCGTTCAAATGGACGGATTCAACGCCTGCCTGATCTGCCGCCGAATGTCTCGCGCTCCCGCCGGGAGGGGTTCGGAGTGAGGGCGGCCGGCCCAAAATCGGTGAACACATACAATATTCTCACCCGGCCTGGCCCGCCGCAATCAGCCAGGTAAAGGCCTCGGCCGGCTGGGCAAAAAGCCGGCGAGCGCCGGCCAGCCGTTCGGCGGCGTGGGTGGTGGTCACGCCGACCGTGAAGCAGCCGGCCGCCACGGCCGAGGCCAGGCCGATGGGCGAATCCTCGACCGCCGCGCACTCGGTCGGCTCCAGTCCCAGGCGAAGGGCCGCACTTCGGTAGGGTTCGGGGTCCGGCTTATGGCGGGTCACGTCGTCAGCGCCGATCAGGGCGGCGAAGCGGTCGCGCAGGCCGGCGGCGGCCAACGCCCGTTCGGCGTCGGCGTGTTCGCTGCTGGTGGCCACGGCCAAGCCCAAGCCGGCCCGGGCCAGAGCGTTCAGGGCTTCGGCCACGCCCGGAAAGGCCCGTAGCGCGCTGCCGGCTAATTGCTGGTAGCGCTCGCGTTTTTCCGCCAGCAGCGCGGCCGGCTCGGCTGTCAGCCCCGAAGTCTGCGCCAGATGCACCGAGAGCTTGGTGTCGGGAATGCCCACCCAGGGCACAAACCAGTCGTCGGCCAGAGTCAGGCCGCGCGCGCATAGGACCTCGGTCCAGGCCCGGGCGTGCAGAGGCTCGGAATCGACCAGGGTTCCGTCCAGGTCGCAGATCACGCCCGCCAGTCGCGGGGGCCGAATTTCATTCATAACCGCCTTTCCTGAGGTCGAGCCAAGGTTCACACCGCCAGCAGACCGGCCAAAAGCCGGCTCCGGCCCGCTAGTTTCTTGGGTTTCCACCCTCGACACAATAAAAAACGGGTTTTTGTTGTCTGGCCGTTAGCGCCGGCTTGTGGTATAATTTAAATTGATCTACTAGGTCTTTGCTTCACCAATTAGACCACAAGGGAAAGTCCATCTATGAGTGCTGAAGGTGAAAAACTCCGAATTCTGATCGTTGACGACGATGAGGGCGTGCGCGGAGCCATTTCCCGTCTGCTGCGCCACCAGGACATGCTGCCGGTGCAAGCCGCCCGCGGGCAACGGGCGCTGGAACGCTTGCGGGCCGGCGAGAAATTCGATTGCATGCTGCTGGATCTATTGCTGCCGGACATGATGGGCTGCCAGATCGTCGAAAGCATTGCCGCCGAAAAACTCTTTCCTCTGGAGCGGATCATTGTCCTGACAGCGGTGACCAATGTCGCCAATGCCACGGCCTATATGCAGTTCGGCCTAAACGCCTATATCGGTAAACCCTGGGACAATGAAGCGCTGCTGAAGATAATTGGCCGGGTCTGCTCAGGCCAAGGTCCGGCATCATTGGAAGCCATCATCTAGCCTGCCTTAATCACACTACTCTTCCTGCCTTCACCTGACTGTATCGGAAAATCCGGCCGCAGCTAGTCCAGTTTTGCCACTTTCGATAGTAACTGATTGATAATAATATGTTTGCATTCGTATGAAGCATATTGGTCAAAGCAAAGTCAGGCGAAACTTGCGTCTCCCCATTTGGATTGTAGGTTTATGTTAGCGGTTTTGACTTATAAGCTTAATTCACAAACAAAGCCTTATTTTCCAATATGAACGAAGATAGATACCTATATCTCAAGTCCATTGCCCAAGGTCAGGAAGGCTATTTCACGATTGGCCAGGCCGCAGAGTTGGGCTATTCAAAACAGAACATCAATTATCATGTCAAAACCGGCACCTGGCTGCATGTGGAGCATGGCTTATATCGCCTGCCTTGGTTTCCGGACAACCCGCAGGCCAAGTTGATGCGCGCCTGGCTCTGGAGCCGTGACCGGCAGGACCGCCCCCAAGGAGTCTTCTGCCGACAGAGCGCGCTCTTCCTCCACGAGCTGCGCCCCGACCTGCCCGAGGTATTGGAGCTGACCGTCCCGCCGGGGTTCCGCAAGCCCGCCGTGGCCGGAGTGACCGTCTTCAAGGAGAACCTGCCGGCCGACCAGCACGAACCGCTCGGCCGTTTTTCCGTCACCCGGCCGGAGCGAACGTTTGCCGACCTGGGACGGAGGTTCCGCGAGAGCGCCGAAGGCCGGCGCCGCCTGGGCCTGGCGGTGGCGCGGGAAAAAATTTCGCTCGCCCGGGCCCAGGCCTGGGGCTGGCGGCCGGAAAAAGTTTCGCCCGCGCCCTTGGCCGGCGCCGAACTGGCGACCATCCCGCCCTTGGAGGTGCCGCTGCCGGCTTACGCCACCAGCGCTGCGGTCATCGAACCTGTGGTTTTCAAAATGGAAAGGATCTCGGTCATGAGTCCGGAATCGGAGCGCTCCGCCCGCCGGCGAGCCCAGGCGGGTTTCACGCTAGTGGAGCTACTGGTGGTGATGGCGATCATCTCGGTCTTGGCGGCGATGCTTCTGCCCGTGTTGGAAAACTCGCTGCACTCCGTCCGGCAGACCGCCTGCGCCGGCAATCAGCGCCAGATCAATCAGGCCATGCAGCTTTATGCCGGCGATTACGGCGATTATTTTCCGGTCTACCGCGCCGCCACGGCCGGGGCCGCCGGTTTTCCGGGCGTGAAATTCCACGATTGGTGGGTGGCGCACACGATGATCTACACCGGCGAGTGCACGACCGCCGACGCCCGCCGCTCCTGGGGTTCGGCCACGAACACGGTCGGGCTGTGGGACTGCGCAGAGAATCCCGGGATCATGACCAACGACGGGCTGACCGGTAATTACGCCTACAACCAGGAATTGAGCTGGAACTTCGTGGCCCAGGACGGACGGACGCTCGGGCGGCCCAGCGGCTGGAACCAGCCCGCCCAGATTGTCGTCACCACCGACGGCGGCATGTACAACCTCGCTACTGCTCCGACCCGCTCCTACGGCATCATCCGAGCCGGCTACGACGGCCGGTGGAACGCCGGCGTTTGGCACCACGGCGGCTATAACGCCACCTTCCTGGACGGCCACGTGGCCCACGGCTTTCTGGAGGGCGGGCTGAACCTGCCGGGAGTCTGGTTCCCCCAATGGCGCATCTGGAACCACCAGTGGTAGAAGTCGGCGGATTTCATCCGCAGCCGCGCCGGCAGATTCTGTGAAGAAAATCGCCTGTAAATGAAAATGGCGGCGCTTTGGCCACTCTCCCGCCCTCCGACCCCCTCCCGGAGGGAAGGGGAGAATAAACTCCCTCCCCCTCCGGGGGAGGGTCGGGGTGGGGGAGAAGGGCCACCGCGCCCGCGGCTGGGCGCTTCAGTGGCGGGAGATAAGGGCGGGGTTTTAGCCGGAAATTGTCAGTCCCGGCTATTCCGCCCAACATGAATGAACGCTTACGTCGAATGAATGGAATAATCGTGGAGTCGATCCGTCTTAACGTTCGAAACGGCGAAGCTGGATGAGAGTTTTTTGAGGGGGTCCGGGAGAACCTTTTCATAAGCAAAAAGTTCCCCCGCCGCGCCCCGGTCTGACTCGGTAGCCCAAGGAGAAGCTCATGCTCACCCCCCATCCGATCCTCTCCGGCATTCTGGCCAAAGCCGGCTTGATTTCCCCTCTCCTGCTCGTTTGGGCAACGGCCGGCCTGGCGGAAGACGCGGCGTCCGCCCCCGGCAACCGGCTGCGTAACGGCGGTTTCGAACTGGGCGTGATGTATAATGGCGCGCCGTTGCGCACGGGCTGCGAATTCATCTACACCCATCAGGCCAAGCGCGGCGAGAAGACAGCCCTGACCGATCTGGCCGGGTGGTGGGCGGAAGGATCGGACCGCGAGGGCTTGGTCGTGAGCGAAGCGACGGCCCACGGCGGCCGGCGGGGCCTGAGCCTCAAGCCCGCCGCCGACCGCCCGCTAAAGCTGCTCTCCGCACCGCCGGCGCGGGTGCCGGCGGGAGAACTGACATTCAGCGCCTGGGTCAAGACGGCCGGCGCGCAAGCCGTATTCGAAATCGAACTGGTCAAATCCGGCACGCCCGATTCCCAGCCGCCGGCCGTGGTCAAGACCGAGCGCTTGCCGCTGCCGGAAACTGCGGACTGGACCCGGATCAGCCGGCAACTCGCCGCGGCCGCGGACCAGGCCGCGCAGGTCCGGCTGGTGGTCAAGTCGGGCGAGGTCGGGCTGGACGAGGTCCAGCTCGAACCCGGAACTGCGCCGACCGAGTTCAACCTCAAACCCGCAGAGTGGCTGGAACTGGAATTGTCCGGAGAGCCGGACGAACAACTGCCGGTCTGGGGCGAAGCCGCCGAACTTAACCGCGAACTGATCGTGCGCAACGCCTCGACCCAGCCACTGGCCGGAATCCTGGAGGTCTGGCTAGGGCCGTGGAATCAGCCGAAACAGATGAAGGTCGAGGAGCAACCGGGCTTCTCCCTGGCGCCGGCCGCTACTCACAGCACCACGCTGAAACTGGGCGGACTGGCAAGCAACGCCTATGTGGTGACCACGGTCTACCGCCCCGCGGCCGGAACGCCGGTCGACAGCCAGTCGGCCTATCAGCCGGAACTGCTCATCGCCGGCGCCCACTCCAACGGTCTGGCCGGCACGCGCGGCGTAGCCCGGTTCGTACTCGCCCCGGTCGTCGAGCCGCAACGGATCTTCGGAGTGGGTAACGGCATGCTCGGCTACGGCTGGCGGGGGGTGGAAGGCGGCTGGTCGGGCGGCTGGCCGCTGGCCCTCTACGATTTCGCCCGGCCGGAACGGTTCGTCTGCGCCCGCGGCCGTTACGCGGCCGAGGACGTGGGCTATCTGCTGGGGGCGGCGGGCCTGGTCACCCACCGGATGGAGAGTCAGAACGCCTTCATGGGCGCGCCGGCGGAAGCGGCCTTCGCCAATCCCGCCACCAAAGGCGGCATCGATCTCTGGAATCCCGAGGGTTGGCGCTTCTTCCTTGAACGGGCCGAAGCCGTCGGCCGGGAGAACGGCCGCAATCCGTTGATCGCCTCCTACCAGATGGCCAACGAAACCCCGTTCCCCTTCAAGGACGGGCTCTGCCCGACCGTGGCCGCGGATGCGGCCTTCCGCGACTGGTGCCGGGAACGCCACGGCGAGCTGGAAACCCTCAACCGCCGCTGGCACACCGCCTATAAGGATTGGACGGAGGTCGAGCAGCCCGCCTCAGCCCGCTACGCCGCCGAGGTGATGGCCCGGCCGGAACTGAAGGGTGCGGCCGCGGTCGACTGGACCGCTTCGCTGGGCCAGATGACGCCGGAGATCATGAACCGGATGCAGCAGAGCCCCGGCCGGGCGCTGGACTGGTACCGCTGGCGCACCGCTTCGTCTCTGCGCGCCTACACCGCCTTCCGCGAGGCCGCGCGCAAAAACGACTCCAAGACCCTGTACAGCACCAATCTCTGCTGGCCCGATTTCTGGCCGCAACTCAGCCTGCCCTTCTTCCGGGCGATGGACGCGACGATGCTGGACTGCCAGTACACCTCCGGCCTGCCGCGCGGCCTGGGCACGCCGCAGGAGATGCTGGAGATCGTCGAAATGTTCGAGGCCAACGCTCCGGACAAGCCGCTCTGGGGGATCGAGATCTACGTCCAGCCCCAGTGGCCGGCCGGTTTCACCAGCCTGCAAAACTGGGGCCTGGTGGCCCACGGGATGAGCAACAACCTGGTCTTCGCCTGGGGGCCGTACTCCGACCACGGCATCCCCAAGACCGAGCACGCCTGGGAGGAGCCCAAGGCGCACCCGATGTGGCTGATGATCGATAAGGACGGGACCAAGCTGCCGGCCTATCACGCCAACCAGAAATCGGCCAAGGAGATTCGCGCCTTCCATGAGAAGTTCGACGCCCTCAGCCTGCGCCGCGCCGCGAGCGACACCGGTTTTTATGTCTCGGCGGACACGGCCGAATACATCGGCTACTCGACCGGCAACAAGCCCTGGGGCTCGCCCTGGACCCGGACCCGCAACAACCTGATCTACATCCTGCGGATGAGCGGGGTGGCCCTGGACTTCGCCGACGACGAAACCCTGGCGGCCAAGCTCGCGGGCTGGAAGCGGGTCGTCGTTCCGGCCTCGCGCGTGCTCAGCCAGGACGCGGCCGAAAAGCTGGCCGACTTCGCCCGCCGGGGCGGCACGCTGATACTGGCCGGCGCCTCGGGTCTGACCGATCCGTGGCTGGAACCCTACGAAAATCTGGGCGGGCCGGCGTGGCGCGAATTGGACTGGCGCGCGCCGAAATTCTCCGAGGACTTTTCGGCGGCCAAATTCTATCGCGCCGAAGCGAAACCGGCGGGCGAAGGCGATCCCGGCGATTACATGAAAGGTCCGACCGAAGGACTGGACGAAAGCAAAACTTTCCGCGGCGGCGAATTCGGCGAACTCGCCCAAGCCGAACCGATCCGCGACGCGAGCGGCCTGACGGTCGGCTGGCAGCGGGCCTGGGGCCAGGGCCGGATCGTCGCCTACGGCGTCTTCCCCGACGTCTATTCGGGCAATCCGCACCTCTCGCTCAACCAAGCCGCCTGGGCCCGGCAGCTGATCGCGCAGGCGCAGATCCCCACTGACTGCCGTTGGACCGCCTTCGCACCCGTCGCCGCCAGCGCCGGCGGCAAGCACGGCGAAGGCACGCCCGTGGTCGAGGTCGTGCTTCGCAATCGTCTCGGCCAGGAGGACAATGAGAAATTCGTCTTCGTGCTCAACCAAGGCGGAGCGGGTGAGGGTAAGGTCGAGGTTCGTTTGCCGGCCGGCAACTGGACAGCCACGGACGCCATTTCCGGCCAGGCCGTGGCCGCGCCTAACGCCGAGGGACTCTGGAGTCTGCCGCTGAAGCTCGAGCCCTGGGAATACCGGGTGTTCCGACTGGCCCGAGAGTAATCCGACTTAATCTCTGATTTTGCTTACTCCCGAGGAACCTTTTTTGCCGTGCGGGCCGCACGCCCAAAAACACTTCACGACCGACCGGTTCAGGTGGGCAAGGCGAACGAATGGGGCAGACGTCGAGTTCGTCCATCTGAACGCTCGAAACGGCGAAGCTGGATGAGAGTTTTTTTGGGGGGGCCGGGGGAACTCTTTTGCAAAAAAGCCCCCCCGGGAGTCGGCCAAGCGGTCAGAGCGGCAGGCGTTGGACGTTGCGCATCAGGGCCGGCACCAGGATCATCAGCACGCTGGCCAGGATCACCATCACGCCGAAGAAGAGAAACAGACTGTGATACGGGGTCAGCATCAGACCGCCCAACTGCCACGACGAGGCCAGCAGTCCGCTGCCCAGGATGAGCGAGGCCAAAGCCCGCGAAAGACCGTTGCCGGCCGAATAGAGGCTGAAGCAGAAGGCGATCGAGAGGGCCTTGTTGTTCTCCGGCGCGAGGGCCAGCATCTCGCTGGAGACGGCGATCGAGGCGGCGGCCTTGACGAAACCGTGGGCCGCGACAATGCCGTACAACATGAAAGCCAGCGACCCGTCGGTCACAACCAGGAGCAGCAGGTTCAACCCGCCGAAGCTCAGATGCGCCAGGCCGAACAGCAACTTGACCCCGTAGCGGTCGACCAGATGCCCGCCCACGGCATAGCCCAGAATCGTGCCGCCCATGTACACGACCGAAAGCCCGACCACTACGTTGTCGGCCTGGCCCAGGGTGTTCTTGGCCAGCAGGAAGATCAGGGGCGGGGTGGCGTTGGCCGCCAGATAGAGAAAGAAGAGGTAGACGGAGAAGCCCACCAGCGAGCGGTTGCACATAAGGTCGCTCACCAGCGGCCAGAAGCGTTCCGGCTTGGGCAGCGACACCTCCGGCATCTTGCGGATATGCCAGATCCGCCCCAGCATGCCCAGGCCGCTGACCAGGATGATGCCCTGAAGCATAGGCAGAGAGGCGTTGCGGCCGACCAGCCAGGCCGCGCCGAAGAGGAAGAGGGCCGAGACCAGCTGCCAGCTGACCCGCATCCGGCCGAAGAACCGGCCCCGCTCGTTGGCCGGCACCACCCCGTCGAGCAGTGGAAACCAGGCCGCGGTATAGCCGCTCTGGAAGACCGCGTAGATCATCAGGCTGCCCAGCAGAACCCAGCGCGACCCCGTCCCGCACCAAGGCGCCGCCGCGCAGAGCAGCATGGCCAGCATGGAAACCGCCGAGGACCAGACGATCATCCGCCGCTTGCCGACCAGTTCCGTGTAATACGCCAGCCCCAGGGTGAGCAGGACCGTCAGGTCGGTCAGCGAGGTGGTGACCAGCGACAACGCCTCGCCCGCGCCCAGCATGGTCGCAAAAAGGATGATGACGCTGCTGTCGCGGACCAGAACGCCGGAGAGCGCCCCGTAGCAGGCCTGGATGATGGCATGGCGCATGCCGTGCCGTTGTTCGGTGTCGGTCAGGTTCATGTTGTCCGTCTCTTCGGCCAGACCTTTCAATACCCCCCAGAGCAAAATTTGCCAATCAAATTTCTGCCCCAGGCTTTGACGCCTGACTCGGCCGACTCCTGGACTTGCCTAAAAATTTCGGCACGACTCCTTCCCCCGTTTCCGCCCGGCGGTAGGGTGGAGTCCACCTCATCCGAACATTCGAAACGGTGAAGCCGAATGGGAATTTTCAATGGAGCCCAGGGGAGTTTTTTGCCTGTGCGCACCGCCCGCCCCTAAAACGCTTCGCGCACCCGACCAATTCAGATGGGCGAATCGCACGAATGGGGCAGACGTCGAGTTCGTCCATCTGAACGTTCGAAACGGCGAAGCTGGATGAGAGTTTTTTGTGGGGTCCGGGGGAACTTTTTTGCAAGTGCGTGCCGCACGCCCAAAAAGCGCTTCGCGCACCCGGCCGGTTCAGATGGGCGAGTCGCACGAATGGGGCAGACGTCGAGTTCGTCCATCTGAACGTTCGAAACGGCGAAGCTGGATGAGAGTTTTTTGAGGGGGTCCGGGGGAACTTTTTTGCAAAAAAGTTCCCCCG
>CAYMGG010000146.1:0-14234 GCA_964389915.1 uncultured Planctomycetaceae bacterium
GTTGCTGACCTTTTCCAACTCTTCGTCGGTGTCCGCCAAGCGGTGGCGGATCTCCTCCAGGGTGGGCAGTTCGGCGAAGAAGGCCTCCACCACCGTGGGGTCGAAGTGCCGGCCCGACTCCTCGCGGATGATGCTCTGCACCTTGTCCGGCGGCATGGCCGGCTTGTAGCAGCGGCGCGAGGCCAGGGCGTCGTACACGTCGGCCAGGGCCACGATCCGGCATTCGAGGGGGATCTCCTCGCCTTTCAGACCGTTGGGATAGCCGCTGCCGTCCCATTTCTCATGGTGCCCCAGGGCGATCACCCGGCTCATCTCCATCACCGGATTGTCGGCCCGGGCCATGATGTCGGCGCCGATCAGGGTGTGCTTCTCCATCGCCGTGCGTTCCTCGGGCGTCAGCCGGCCGGGCTTGTTGAGGATGGCGTCGGGAATGCCGACCTTGCCCACGTCGTGCATGGGACTGGCGTTCTCCAGCAGTTCGGCCCGGTCGGCCGGCCAGCCGAGCCGCTCGGCCAGCCGGCGGCTGTAGCGGGCGACGCGGTTGATGTGATTGGCCGTCTCCTTGTCGCGCCATTCGGCGGCCACCCCCAGGCGGCGAAGGGTGTCCAGATAAGATTGCCGCAGGCTCTCGGTCAGCTGGGCGTTGGCGATGGCTACGCCGGCCTGACTGGCCAGCGCCCGGGCCAGCTTGACCCGCTCGGGGCTGAAGGAGCGGAAACTGTCGTTTTTGCGGGCATTGATAAGCTGGAGCACGCCGATGGCCAGCCCGAACCGGTCGAGCATGGGCACGGCCAGGTTGGAGTGGGTGGAGTAGTCGAATTTCTGGTCGTAGGTCGGATCGTAGCGAAACGGCGAACCGGGCGCGGGATTCTGCACGTCGGGGATATTGATAACCTCGCGGGTCAAGGCCGCCGCGCCGGCGATCGAATTGGGGGTGAGGGGGACGTTGAAGCTCTGGAAGAGACTGGCGGCCTTCTCCGCGCCCCAGCGCTCGACAAAAGTCTGGCACTGGGCCACTTCGGCCCGCAGACTTTCGCCCTCGCGCAGATAGAGCGTGCCGGCGTCGGCCCGGGTCAGCCGCCGGGCTTCGCTCAGGATCAGGGTCAACAGCTTGCGCAGGTCGTGCTCGCTGGAGAGGGCGATGCCGACATCCAGCAGATCCTGAAGCAGTTCCGGCCGGATCATCGTGTCCATGCGGGCCTCTCCAGGTCCCAGCGCCTGATTTTCCTACCCCATTTCAGGGTATCGACAAGAGCCCTGTCCGGCAAACTAATTTTCGTTTCAACCCGGCCGGCAGAGGCTCCAGGTCCGCCCGATTTCCTTGAAGCCCAGCTTGCGGTACAGGCCCCAGGCCGGCTCGTTGTCGGCGTAGACGTGAAGCTCGGCCTCCTGCCCCCCGGCCTCGGCCAAACCCGCCAATAGCAGGCGCAGATTGAGCTCGGCCCAGCCCTGGCGGCGCTTTTCGGGCGGAGTGTGGACGCCGAAGATGGCGTAGCGCTCGCGCCCGGCGTGGTCGCTCCACCCCGTCATCCGGGCGCAGATGGCCCGCGAGAGGGTCTCGCCGCGTTCGTTGCACAGTCCGTGGTCGTATAGCCGCCAGGCCCGGAAAACCTGGTCCAGCCACGTTTTCTCCGTGCGCGGCCGCCAGACGAGCTTCAGGTCGCGCGGGCAGAAGGCCCGCCCCTCGCCGGCAAGCGACCGGCGCAGGATCACGCTCTCCCGGGTCGGGGCAAAACCCCGGGAGGCAAAGAGACGCCAGAGCGCGGCTTCGGTCGGCCGGACCCCCGAACGTTCCGACCCGTCGAGCAGGCCGGCATAAAAGGCGTCGAACGGCCAGCTGCCGCCGCCGTCGATCCGGCCGGCCCAGAGGGCCGAGAGCCGCGCCAGGGCCGCGTCGAGCAGGGCCCCCCCCAGCCCGCGCCGCCGCCAGGCCGGATGAACGCCCAACGCCGAAACCGTACCGCTCTGGGGATAATAGGGTTCGTTGACCAGGTCGCAGTGGACCAGGCCCACCACCTGCCCCCCCACCCGGGCCAGCAGCAGGTTGCCCGGCCGGAAACGCGCATTATCCACGACCTGGTGCTGAAACAGTCCGGCCGTCAGGGGGAAAAAGCCGTGCGCCTCGGCGGCCGCCAGGTTCCAGAGTCCGGCCAGCGCGGCGATCTCCTCCGCCCGGCGTTCCGGCGCGAACGGCGTAATGCACCATCGACCCTGCGACATGCGGCTTGCCTCCGCACCGGTCTGGGATATACTGAATTTAGGACTGCCATCATTTAGGGGCAAATCCGGCCGCTGTCAAGCGGCGGACCGCGAAGGGGTGTCCGCGCCGGCAGCCAGAAAAGGAACTCACCCATGGGGCGCATACTGCTGGTCGAAGACGACCGGGATACGCGCGAACTGATCAGCGAGCTGGCCAACCTGGACGGCCACGAGTCGGTTTCCTGCGCCACGGCCGAGCAGGTCGGCAGCCAGCTGGCCGACGGCCCGGCTCCGGATCTGGCCATCATCGATATCAACTTGCCCGACGAGCACGGCGTCAGCCTGGCCTGGCGGTTGCGCAAGGGCAGCCCGGGTCTGCCGATCATGATCGTCTCAGCCGTGATCGAGCAGTGGGAGCGCGACGACCTGCGCGACTGTGGTATCGACTTCATGCTGGAAAAACCCTTCCGCCTGGAGGATCTGCGCCAAGCCATCGATCATTTCATCAAGCACGGGCGGCAGGCGCGCCCCGCCTGGCCCGCGCCCCGGCAGCTGCCCGAGCAGCCCTGGCACCTCGAAGGCGAAACCCTGATCTGCCTGGAGTGCGAACTGCAACTCTCCCTGGCCGAAGCCTTCGCCGCCCAGCTCGACGACCTGACCGGCCGGCGCAACCGGGCCCTGAAGATCGACCTCTCCCGCTGCCAGACGGTCTCCTCGGTCTATCTGGGCCTGCTGGCCAGCGCCGCCCTGCGTGCCCGCCACCACTCCTCCCTGCTTGAAGTCGTCATCTCGCCGCGGCTAGGAAGGGTATTCGCCAAGAGCCGCTTAAGCGAATCGCTCAAGCTGACGATCGGCCCGGATAAGTGAACCCGCCCGCCCGTTCCGCGCCGCAGGTGGCCGTGCAACCCGACGCCGCCGCCCTGGCCCGCGCCGGGGCCGGGCGCTTGCGCGAATTAGCCGAACGCCAGGCCCGCCGTCTGGTCGTGGCTGTCTCGGGCGGCCGTACCCCCGAGGCGCTATTGCGCGAATGGGCCCTGATTCTCGGCCGCGGCTGGCCGGCCGAACGCTGGCCGCACCTCTTCCAGGTCGACGAACGCGCCGTGCCCCCCGACCATCCGCGCAGCAACTACGGGCTGCTGCGGGCTAACCTGCTGGCGCCGGCCGGCTATCCCCTGGAACTGGTCCACCGCCTGCCGGGCGAACGGGCCGAACCTGCAACCGCCGCCGCCTATGAGGCCGAATTGCGCGCCGCCTGCGCCGCGACCCCGACCGGCGGCCCGGACGTCGTCCTGCTGGGTCTGGGCGCCGACGGCCACACCGCCAGCCTGTTTCCCGGCGGACCGGAGTTGGCCGAAACCGCGCGGTGGGTGACCGTCAGCCGCCAGCCGGAGAGCGGCGAGCTCCGGCTCGGCCTGACCCTGGCCTGCCTGAACCGGGCGCAAACCGTGATTTTTCTGGTCGCCGGCGCGGACAAGGCCGAGGTCGTCGGCCGGTTGCTCGGACCGCCCGAATCCGGCCGGCCGCTGCTGCCGGCGGCGCGGGTCGCCCCCGTCGGCGGCGAAGTGCTCTGGCTGCTGGACGCGGCCGCCGCCGGAACTTTGGGCCCGTCGGCGGCGCAGATCGAACCGCCTGTTAACAGCATTTTCCCCTAATCAAGGGGCGATTGCAGAACTGGTCTCCCTCCCCCTCCGGGGGAGGGTCGGGGCGGGGGAGATGGCCTGGGAGGCTCTAGGTCCTCTCCCTCCTCCCGGCCCCCTCCCGGAGGGAGGGGGAGACGTCGACGCCGTGATCGAAGTTTGCCCCTTATTTGCAGCGAGCTGTAGCGAGAGAACTTTTTTGGCCGGGGTGCCGCGAACGTTTTGGGGAATAAGCCCGCCCAAATGCTTTCACAAACCTCGACCGGACCTCAAGCCTATTGGCGGTCGGATGGACAAAATTCCGGGCGGCCGATCCTCGCCGGACATTTTTTTAGCGAGCTTTGAAGAGAACCGTATTTTATGGCCTCCTCCACGTCTGCCAACTCCTCCCCCATCCCGCCGGAAAGGTTTCCCCATTTCCGCCCGCCCGGCGAAGCCGATTCGGTGATCCTCGGCGTGACGGTCGGTTGCCCGCACAACGCCTGTAGCTTTTGCGGCATGTACCGCGACCTGGTCCACCGCGTCCGCACGGAGACGGAATTCGCCCGCCACGTCGCGCTGGCCGCCCGGCTCTTCCCGTCCGAGGAGCGCCGCGTGTTTCTGGGCGACGGCGACGCCCTCTGCCTGCCGGCCGAGAGTCTGCTGGCGCGGATGTCGGAAGTCCGGCGCCACTTTCCCCGGGCGGGCCGCTTCGCCGCCTATGCCCGGGCCGAAGGCCTGCTGGCCAAGACGCCCGAAGAACTGCAAGCACTGGCCGTCGCCGGCCTGCGCACCGTCTATTTGGGGCTGGAGAGCGGGGACGAGGACCTGCTCGCGCGGCTGCGCAAAGGCTGCACGGCCGCGCAAATGATCGCCGCCGCCCGGCGCGCGTCGGAGGCGGGGCTGCGGGTTTCGGTCATGGCTCTGATCGGGCTGGCCGGCCGCTCCGGCTCGGAGCGCCATGCCCAGGCCACCGCCGCGGCCCTCAGCGCCATGCGTCCCCGCTTCATCAGCCTGTTGACCTACATCCCGGTGGAGGGGACGGAATGGGCGCGGGCGGTCGAGGCGGGCGAGATCGAATTACTGGACGACCGGGAGGCGCTGCGGGAGACCCGCCTGATTCTGGTCGGCCTGGATTGCCCGGGCGCGGTCTTTCGCGCCGACCACGCCAGCAATCCGCTGCCGTTGGGGGGCAACCTGCCGCGCGACCAGGAGCGGCTGCTGGCCGAACTGGACGCCGGTCTGGCGGGCGAGGAGCGCTTGCGGCCGCTTTGGCTGCGGGGTTTATAGGCGAAAAAACACGGATTGGCCGAAACTCCCGGCGCCTTCGCCGCTCAAAGCAGGCAGACCGTTTTTTTAACAAAACACAAGTTCTTCATTTTTTTCTTCATTTTTTTTGTTTTTAGGCGAATATACTAAGTGAGGAATAGTGACGGTCGCCACGACTGGGGTGAGCAAGTGTCCAGCGCAGGAGATCAGCCATGAAGACCACCGTCGCACGCGAGCTGGGACTAGAAGAAGAGGTCAGGGCCAGGGCAGCCAAAATGAGCTGCGCCCAGATCAATGCCCGTATAGACCACCTGCTTGACTGCATTATGACCTCAACCTTGTCGGCCGAAGTGCGCGACGTGGCTCGGGCTGAAGCGGCCCTCTTGGCGCAAATCCTTAACCGGCGGCAAACTCCGGCCAACTAAAGGCAGCGGCAGCAGTTGCGGACATTTCCGGCTTTCGGCCAATGCTGACCGCCGAGCGGTGCATACTTGCCCAACTATATGCGCGGGCGTAGCTTAGTGGTAAAGCTCCAGCCTTCCAAGCTGGTCATGAGGGTTCGATTCCCTTCGCCCGCTCCATTTTTCTTGGTCCTGCAAACCCTTGGTTTGCGGGGCTTTTTCGTTGTGGCACAAGGCGTTTTGCAATTGCGCGCCGGCAGCCATGCGCATAGGCCGGTCCCTGGCAGGTGGGAGGCGATGTTGACATTTCCTTCAAATGCCTGCGATGGGGAGGCGAATAAGGCAACCGGCCAATACAATTGTACCATCCCGGGGGCCCGTTTTTATATTTGGTAATCGGCAAGCAAAAGGGGACCAGGATCGGCGCGCAAAAGGGAGCCACCTAGGGCCAAAGAATAGCGCCGCCGATCGGCGCCGTCAAATCTACAATTACCCTTTGCTACTAGCCGGTTAACCGCTCACCATTGCCTCCGGCCGATCGGCCGGTTATTCTGAATCAGACCGGGGAGCCGGCCAGCTACCCCGAGGCTCAGTGGCAGGGGACGTCCCTTTGGGGGCGTCCTTTGTTTTTCCCTCTGCCATTGAGCCAGGCTGGCGCCTCCCCCCTTTGGGGGGACGGGAGGGGGGCGGTCACCGCCGGCCTTCACGCGGAGCCGTCTTCGTCGTCTCCTGCCGGAGTCAGTTCCCCGGCCGCCGGTTTTTCGCCCGGTATCTTTTCCTTCTCTTTCAGACTGGCTTTGAGCCGGTAGCTGTCGCCCTGCATCTCCAGGATATGCACCCGATGCGTCAGCCGGTCCAGCAGCGCGCCGGTCAGTCGTTCGTCCCCGAAAATCTGCGGCCATTCCGAAAACGGCAGGTTCGTGGTCACGATCACGCTCGTTCGCTCATAGCACAGACTGAAAAAGTGAAACAGGTTTTCCGCCGCGTTTTGGCCCAGCGGCACATAGCCCAGCTCATCGACCACGATCAGGTGGCGATTGCGCACGAAATTCTCCAGCCGCCCCACCTGCCGTTCATCCCGCGCTTCGGCATATGCCGTCGCCAATCCCGCCGCCGTGAAGAAACGCACTCGCCGGCCCCGGCGGCAGGCTTCCCGCCCCAGCGCCACGGCCAGATGGGTTTTGCCCACCCCCGGAGGGCCGACCAGGACCAGGTTCTCCCGCTTCTCGACGAATTCACCCTTCGCCAGATCCAGAATCCGCTTCTTGCTTACCTTGGGCGCCGCCGCAAAGTCAAAAGTCGAAAGCTCCTTCTCCGCCGGAAAGTCCGCTTCCCGCAGCCGCCGGGTCATGGCGTTCTTCGTCCGCTCCTGCATCTCCAGATCCGCCAGCCCCAGCAGGTATTCCTCATAAACGCGGTTCTTCTTCCCGCATTCCCGCGCCAAGGCCGCGTACTCTTTCAGGAATATCGGCAGACGCAAGGTCTTCAGATAGTGTTCCAGCAGGACCGGGCTGTTCATGCCGAGGCCTCCTTTCCACCCAGGAGACCGTCATAAATCGCCGCCGGACGTATGCCATCGCCCTCCAGCCGCAGATCCGGCCGGGAAGACAAGTCGATCACCTGGCCCCGCCGGCGCGGCACGAAGTTCAGCACCGCCGCCACCGCCTCGTCGCTGAAGGCGCTCCGGCGCACGCAAGCCCTCACCGCGGCTTGGACCGCGGAAATCGGAAAGCGGGAAAACAAGCGCAGCACGCGAATAAACTTTTTCGTGCCTTCATCGCCGTAGCGGCATTCCAATTCCCGCCGCAGACGTTGCAGATCCTCGCCCCACGGCTCCCCCTTGAACGGCCGGCCGTTATGAATCCCGCCGGGCTTGCGCTCCAAGAGAGGAATATAGTGCGTGTAGTCCAGGCAAAAGCCCGGTTCAAAACGCCGCGGATGCGTCGCCACGCATTCTCCGCTCGTGCGCAGCTCCACCCGCTCCACGAAGGCTTTCAGCTCGATTGAGACATAGGCGTGTTCGACCGGCACGGAGTATTGCACGTTGTCGAATCTGACCAGCGCCTCTTTCGAGGCGAAGGTCGAGGCTCGCTTGCAGGCTTCAAACGGAGTCGCCGGCAAAGGCAGAAAACGCCGTCTCTCCTCCGCCAGCAATTCCCCCCGCGTCCGGTCGCCGCGCTGCTTCACCCGCCGATCCAAGTCCTGCCGGCAAACCTGCAATAAATGCGCATTCAGCTCCGCCAGGCTCGTGACCGCCGGTAGCGGGGTCATAAAGTTCCGCTGCGCGAATTTGACCAGGTTCTCCACATGCCCCTTCTCGTTTCCCGAAGCCACATTGCAGAACCGCGTCTCGAACAGGTAATGGCTGCGCAGTTCGCGGAAAGCTTTATTCCGCGTCCGCTCCTGTCCCCGGCCCACCTTGAGCACCACGGTCTTCATGTTGTCGTAGGCTTGGCGACGCGGCACACCGTCAAAGAATTCATATGCGTGAACGTGTCCGTCCAAGACGGATTCCAAATCCTGCCGCTCATACGCCCGGACGAAGGAAGCCGTGCTGTAGGCCAAGCGAACGCAGAAGAGCATGAACTTGCGCTCTTCGCCGTTCAGATAACACCAGCCGTCGCCCCAATCGACCTGGCCCTCTTCGCCCGGCTCGAAAACCAGCGGAAAGTACACTTCGCCCGAATGCAGCCGCTGTTTGCCGATGTATCGCCGCACCGCGTCATAACCGCCCCGGAAATCATGCTCCTCCACCAGCCGCTGGTAGATCCAAGTCATAGTATGCCGCTGCTTGGGCGGCTGGCCCCGATCATCGGTAAGCCAGGCTTTGATGATCGGCGCTACGCCCGCGATAACCGGACAGGCCGCCGGCGTCTGGCGCCGATAACCCGGAGGCGAGGAGTGCTCAAGGGCCTTCTTGACCGTCTTGCGGGACCGCCCAAGCTGCCGCGCCGCTTCCCGCTGGCTTAACCCCTCCACCTTCACCTTACGCCGAATCACTTCATAATCGTCCACCGTTAACATCCCTCCAGCCCTCCTGCGCAGTCCGCCAAACACGGAATCCTACACGGGACAAGCCGTTACGGTGGCCCCCTTTTACGCGCCGATATCTACCTACCCCTGGTCCACTTTTGCTTGCCGATTACCAGATTTGCCTGAGCTTAACCAGCCCGGCCCAGAAGTATCTTTTCGGCTTATCGAAGGCCTGGGCATAGTACGTGAGGCCGCCGCATAGCCAAGGCGGGGGAGGGGTATACCCCCTTTTCAATACGTGCAACGGTGCAACGCCCGCATTACCTTTCAGGAAGAAGCAACCGGATATTAGGCTGTTGGCGCAGGGGCGCCATATCCAGTTCTAGGTATTGTGCGGAAGCTCGTACAACGCCAACACCTTCGGCGCTCGGCAGCAGGCTAGGCGCATAATCCCTGAGATATCAGTCTCCCTTAGAATACCTATCCAGGCACTGCAAGATTGGGAGATGGCGGGGCGGATTCCTCCCTTCCGGCGTATCGACGGGATGTGCGTGGTCGATCCGCATGAGTTGGGGATTTTGGGACTCCCGCTACTCCAGGCAGCACAAACCGAAAAGGGGCAGGCAAGCCGGATGGCCGGACTGATACCTGTAGACTGACATATTAAATCGAACACGTCATTCGGTCTTTTGCTGCTTGTCATCAACATCCGCAACTGAAGTGATTACGGCCGTTGGTTCCGGGAATTTGTCATGGCCTCATTTACTCTTTTTACACTTTCAATGACTACCGGTTGATTAAAATTTATGGCCAAAGATTCTTCGTAAACCTGTAATGCTTCCGAATATTTATTTTGCCGCTCCAGTAGGTCACCTAAGAGCAAATATGCATCATATTGCATGCGATCCGTGGCCAGGCATTTTCTCAGTTCTTCTGCGGCCTTGGACAGGTCATTGTTCTGGATGAAGATCCTCGCCAGGAGAAGCCTTGCGTCTGAAAACGTTGGGTCAGCTTTTAGTGCGGCTGCGGTAAAGTCGCTTGCGCTTTTTAGATCTTTTTGGTTTACGGCCTTGACGGCTTTGGCGTAATTCTCCTCCGCAGCCTGACGGTTGGCTGGGGGGGGAGCCTCCCTAATCGGTTGGCTTACGGCCGCGGTTCCTGCGGTCACCGCGACCAGGATGGGCACGGCGATATTTTCTCCCACAAAATCGAAGGACTGTATAATCTTGTCCGGATAGGGGTTTTTCCACCCCATCATGTATAGGCTTTTGCTATGAGGCCATTTGTGGGTCCGACAAGTAAACGCTGTCTGGGTTTTTGTGCCTTTCTCGCCATAGAACGGCGCCTGGGGGGTTTCATCCGTCCAGTCCCGATAGTTGCAGCCGCCGATCAGCTGGATCACAGTGCATTCTCCATCGGCGTAATTAATCTTGTAGGTGGCCAGGAGCCGGTCTTCAACCCAGGCCCCCGTCTGGAGAAAATACAGTACTTCGGCCCGTTGACCGAGTGGGATGCCACTCGCGGCTCGGGGCAGATCGTCGCGCCGATTCTTGGAGCCCAGCACCAGGCAACTTTTGTCTTTTTCGATCCGGAACGGCACGCCGTTCAATTTCGTCAGTCCGGGCAGCGCCGTCAGCTCGCGCATGTCGATGTCTTTCCCTTGATCGGTCCACCCCCCTTTTCCATCGTTGGCGACCTCATCGGCAAAGCCCCGGTTCAGGGATTTTGAGATATCAATGGGCGTATAGGCCAGATTTTTGGGCAGCGCGTTCTGCGGTAGCGTTTTCTTGAATCGGACTCCGAGATTCGTCAGCAGGCAGCTGACGATGCGCAGCGCCTTGCCGCTTACCGAAGGCTCGCCGCTATCCCAGCGGAGTTGGTCGAAAATGACCTTGCCCCGTCCGCATTCGATTTCCGAAAGCGCTTCGGGGTAGCCATAATTCCGGCCGCCAGCCACGGTCAGGGCCTGGGTCACGATTTCATCCTTGGCCCAGGCCGGATCGACGTATGAAGGGACATAGTTCTGACTGGTGGGCAGCTTTTTCCAGAAAAAATCTTCGTTGCTTAGGCCGTCCAACAACGGGCATTTATCTGATTTGAGAAATCGCCCCTGGAAACACTTCGGGAAATCGCCGAAGCGGACTTGGTTGCCCGCCAACAACTCCGCAACCGTCTGTTCCGCCTCGGGGGGGGCGTTGTGCAAAACCAGCGTGCCCCCCCGATCAGTCCAAGCCTTAAGGGCCGGCATGTCCCGCGCCTGCAGAACCTTGGCCTCGACTAGCAGGCGCGTGTACGGCTGCAGGGTCCGCTCGTCCAGACTGGGAATCGGTTCGAAATCGGCGCCCGCCTGCGCCAGCGCTTCGACCAGGGGACCGATTTTCCGGCCCCAGTAGGCTAGGCGTGTTTTAGCGGCCTTATAGTTGCGCAGGTAGTCTATGATTCTGAAAAAAAACTCCTTTGAAGCCGGAGTGACCTGGGCCGTGGCGGCGAAATCGAGCTGGCTGGCAATTAAAGTCCCCTCGCCCCAGGGCAGTTCGACCAAGGGCGTATATTCCATCCCCGCCTTTCCGTCGGCCGAATCCAGAAGGCAGACATAGTTTCCGGAAAATGGTTTTCGGAAATCATTCTGGCTGACCAGATGGTGCGGGAACCAGAATTTCACGTCTTCATCAGCGAGGTTTTGCAAAATCGGATGGTTAGGCGCGCGGCGGAAACAAATCGAACTGAGCTTGTCCGTCGGTTCGAGCGCCACCGGCAGCCAATCAATGGTCTGGCGCTGGCTAAGAATGAATACCTTGCCCCCTAGCCAAACGAATTCATTCACCACATTGGCGGCGTTGGTCAAGGCGGGATGCACTGCCGCGTTCTGCCCGACGATCAGCACGCTCTCTTTGGCGAGGCGCGAAAAATCGTCTGCCTCCAGGGGTCGCGCCGTGACACCGAGACTCTCCAGCAGGGCCCTGGATTTTCCCTCTGGATCGAACAGAAAGATTTTGTCCGACTCGATCCGGCGGTTGTCCCGAGGACAAAGCCGGCCACTTATTTTCAATTCTTTTACTTTCACTCCGCCAGGCGCGGTCAAGGAATGGACCAATGTGATCGGGTGAATTTGGTCGACTTCAGGCATGGAGATCGTGATTTCTCGTCGAATCAGTTCCGCGGGCGAAAAATGGAGCGGCTCTTCCCGTCTGAAAATGGAAACTTTGCGGTCGTCGTAAATGTCGACCGCATATTGCAGATCTTGCGCCGCCGGGCGGTCCCAGTGCAGGTTTACGTGGAAAGTGACGTTTTGCCCGCCGTACCACTGCGTATAGCTTTGCAGGACCACGATGTCGATGGACGGAATGGTTTTCAGGAGGTGATCGTTTTGACACCAGTCCCAAGGCGTAATCAGCACCGGCTCGATATCCCGGTGTCGGGAAATGAACCAGCGGTTTAGAGTATGATGGGCTTCGGCGCCCGCCACCGCCCCCAAATAAGCCCGGTCGCCCAGGATGGCCGCGAATCCCAACGGTGGGTTATAGCTGTATTTCCAGCCGGTTTCATCGATGAAGATCGGTTTTTCGCCGAAGGTGATCGGGGATTTTTCGGGAATGTTGGCCACTTGCTTGACTTGGCCGCAGGGAATTTTCAGGCCTTTTTCCAGCTTCCGGTCTTTCGGGTACCACAAGGCGCTGTCGGGTAGGAAATATTTCGGATCGCGAACCGCGAACCCGTCGATCGGATAATGGGTGCTGATGATGTTGCTCCAACCGTTCAGATCCAGGTCGCAATTGCAAAATACGAACCGGGTTTGATCCAGGCGCCTGACGATGCCGCCCAACTCCTGCAAGCGGGACAGAGCCAGCGCGTCGCTTCGGGCCCACTCGTTGGAAATGCTCCAGGCCAGGATCGAAGGGTGATTCCGATTGGCCGCGATCGACGCCACCGTGAAGTCGCGGGCATTCTGCCAATACTCGTCGCATTGGTTTTTTTGCTTGGTCACTGCATCGACCCCGTCCGTCATGGTAATGGACAAAATCCCCTCTTCGTCGTTGACGTCCTGCAGCAGCGGGTTTGGAGGCATGAAATATTTGCCGGTGAGGCCCTGCCGTTTGCCCATCCGCAGGTAATTCCGATAATCCTTCAGGCTCTCGAATCTCGCCATACTCACGGCGGCGATTTTGATGCGCGTCCCGTTCAGGAATAGCGCATTCTGTTCCGCCCAGATTTCCCGGAATCCGAACCGGGTTTTGGTCACGTCTATTGACGTTCCCTGGCGTTCCAGTGTCGATTCCAGGCAGAGCAGTTCCGGCGCCCAAGTGCTCCATAGGATCGGGGCCGCCCAATTTGCCGAAGCCGCCGCTTGGCCTTGCGGGCCCACCTCGGCTGGGGTAAAGGTAAAGACCGTTTTCCCTTTATAGAGAATTTTGGAGGATATCCTGCAGCCGGTCAGGTTTTCGCCTGCGGTCTGATAATCGACATTGACGGACTGGTCGCGGAACGAAGTGCGGATGTTCACACCGTCAATCCGTTTGCGAGGTCGCGACTCTAAATACATCTCGCCCAAACCAAACCGTCCCGGCGGCGAGATGGTGTTTTCAAATCGCCCGATTTTGCCTTTGTGATCTTTGATGGACTCCTGGTCGATGGTGGCGATTTCATCTCTCAGCCCGACGATCAGCTCATGCACCTCCGCCGCTTGAGCCAACTGGGAAATATCTACATAAATCGGCGCATAGGGAGTGGTCCCTGAAAAAACGGTTTGACGGTCAATACAGACGACAACTTCGTGCCCGGCACTCAGCAGAACCAAAACGATATCTTTTTCCTTTTCGAGCATGTCTGGGGGAACAGTGAAGTTGCGTCGAAACCACATAACATGTTCTTCTTCGCCGACTTGGAGATTCTGCCAACTCGGAACATGCGGCAGGTTGGTTTGTTTCCATTTATCCTTGGATATGTCCGTGGAATTGATGAACAATTTTGCCGCCATTTGATATTCCCAATTGTCGTTCAGCCAGACGCGACTCCTGATGGGACCTTGTTCCGGCGACAATATCTGCTCGCAAACGCCGGTCTTGTAGCCTGTCCCGTCCCGGACCGTCAATTCGGCTTGGTATCGATCTGCCTTACCCCATTCAAATTCAAGGTTTTTCTGGAAAACTTGGCGAGATGACAAGGTCATGGCTTGTTGAAATACTGCAACGGGCACGCCGAAATAGTCCTTGATCGTGCAGGAAACGTCCACGCTCTGGGGGGCGGGCAGAACATTGGTGACAAATATTTTGGCGGTCGCGCTCTGCACAGTCGCCGCCGGCGGTTCCATGTCGACTTTTAGGCGGTACCGGTCATCGTTTTCCGGATCTTCCTGGCCATCCGTTGAAACCGGAAAAACACCATTGACGGGGCGCTTTTTATACATGCATAACGACCCGACCATGCGTCCCGAAAGTGACCGCGGTAAACGTAATTCGTTTCCGTCCTTCAACTCAAGTTTATCGCGGGCGAGAAGCTGTCCCATAAACTGGCCGGAAACCATAAGTGGTCCAGTCGAATCTGAAAAAGCGACTCTGCGGCCGTCGCAAAACAGAAAAGTGCTTTCGCCGTTGTCGATATACTGCAAAATATTCGCGTGACCCTCCTGCACAAACAGTCCCAGATAATATTCCCCTCTCTCTATCCCTTTGACTGTCCAAGCAAATTCGCCGGTCTTGGGTAACCGAAATATCTTGTCCTGAGCCCTGTGCGGCGTTCGAAATTCGGTTCAGAAAAGCGATTTATTTCCGTAGCGGAA
>CAYMGG010000147.1:0-8670 GCA_964389915.1 uncultured Planctomycetaceae bacterium
ATTCCGCTACGGAAATAAATCGCTTTTCTGAACCGAATTTCGAACGCCGCACAGCCCAAACAGCCGGTCTACGAACCCCACGGCCGCGGCCCGATTCACCTACAGGACCACAACAACCCCGTCCGCTTCCGCAACATCTGGATCCGGGATCTTGAAGCGTAACCCAGAGGGGCACGCGGTAGCTGAGCGATCACCAGCAGGTAAAATTACGGCTATTGCTGCCGAAGAATGCCGGAACTGTGAATGCCCGGCAGGGCGCGAAATCCATAACCTTGGCCGATGAGATGGTGGGCGAAAGCCGCTACGTTTGTTGCGATAATTGGACTTCAAATGAGGCCTTAATTGTCACTTATTGACTCTTATCGTCGGAGTGGAGGCCGATCATGACTTGGAGAATTTCCTTGGGCTTGTGGAGCCAGACGTAACTTGGCGGAAGAAGTCGTCGAACTGTTCGGTGTACTTCATGTCGTTATCGTGGAGGATAAAATGCGGGCGAATGTCCTCCTCCTCCATCCACATGGCGACGTTGCGCGCCTGCTGCATGACCCAGTACTCGTCGGACTCAGCGTCACGGACGAACATCATACCTTGCGAATGCCGACGTGACGCTTTTCTTGCGGCCGACTTGGCCGGGCGCGATGCCCCGCTTCTCTTCTCGGACCTATTTGCGGTAGGCTTCCCGAGGGACG
Organism: uncultured Planctomycetaceae bacterium; assembly: GCA_964389915.1. Classification (GTDB taxonomy): domain Bacteria; phylum Planctomycetota; class SZUA-567; order SZUA-567; family SZUA-567; genus CAYMGG01. The sequence goes on from CAYMGG010000147.1 coordinate 690, forward strand.
ATTAGGAGTAGATCATCGATCTCGGGGTCGATTTCAGCACCGATGGACAAGAGCCATTACCGCTCCTTGGGTGATAGGATGCAGTGGCTGGTTTTCTTGTCGCGGCCCATGGCAATGGTGGTCTGCGCCTGGGCGAAGCGAAAGCGGACGGAAAAAAGTTTTATAATGGATTCCGGGGAACCTTTTTTGCGGAAAGCTTCCCCGGAATCGGTCGTAGTTATTCGAAATCGGTATCAGCCTGCGTCCGGGTTGAGCATCGCCCAATCGGCTGGCGGTTCGCCGAAATCCGGCACGTCCAGCGGTTGGCCGTCCCGCAGGGCTGACTCGTGGCCGATCAGCCCCGGCAGCATGTAGCGGGCCGCGGACCAGACATGGTTGGGCGGCAGCCGGTTGGTGGTAACGGACTTGACGAAGTCGTCGACCAAAAACTGGTGCGAGCCGTTGTGCCCGTTGGGCAGGCCTTTGAAGGAGGCCGGCAGCCGGGCGGTGTTGTGGATCGGCGAAAAATCCTTGTCGCAGATATTGTAATCCAATGAGCGCTGGAGATAGCCGGGCTGCTCCCGTTCGGCTTCAAACTGGAGGCTGTTGATCTGCCGGCTAACGTCGGTGAGGGTAGCGCCTTCGTCGCCCTGCAACTGCTGCAAAAGGTGCAGGCGCGAGGTGCATTCGTACGCCCCCTCCGTGCCGTAGAAACCGGTGATGTAGGAGCTGGGCCGCTTGGTGCCGATGCGGCGGAACTCGTTGATCCGGCCCACGCCGCCGCCCGAGAGGCGCATGAGCATGCTCTCGTTGCTGAAGGGATTGTCCCAGTTGTTGCGCCCTTCGCCGAAGACGGCGTCCGCGTGCTGGTCGCGAAAGCCCAGGGCCGTGACCTTGACCGCGCGCTCGTCCAGGGCCGAGAGCAGCATGCCCACCGAATGGGTGGGATAGTAGAAGGGCGGCAGCCCGGCCAAGCGTTTCCAGTCCGGCCCGCCCGAGCGCTGATAGGCGCTGTAGAAATGGCGCATGTCGTGATAGTACTGGGATTCGCCGTAGACGAACCGGCCGAATTTGCCCTCGCGGTAGGCCTGGCGACAGTACATGGCGCAGGGAAAATAATAGCAGGTCTCGCCGATCATGTAGATCCGCCGGGTCTTCTCCACCGCCTCGACTATCTTCTTGATCTCCTCGACGCTGATGGCAATGGGCACGGCGCTGTAGACGTGCTTGCCGGCGTTCAATGCCGCCAGGGCGATGGGCCCGTGCAATTGGCGCGGCGTGAAGATCGCCACGCAATCGACGTCCGCCTTGGCCAGCAGGGTTTCATAGTCCGGATAAAGCTCGCGGATGCCGAACTGTTCCTGATATTCCCGCCGGCGCTCCTCGACCAGTTCGGCCAGGGCCACCGACTCGACCAGCGGATGCGCCTGAAACAACGGCACGAATCCTTTGGCGAAACCGCCCGCGCCCACTACGCCGATTCGCAATCCCATGGATATGCCTCCAGCGGCTGCGGGGGCCGCGTCGCGGCGGAGCCCCGGGCCGAAATTAGGTTATGTCGGTTCCAGATAACAAGCGCTGCTTACGGAGCAGCTTGCGCAAATTTCGGCGACAAGTTACGAGCCTGACAATCGGCTCGAACTGACCGGAAAGATGGCAATGGACGGCTACACCGCCGCCGACTTCGCCCCTTTCTTGCGGGCCTCGAAAACCTCCACGCAGCGGCGCAGGCACTCGCCCAGCGTGTCGGTCACGCCATTGGGGCCGCTGTACTGTAAGCGGTCGGTCTTCATCATGTTTTGGATGGCGCGGTCCACGTCCTCGTATTTGATTTCGCCCTCGGGCGGCATTTCGCTGAACTTGCAGCCATAGAACTCTTGTCCGTCCACGGCCGCCAGACGGTACTGTTCCACCCAGGCGCAGCGCATGAAGTCCAGCTTGGGGTAGCTGAACTCCCGGCCGCCGATCTTCAGGCTGACCGGCTGGCTGGGGTCCAGGCTGTGCAGCGGGCAGGCCTTGATGCAGGCGTGACAATTGGCCGGGCACAGCTCGGAGCCCGAATACATCGGGTCGGCCGGCAACTCGGCGTCGGTGATGACGGAAATGAACCGCTGGCGAGGGCCGAACTGCGGGGTCAGGGTCAACGTGTGCTTGCCGAACACGCCCAGGCCGGCGGCCACGGCCGCATGCCGGTGCGAGAACATGCCCTGCAGCGGCTCCTTCATCTCCTTATAAGGCCGTACCCGCCAGCTGCCCGGCCAGGTGACGGGCGTGGACATGGCCCGTGCGCCCCGATCCTCCAGCCAGGACATCATGTCCAGCGAGATCCGTTCGAGCTTGCGGCACATGGCTCCGGCGTAGGCCGTCGAGGGCAAGGCGTAGGCCGGCGGCTTGCCGATGCGCAGCACGCCCTCCAGCGGGTAGCGCACCGCCGCGACAATGACCGATTTCGCCCCCGGCATCAGATCCTCGGGCTTGCGCATGGGCGGCGCGTCCGTAAACCGCTCCACCGAAGCGATGCCCACCAGGTCCGCGCCGGAACGCCGGGCCGTTTCCTTGACCGTTTCCGCAGTAATCATTGTTTCCCCTACCAGTTTAAAAGTTATTAGCGCCCACCAACAGGCGCCGCCTAGTCTCAAATCAAGTTCAGAACGATGCCTAATCTCGCGCCTGCGTGCCGGCCGGCGCGGCTTGAATCTGTTCCGCCGCACGTTTAAGCGCGGTACGAATCAACTCGCATTTCTCGGGCGTGGCCCGATAGGCCGGCAGATAGACGCCCACCGTGGCCGTCACCCGCCCCTGCTCGCGGATCGGGCAGACCAGGCGGCAGATCTCCGCTTCCGGGTCGACGATCTGGCAAAAATCGGCTACGCGTAATTCGGCCAGCTTGGCGGCCAGCGCCGCCTCATCCAGCGGCGCTTGCGCGTTTTCGAACCAAGGCCGGCCGTGACAGGCGATGAACCGGCGCAGTTCCTCCTCTGGCAGATGGGCCATGAGCAGCCAGGTCGAAGCCGCGTTATAGATGTCCTCGGCCACCAATTCCGAACGGAGGTTGACCTGCACCCGCCGTTTACTTTCGACTTCGCCAAGCAGGATACGCTGCAAGCCCTTGAGGGCCGAAAGCGTGACCGTCTCGCTCAGCTCACGGGCCAGCGCGACCATGACCGGTTCGGCTCGGGCCGCCAGATCTCGCCGGTACATGCCGTTGCGGCTCAGGTTAAAGGTCTTGGGCCCGAGCACGTAACCTTCGCGGCGGCCGAGTTTTTCGGCATAGCCCAGTTCCACCAGAGTGTTGATGAGATGAGCGCAGGTGGCGCTCTTCAATTCCACCGCCGGCGCAATCTGTCCCAGCGGCAAAGGCTGACCCGGGTGGTCGGCCAGCAGTTCGAGAATTGCGAACGCCCGCTCCAGCGATTGGATGTTAAGCATTTATCCCTCTTTTGGTTGAATAATATTCAATTAACTAATCTGTAATTTAATATAGACAAAAGAATGTGGTTTGTCAAGCGGTTTTTAGAAACGCCAGGTTGGTTTCTGGAGCGGATAACAGGAAAACTGAGGCAAAAATTTTAGCTTCGTGGGCGTTTTGGCTCGTAATGAAGGCTTGACAATACCGGTATATGTTGTATTGTGGGTTTGATAACCATAATGTGGGCGAAAGGGGGGGGTGAGGGTTGAGTGAAGACAAAAAACCGCTGGTGCAGAGCGTTGAGCGTGCACTGGACATTCTTGAGATCATTTTTTCCCACGAGCAGGCCATACGCTCCACGGACATCGCCGCCCAGTTGGGGTTAAATGCCAACACCACTAACAACTTGGTTCGGACCTTGTATCGAAGAGGGTATCTGGCGCAGGACGAGATCGGGCGCTATCGATTGGGCGGAAAACTCGCCCGGTTGGGAGAGACCGCCGACCGCTGGTCGCTGCTGCGGGAAGCGGCGCTGGAGACGTTGCAGGAATTGTCGATTGCGACGGGCGACGGCGTATCCCTCGGCGTTAACGATAGCGGTAAATTGCACTGCGTCCTGGTCCTGATGGCCACCGGCGCGGTCCAGATTCTGGAGAAGCAATTGTGGCTGGAACGCCTGCACACCACGGCCGCAGGCAAAGTGCTGCTGGCCGGGATGGCACTCGAGGAGTTGGACGACTGGCTGAAACGGGCCAAGCTAGTGACCCTGACGCCGCGCACGCTGGCCGATCCGGCCAAACTGCGCGCGGAAATCGCCATGACCCGCGAACGCGGCTGGGCGCAGTGCATTGACGAAGCGGTCGACGGATTGGCCGCTCTCGGCGTGCCGGTATTGGACGCCAAGGGGCGGGTCGTGGCGGCCGTGGCTCAATCTTTCCCCACCTATTACCTGAATTCAGGCAAGGTGAAGGCCGAGGAGCGGGTGGAGGTCCAGCGCCAAGCCGCGCGTAAAATCGCTGCCCTGTATGCGGCGCGCCATTAGCCACAATCATTATGCGATTTCGGGCGGGCCGGTGGGTCCGCGCGCTTATTCTTCGCCGTGCTTCGCCAATCTCCGGAAGCATGCGGCCACAAGGAACCCAACCATGAACGTGACTGCCGCGGAAGTGAAGGCTTTTGCCAAGAACGCCGGTGCCGACCTGGTCGGCATCGCCCCCATGTCGCGCTGGGAAGGCGCGCCCATGCAAATGGACCCGCGCTACATTTTCCCCCAGGCCAAATCCATGATCGTCCTCGCCTTTCGCATCGCCCGGGGCATGCTGCGCGGGATCGAGGAGGGGACGCATTTCAACGTCTATCCCTCCATGGGCTATGCGGCCCTTAATCAGATCTACGGTCCCATGGTCCTCTGGAATCTGACGCGCTGGCTGGAGGATCTGGGGCATGAAACCATGCCTTTCCCCAACCAGAACGGCGGAGAGGCGATCAATCCGGTCACGGGCAAGTTCCGCCAGAATTGGAGTCTGCCCGTTGAGCCGGGCAAGCCCTATCCGGACGTGCTGGTCTCGCACCGTATCGCCGCTTATCTGGCCGGGCTGGGAGAAATCGGCTTCAGTAAGGTCTTTCTGACCCCCGAATTTGGCCCGCGCCAGCGCTTCGCGCTTTGCTTTACCGACGCGGAATTGGAGCCGGACCCGATTTTCGAGGGCAAAATTTGCGACCGCTGCAAATTGTGCGTCAAGCATTGCGCGGGGCAGGCCCTCAGCCGCGACGAAACCGTCAATGTCACGCTGGCCGGCCACGAGGTCGAATGGTCGAGAATCGATCCGCTCAAGTGCGAGGCCGGCCTCAAAGGCGGCCCGGGCCGTGAACTCGACCCATTCATTCAGGATTACCCCCATTTCTATGGCTACGGTCGCGCGATCGAAGGCGCCTGCGGCTGCATCCGCGCCTGCATGGTCCACCTGGAAGAGAAGGGAATTCTCAAAAACAAATTCGACCGTCCATTCCGCGAAAAGGGGCGTAAGCAGTGGAAGATCGATCATGCGGCGCGCGACGCCGAGCCGCTTACGGTCGAAGTTGAAGAAACCTATGCGCAGGCCGGAATGCTGGAGGACGCTGCCGCGTACATCAAGTACAGCGTCGAGGATAATCACGGCGGCAAAAGCAAAAATGATCGGGCGGAGGACGCTCCAGCGCTCCAGAAGGCCGGTGGCTGGCTGAGCAAAGTGCAGAAACTGCCGGACCTGGCCGATTGAACCGGGGCGGAACAGGTTTTTGCGGCCTCAGAGCGGCGAAGGCAAATCGATTCTTTCATGCGGCGCGTGGGCGCGCCCAAAGGAGAATGGCACATGAAGCGGTTCAAAGTGGGCATTGCAGGAGTGCGGGGGTTCGGCCGGGCCTTTGTTTCTGTGTTCCAAAAACACCCGAACGTCAGCGACGTTTATCTGGCCGATCTGAACGCCGATCTGTTGGCCGATCGGGCTCGGGAATTCGGCGTCAAGACCACCTTCCCCAGCCTGGAAGCCATGTGCGATAGCGACTGCGACTGCATCGCTATCTTCACCCAGCGCTGGGTGCATGCCCCCCAGGCGGTGCGGGCGCTCAAATCCGGCAAGCACGTCTACTGCGCCGTGCCTGCGGCCGTATCCCTGGCGGAGCTTGACGAACTGGTTGCCGCGGTCAAATCGACCGGCCTTATCTACATGATGGGCGAAACCAGCTATTATCGCCCGCAGAGCTGTTTCTGCCGTGAGAAATTCCGGGCCGGCGCTTTTGGAAAATTCGTTTACGGCGAGGGTCAGTACTATCACGACATGGCCCACTTCTACAATGCCTACCAGCTCAGCAACGGCGCGGAATGGAAAAAGGTCGCCAGCGTGCCGCCCATGTACTACCCCACTCACTCGACCGCCTTTATTCTTGGCGTGACCTTCCGGCGCATGACCGAGGTCAGTTGTTTCGGCTTCGTCGACGATCATCCGGACGGCATCTTCAAGGCCGAGTTGAGCAAGTGGGGCAATGTTTTCAGCAACCAGTCGGCCCTGGTCAAAACCTCCGACGGCGGCATGGCTCGGATCAACGAATTCCGCCGCGTGTGCGGCGGCCAGGAAGGCATTGTCTTTCCCAATTTCAACGTGGACGCGAAAGTCACCGGCAGCAACAAGGTGCTGGTCGACCGCTGCCGGGCCCTGGGCATAAACGGCGACCAGCGGATGAGTCTCATCGGCACCGAAGGCTCCTATCAGGAACACATCGGTTCCAGCATTTTTTCGCGCCTAGAATTTCCGGCTGGCTATCTGGACGACATTCCGTTTGAAAAGGCCGACAAACTGGTGCCCACCACGGCCGAGGACGTCAGTTATATCCGCGACTTCGAAGGTTTTGAAATCACCGAGGAAAACCTGCGCGGCTTGCCCAAATCCTGCCTGGGCAAGGTCGTCAAGGGCATCTCCCGGGTCCAGCCCTATCACGAGCTGCCGCCGGAGTTCCTCGAAATCCATAACGGCCACGCCGGCACGCACGTGTTCCTGGTCAACGATTTCGTCCGTTCGGTGGTCGAGAACAAGCTGCCGCAGAACAACATCTGGCAGGCGGCGCGCTATACCGCGCCGGGGATCGTGGCCCACGAGTCATGCGTCCGGGGCGGTGAGTTGATGAAGATTCCGGACTTCGGACTGCCGGATGGCTCGCGCGCCCCGCTGGATCCTCAGGCGGCTCTTTTGCCATAAACGGGCAAGTCGGGTAAGTGCGCCTAACGTGCACATAGCCAGTGCTTCGCGTACCCGGCAGGTTCAGCTGGCGAATCGCAAGGGGCAGGTACTGAGTTTATCCAGCTGAATGCCCGAGAAGACAAAGCTAGGGAAGCGTTTTTAGCATGGTCCGGGGAACCTTTTATGCAAAAAAGGTTCCCCGGATGCGGTCTTTTTCAAAGGAATGAGCAGATGCGCCAATATTTGGTCCGCCGCGCGGCGTCCAGCGCGGCCGCGGGGGAATCTCTCCGGATCGACCAGTTCCGCCCGGAGGGTTCCGACCACCGTCCGCGCGCGGTCGCAACCGTGACCTACGACCAGGTTGGCCTGCGGGTGGTCTTTGTCGTGGCGGACCGCTATGTGCGCTGCGTGCACAGCGAGCCGCAATCAGCGGTTTGCATGGACAGTTGCGTGGAGTTTTTCGTTCGGCCCCGGCCGGACCGGGGCTATTTTAATTTCGAAGCCAATTGCGGCGGGGCTTTGCTGGCCTTCTACATTACCGACTGGCGGCGGTTGGGGGCGGAGCGTAAACTGGCCGGATTTTCGCCGCTCATGGCGGAAGAAATTGCTCAAATCCAAATTTCGGCCAGCCTGCCGGGACGGGTCGAACCGGAAATTATCGAACCGGTCGAATGGCGGCTGGAAATGTTCATTCCGTTCAAGGTGCTGGCCAAATACGTCGGTCCATTGGGCGATTTGCCCGGGCAGTGCTGGCGAGCTAACTTCTACAAGTGCGGAGGCGATACCAGCCATCCGCACTGGGCCGCCTGGAATCCGGTATCCGAACTAAACTTTCACGTTCCCGCTGAATTTGGCGAATTAAAATTTGAATAATTAATGC
>CAYMGG010000147.1:8680-14174 GCA_964389915.1 uncultured Planctomycetaceae bacterium
TGAAGGGCGGGGTGGAGTAGTCCAAAAGTTCTACTCCGGGAGCGAAGCCGATCCAAAAAAGCCAAATGTTGGTCCGCGGGTTTTAGCGTGTTGTCTGTTAAGGCCTTGGAGGCAATAGGTTTTGTTTGAGGTATGCTTGTTCGAGTGGCACCCTTGCCAATGATTGAAGCGATTGAAGTGCTCCGAATTCATCCAATCCCCGAATGCGTTAGCCTGGTGCACGAAAATGTGAAATTTTGGGAGATGTTTTTGGTTGGCCGTGAATTTTCAGCAAAAGAACCCCTGGCATTGGCCTGGATTATTGGAAGTGGAGGTTACTTCTGCCCTGGTTTGACCTTTTTGAATTTTTCGGTGAGACAATTCGCGATGACTGGATGGTTAGGATTATCGATTCGTTGCAAAATGCCCTGAAAGGGTGCAAATTAGGGCAGCTTGCTTTTGACAGCAAAGGTATTGATGCTCACGCCGAGGCAAATCATTCCCTTTGGGGGGGGCGAATTACGTTTTGCCCCCCCCCTCCAGTCTTGGCAGCGCCAGAGCTAAAGCGACCGAGACAGAGCTCGACCAACCAAAATTACATCAGCCAGGTAGAAGATATACTTATAAAAACCTTAGCGTTTTATAATTTGCGCGGTAACAGCTGATGGGGGGGCAGGGGCGATAAACCTGGCGGCGGAGGTTGATCGGAGATTAAAAAATCGACCCGTTCCGGCGGACAGATTGCGAATAGCCCGGAGCGGCCGTATTTAGTGCTATCCAGAAGCAGATAGCTCTCCTGGGATCGCCCTAAGACTTTTTGCAAAAAACGGGCGTGATCTTCGTGGAAAGTGGTCAATCCCGCGCCGGTCAGGCCGAAGGCCGAGATAAAGGTCTTGTCTAGCCGTAGTTCCTCCAGGCGGTCACAGGTAGACTGACCCAGAAATGAATGAAGCTGCAAATTGTAAATTCCGCCCAGAGAGATCAGGAAAAAATGGGGGGGGAAAAGCGGAAATTCCTGAATGATCAGCACGGAATTGGTGATGACCGTCAGGTTGGAGAGGCTGAGTTTCTGGATTTTTCGCGCCAAGTGCAGGGCCGTGGTCGAGGAATCGAGGAATAGGATGTCGCCATCAATGATTCGTTCGGCGGCCAGCTCGGCGATAAGTTCTTTTTTGGCGGTTTCCTTGCTGATTCGGGCGGAAAAAGGCGAATCTCCGGCTCTGCCCGAGGGAGGGACGGCCGGGGCCAGCGCTACGCCGCCATGAACTTTTTGAATCAATTTTTGGCGGGTAAGCTCGCTGAGGTCTCGATGTATGGTGGCGGTTGAGACATTGAATTGTGTCATTAACTCGTTTATGGAGCAATGTTTGCGTCCTTTTAGATAGTCGATTATTTCAAAGGCGCGCAAGGTTTTCATCGGTGTCCTACCCATAATCGGCTTGGGGAAAATTTCAGCTTCGCCTCAGCGCCAGCGAGTTAAAAATCGCCCTGCAAGCATAACGCATTCCAACTTAACGATTAACAGCATAATGGGTCATTAGCCCAATGTCAAGTCCGCAAAAGCAGGAAATGCCATTTAATTGCAGGCAATTATCATAAAACAATCATCAATTCTCATATAATCTCAAAAAACCTTGACAAGTTAATCATGCTGAGATATTATTCTTTCAGCTGGCGGCAAGAGGCGATTCTATATTAGGACTGACGAGAGATGACAGAAGGCAGCGTGGATTTCCTGGGGTTGGGCTACTGCGGATTGGACTATCTCAGCATTTTGCCCCGTATCCCGGTGGATGATAAGGTTGAGATAATTCAGCACTTAGTGCAGGGCGGGGGGCCGGCGGCGACGGCAACATACGCTGCCTGCCGGTTGGGGGCGCACGCGGGGTTCATCGGCGCTACCGGTGACGACGATCGGGGTGAAACGATCCGGTCGGAGTTGAGCGCGGCGGGCATCGACCTTTCCGGACTGGCTGTTCAGGCGGGGGCCGAGTCGGGGTTGGCTCTCGCCTGGGTCGAGCAGGCCAGCGGTCGGCGCAGCATTGCCTGGACCCGGGGCACGGTGCAGCCTCTGCCGGAAAATCAGGTTTCCCTAGAGCAGATCCGGCGAGCCCGGTTGTTGCATCTGGACGGGCATCACACCGTCGCCGCCATTCGCGCCGCGCGACTGGCGCGCGAAAGCGGATCGATAGTCAGCTTGGACGCCGGATCGCTCCTGCCGCGGATTGAGGAGGTGGTCGCGGCGGCGCAGCTGGTGATTGCTTCGGAAAAATTCGCGGCCGGTTTCACCGGCGAGGCGGAACCGGAGCGCGCGGTGCGCAAGCTCTTCGGGGCGGGAACCAGCTTTGCGGCTGTGACCATGGGCGAACGTGGCAGCCTGGGTTATGACGGCCGCGATTTTTACTCGCAGCCGGCATTCCCGGTCGAAGTGGTCGACACCACCGGGGCGGGCGATGTGTTCCACGGCGCTTTTGCTTACCGCCGGGTCTTGGGCGGCGACTGGCGCGAGTGCCTGCGGTTTGCCGCCGCCACGGCGGCCCTCAAGTGTCGCCGGTTCGGCGGGCGCACCGGCATTCCGAATCGCGAAGAGGTGGAAAGTTTCCTGTGCGTCGGTTAGGCGATGGCCTAACCGAATGCGGTCGGGGCAGGGGACTGTCTGAAAGCGGTCGCCTCACCTGTTCCCAAGGCCGGACGACTTTTTCTACCAGCATTTCTAGTCTTGCGGTTTCAAACGTAATCAGACCGAAATTGCGCAATCAGGTTTGGCATTCCGATCAGACGAAACTGGTTGAGAGTTTTTTGAAGGGGGCAGGGGGAACTTTTTTGCAAAAAAGGTCCCCCTGGAAAGCGGTCTTCAACAAAAGGACAGACTGATGAAACTAAAGGTCGGCTATGCGCCGTTGTTCAAGGCCAGTTGGCTGCATCCCGGTTTGGAGTCGTTGCGTCAGGCTTCGCGTCAGGCCCTGGCGGCAGCGAATGTCGAGGTAATCGGCGGCGAGAGTCTGGTGAGCAATGACCAGGAGGCGTTGGCCCTGCTGGATATTTTCGAGCGCGAGCGGGTGGACGCGGTAGTCTTCCATTTTCTTTCTTTCGCCCCGGGCAGCCTGGTGCCGCTCATCGCCGAGCGGCTCAAGGTGCCTTACATTCTTTGGTCGATGCCCGAACCGCCGATGACGGGCGGGCGGATCGCGGCCAATTCCTTCTGCGCGGTGAACATGAACGCGCATACGCTGTGGAAGCTCAAGCTGCCGTATCTGCATGTGCACGCCGTGACCGAAGCGGCCGCGCCGAAGCTGCGTGCCGCCCTGGGTTCGGTCGCGGGGCTGCGCCGGCTGCGGCGGACAAAGCTGGGCGTGATCGGCCACCGCGTGCCGGGTTTTTACACCTCCGTGGTGAACGAATTGCTGCTGCGCCGGGAGCTCGGGGTGGAGATCGTGAACCTGACGGTCTATGAATTGGTCCAGTTGGCCCAGAAGATGCCGGCCGACCGGGTGGCGGCGGAGGTGAAGCGAATCAAGGCCGCGACCCAGGTCGAAAGCGCCGAGGAGAGCGAGTTGGCCCGGGCGGCGGCGCTGTATCTGGCCTTTTTGGAGCTGCGGGACCGCAACGGCGTGGATCTGTTCACCGTGCGCTGCTGGCCGGAATTCTCCGATCATTACGGCATCGGCGTGTGCGCGATTCTGGGCTGGTTGACCGACCAGGGCTTGCTCTGCGGTTGCGAGGGCGACGTGTACGGCACCGTGACCATGGCCCTGGAGCACGAATTGACCGGCCAGCCGCCATTCTTTTGTGATTTGATCTCCATCGACGGCGAGGGCGACACGGTCCTGGCCTGGCATTGTGGGGCGGCGCCGGCCGGACTGTGCCGGCCGGGGTGCACTCCGGCCCTGTGCAAGCATTCGATCATCGACGGCGGCGACCGCAAGGGACTGACCGGCGAATTCCCGCTCCGGCCGGGACGGGTGACGCTGGCCCGGTTGAGCGAGACGCGCGACAACGACGGCTACCGGATGGTGATCGTGCCCGGCACGGCCCTGGAAACCGAGCGCATTATTCGCGGCAATCCGCTGCGGGTGAAATTCGACGTGGCGCGCGAAACCTTGGTCCGCACCCTGCTCGAACAGGGCTTTGAGCATCATTTCGCCATGATTCACGGCGACGTGGCCGGGCAACTGGCCGATTTCTGCCGCCTGGCCGGAGTCGAGCCATTGGTGCTGAAATAGTTGGCCGAGACGGACGCATTCTGGAAAGGAAAAACCGTGAGTCGAGCCAAATACCTGCTGCCCTGCCAACCGCAGGCGGGCTATACGGAAATTCTAAAACTCGGGCGGCTGGGCATGAAACTGACCGGTTTTGGCCTGCTGCGGCTGCAATCGGGCGAGACCTGGGACGTCGGCGGCGCGAAGCGTGAAACCGCGCTGGTGGTCCTGGGCGGCAAGTGCGCGGTGAGCGGAAAAGGCTTCGATTTCCCGGCGGTCGGTGAGCGGGAGAATGTTTTCGCCGGCCGGCCTTATACGGTCTATCTGCCGGCCGGATGCCGGGGCCAGATCCGGGCTCTGACCGCGGTCGAGATCGCGATCAGCGTCTCGCCCGCCGGCCGGGCGGGGGCGGCGGTGTTGATCCCGCCGGCCGAGGTCAAGCAAGTCACGATCGGGCGGGACAACTTCACCCGCGAGGCGTTCATCATGCTCGACGAACGCACGCCGGCCGAGCATCTTTTCATAGGCGAGGCCCGGGTGCCGTCGGGCAATTGGGCCAGCTATCCGCCCCACCGGCACGACGTCGACAATCCGCCGGCTGAGATCGACATGGAGGAGCTGTATTTCTTCCGATCATGGCCGGGGCCAACCATCGGGGCTTCATTTCCGCCAAGGATCCCCGGCACGAATGGGTGAAATAGATGGCCGGGCGCGAACTGCTCTTGGGCATTGATTTTGGCACCGGCGGCTGCAAGGCCACGCTAATCGACGCGACCGGCGAGTTGCTGGCCAGCGCGGCGGCCGAATACCCGACCAGCCATCCGCAGATCGGCTGGGCCGAGCAGGATCCGGCCGATTGGTGGGCGGCGCTGCAAAAGGTGGTGGCGGAGTTGGCGCGCCGGCCGGAATGGCGCGAGGGGCGGCTGTTGGCCCTCGCCTTGGACAGCTACACCCACGGCGCAGTGCTGCTCGACCGCGAATTACGCGTCATCCGGCCGACCATCGTCTGGACCGACCAGCGCAGTTCGGCTGAATGCGCCGAGTTGAAGGCGCGCCACGGTGACCTGATCTTCGCCACCGCTTATCAGCTGCCCGCCCCGACCTGGACCCTGCCGCAACTGGTCTGGCTGGGACGGCACGAGCCGGAGAGTTTGGCGCGGGTGGCGCACGTCTCGTTCGTCAAGGACTACGTGCGCTTCCGGCTGACCGGCGAACTGGCGGTCGATCACATCGAGGCCCAGGGTACGCTCTTCTGGGACATGCGGCGGGAGGCCTGGTCCGAGCCGCTGTGCGAGCTGGCGGGCGTGGGCGTGGCG
>CAYMGG010000148.1:0-14012 GCA_964389915.1 uncultured Planctomycetaceae bacterium
CCTGAGCGGTTCGGGGAGAGCCCCTCCCCGAACCGCAACGCGCTCAAGCGGAAGCCGCCGCCGCGTTCTGCCACTGCGGGCTGAAGCGCTTGCCGGCTTCGATCATGGCCCAGAGATTCTCTTCCGGAGTCTCGCCGCCGACCTGGTCGCCGGTGCCCAGGATCACCCGGGGTTCGCCGGCAAAGGCGGTCAGGACTTCGGCCACCTCCGCGCGGACTTGGTCCGGGGTGCCACGAATCAGGGTTTCGACTGTATGTAGGTTGCCGTTCATGGTCACCCGGCCGGCCAGTTGGCGGGCCACCGCCTGTAACTCGGCGAGGCCGGCGATGTCGCCGCCGGGCGGGCGTTCAAACGGGCAGACGCAGTCGAGGCCGAGCTCGGCGAAGTCGGCCACCGTCTCCCGGCATTGGCCGTGGAAATGCAGATGCACCAGCCGGCCGTGGCGGTGGGCTTCGGCGACCACGGCGGCCACCCCGGGTTTGTCCCAGCGCCGCCAGAGATGGGGGCCGATCAGGCTGTTGCAGCTCCACGAACAGCTGATGAACAGGCTCTCCAGCGGCGTGTGCTCGCAGAGCCGGCGGGTCCGGCGGACGAGCAGGTCCTGATGGCGTTCCTGCAAGCGGCGCAGGAGCGGTTCCTGCTCCGGATCGAGGAAGAGGGCGACGGCTTCTTCCAATCCGCCTTCCAGTGCCCCGGCCACGAAGTCGAAGAACTGGCCGCCCACCAGACCCTCCCGCAGATAGGCTTCGCCGACCTCGACCCAACTGCGACGGACCGCCGCACAGTCGAGATTTTCCGGTTCGGCCCCAAAAGCGAGGCACTCCCAGGCCGGCAGATCGCGCTCCAGATCTTTGAGCGGCCGTTCCAGGGTCCAGCTGGGATCATGCCGCAGGTAGCGCCGCCGGCTGGTCAGATCGCCGTGCGGGGTGTGGTGGACGCTGGCGATTTCGAGGGTGTCGGCGTCCAGCCAGCGTTCGGTCGAGCGGGTCGTGACCAGGGGATTGGGCGCGCCGGGGCAGACGATTCCCCAACCTTCGCAGCCGAAATGTGAAAAGGCCTGTTTGAGCGCCTGGTGGAAAGGCACCTCGCGTTCGAACTCGATCAAGTCTACGCCCATCAGTTTGGCCGGATAATAATACCAGAGCTCCGGGGCGATGGCGATCCGGTCGGCGAACTGGCCGCGGTAGGCGCAGAGCATTCGTTCCTTGCCGGTCATACTCGACTCCCGGTTATAAGCGGTAGGCGACGTCCAGCGCCTGGCCGGTGGCCGAGCTGCGCATGATGTGGGCGATCAGTTCGTCGACCACATAACCCGTATCCGAATTCTGCGGGCCTTGTTCGCCGCGTTCGATCTGGGCGCAGAAGTGGGCCACGGCCCGATCGAAGGGCGAGACCGCGTCGAAGCGGTATTCGGTCGATTGGCCGGTTTCGTTGTCGTAATGGACCAGGAGCGAAGCCTTGTTGTATGGGTTGTCCCACTGGGAGGAGTAGACCTCCAGCCGGCCGTTGAGGCCGTTGATCTCCACGCGTTCGTCCCAGCTGTCGCGCAGGAAACCGATCTTGCGCAGATTGTGGATCAAGGCCTCGTAGTGGACCACGCCGTTGTCGGTCTGCAAGAGGGCGGCGGCCTGCAGGTCGTAATCGCGGTCGGTCGGCGTATGGACCGCGCCATAGAGTCGACGCGGCCGGCCGAGGAAGAAGTGGACCAGGTCGAGGATATGGCTGCCGCCGCAGACCAGAATGCCGCCGCCGTTCTTCTGGCGAATGACGGACATACCGCCGGGCGGGGTGTGGGCGCCGCCCGAGGCCGGGTTGCCGCTCCAGAGATCGCCCCAACATTGGTAGGCGCGGATGTGGGTGGAGAGGATCCGTCCCAGGCGCGGCAAAAGTTCCTTGGCCTTCTCCATCGCCGGAATGAAGCGCTTCATGTAGCTGGTATAGAAGATCGTGCCCTTGGCCCGGGCGGCGGCGACAATCTCCAGCGCGTCGTCGGCGTTCTCGGCCAGAGTCTTTTCGCAGATGACCGCCTTGCCGGCGGCGATGGCCGCCAGGCAGACCGGCTTGTGGGCCCGGGAGATGGTGGTGACCGTGACGGCCGACAATTCCGGGTCGGCCAGCATCTGCTGGTAATCGGCGGTGTATTGCGCGCCGAATTTTTCGACCCAGGGGCGGGCCGCGTCGGCGCTCAGATCGCAGATCCACTTGACCCGCGCGCCGCATTTTTCCAGTCCGGAAAAATGGAACCGGGAGATATTGCCGCAACCGACCACTCCAACCGTGAGGCTCATTTTTACGTCCTTCCTTAAGGTCGTTCGACGGGGGCTTTCTGGGGGTGTCTTTCTTTACAAAGAAAGACACCCCCAGACCCCCAGAAAGAAATTCTCATCCGGCAGACGCCTTATTTGCAGGCGCCTGCGACCATTGTGTGGGCGGCGCACCACTCGCGGAAAACGGCCAGCATGTGCTCATAATTGGCCAGGGGCATGCCCGAAAAGACCGTGTTTGATGAGCTGAAAATGTAACCGCCGCCGGGTGTACCGTGCTCCAGGCAGTAATGGGCCGAGGCGGTGATGGCTTCGGCCGGCCCGTCTTGCAGCAGATTGCACTGCACATTGCCCATCAGGGCCAGGCGGCCGGCGGTGCGCCGTTTCACCTCGGCCAGGTCCACGCCGGCCATCGGGTCTAGGCTGTGCAGGGCCGCAGCGTCCAGGCTAAGGTACTGGTCCAGCAGCGGAGTGATCTGCCCGTCGCTGTGGACGATGGGGATGACGCCCCGGTCGCGCGCCCGCCGCACCTGCCGGGCCAGATAAGGGGTGACGAATTCGGCGAACTGCGCGGGCGAGATGAAGGGGCCGCCGTTGAAGGCCACGTCGTTGGCCAGAAAGATGAAGTCCGCCCCCGCATCGGCCAGCCGATCGATCTGGCCGCAGGCCGCTAGCGTGCGGCGTTCCGCCTCGGCGTGGAGCTCCTGCGGCGCTTCGAACAGATCCTCCGAGAACCGGTCCCAATCGCGGATCGAATCGATCGACCAGACCGTGCCGCTGAGGAGGCTGCCGATCATGATTTTTTCGCCGAAGACGCGTTTGGAAGCGGCGACTCCGCGCGGGTCGCCCCAGGGCGCCCAGACCGCCAGGGCATCCCACTGATAGGTTTTCACGATCATCTGGTACGTTTCAAGCCATTCGGCCAGCAGCCGCTCCTGCTCGGCCGGCGCTTCGGCCGGCCAGTTGCGCGGATGCGGAGTGGCCCGGCCAAAGGCTTCGGGGCAGAGCTCGAACATGCTTTCGAAATGTGGGGGCCGATCCGTCGGCTCGAAACGGAAGGTTTTGCGCATTCTTTCCTTGCCGGTCATGAGGATGCCTTTATAAAGCGCCTCAGGCGGGGCGCTGGTCTGCATTGTCCAGCCGCGCCTGCGAAAGGGCGAAGCCGGAGGAGAGTTTTTTGGCGGGGCCTGGGGGACCTTTTTTGCAAAAAAGGTCTCCCAGAATCGTTCATTCTCAATGCTGAATCGGTAGTCGCGGTTTCCATGAGAAGCTCCTGGCCTGATTCACGCCGTGACCACGACTTTGATGGCCGTGGGATCGCGGCGGGCGGTTTCGAGGGCCTTTTCGGTTTCGCGCAGCGGGAAGCGGTGCGAGATCAGGGCCGGGCCGTCGACCACGCCCTCGCGCAGATAATCGAGCGCCAGCGGGGTGTAGAGCGCGGGGCTGGCGTAGGAGGCGCGCAGTTGGAGTTTCTTGAAGTGGAAGTCGTTGACGTTGAAGCGGCAGAAGGCCCCTTCGCCATGGGCAATGCCGATGAAGGAGATGATCGCGCCTCGGCCGGCCACGGCGAACGCTTCGGCCAGCGTGGCCGGGGGCGTGGTGACCAGGATGCGGTCAAGCGGCGCGGCAAATTTGTATTCCGTCAGAGGGCGGAGGTCGGTTTCGATGATCTCGGTGGCCCCGCAGGCCCGGGCGAGTTCATTGCGCTTGGGCCGGCGGCTGGTGCCGGCGACGTAGATGCGTCGGGCGCCGGCGCGTTTGACCAAGGCTAGGGCCATCAGGCCAATCGCGCCCGGGCCCATGAGCAGCACGTCTTGCCCGGGTACGATCTCGGCCAGGCGGACCAGATCAATGGCCACGCCCAGCGGTTCGCTCAGGCTCGCGACATCGGCGGGGAGGTCGTCGGCCGGCAGGGCGCTCACCTCGGGCACGAGCGCTTCCTCGGCGAAGCCCAGGCTACCCAGATGAAAGAAACTTTTCAGGTGGCGGCAATGCTCCTGGCGGGCGTTGTGGCAGTCCGCGCAGTGGCCGCAGGGAGTGGAGGACTCGATCGCCACCCGCTGCCCTAGGCGCAGGCCGCAAGCGGGCGAGCCCAGTTCGGTGATGATGCCGGCCACCTCATGGCCGAAGGGCTTGGGCGTGGTCGGGGCATTGGGGTTTTCATGCAGGTCGGTGCCGCAGACCCCGCAGGCTTCGACGCGGATCTTGACCTGCCCGGAAGCGGCCGGCGGCAGGGAGGTTTCTTCGAAAGTCACTCGGGAACCGCTCTGAAGGGCGCGTAACATAGATAATCCTTTTCAAAAAACAGGTGGCGGATAATGTCTTTCGCGATATATTCCAATAATACCAGCGGTTATTGGTAAAAACCTGCCTTTGAGCCTGGCAAAAACATGGATTAAACTGATATGGCGGTCGAACCCGGGGAATGGTTGCGCCTGAAGGAGATGCCCGTCCGGCTGCCGGACGAACTCTGGAGCGAATCCGGGCCGGGCGCGCGCAGCGCCGAGCTTACGCCCTTGTATGTTCTGCGCCATGTCGGCCCGCATTCGGCCGGCCGGCGCACGGCCCACGATTTCTGGGAATTGCTTTTCGTCTTCCGCGGCACGGGCAGCTTGCAGACCGATTCCGGCGAGTTGGAATTGCGCAAAGATCGGGCCGTGCTCATCCCGCCCGGCCTGGCTCATTGCGAACGCTCGGCCGGCGTCATGGACAATCTCTGGGTCGGCCTGGCCGGCCGGCGGCTGGAGAGCTGGAGCGGCGGAGCGGTCGCCGCGGCCAATCCCGAATTCGGCGGACTGCTCGAGCAGCTCTGGCTGCGGGCCCAGCGCGCCTACGGCAGCGCCGGCCCGGAACTGGACGGCCTGACCCTGGCTTTCTTCGGCTGTTTCTGGCGAGTGCATACCGAGCCGGCCAGCCCCGATGCCGACATCATCGACGCGGCGGCCCTATATGTCGGTCGGCATTACGCCGAACCGCTGACCGTGGGCGAACTGGCCGGCCGATTCGGCTATAGCGAAGGGCACTTCCACCGCGCCTTTCGCCGCCGCACCGGTCAGACGCCGCTGCAATTCCTCACCCAGGTCCGACTCAAGCAGGCGGTGCATCTGCTCCAGGCCACTACCCTTTCGGCCAAAGAGGTCGCCCGGCGTTGCGGCTATGCCGACCCGCTCTATTTCAGCAGGATATTCCAAAAAAGCTTCGGCTGCGGACCGCGGGAATATCGAGGGCGGGGGTGAACTGGGATAAGGCGCGACGGGTAACAATATCTCGCGCCTAACCCTATTCCCGGGAAAACCCTTTTAGCAAAAACTCTCATCGCGCTTCGCGTCATGCGGCGGCAACGGAAAAGGTGACGAGGATTTCTTCAGTCTAAACGCGCGAACAGGCGACGCGGGCGAAAGTTTTTTTGAGGGGGGCCGGGGGAACTTTTTTGCAAAAAAAGTCGCCCCGGCGTCGATTATTGGCAGGTTTGGCCCGACGGTCTACTCGCCCGCGCCCTCGGCCGCCAGGGCGGTCGGCGCGCTCTGGCCGGCCGCGTCGTTCTGGGCCAGGAGCTGGCGGTATTCCTCGGCGCTGGCGGCCACTTGGTTGAAGTGCGCGCCGATGATGTCCTCGGCGCCATCGTGGGTGCCGCGCAGGCCGAACTTTTCGGCCAGTTCCTTGAGCGCTTCGGGGTGGTCGATCTGCGGGCAGGGCCGGCGCAGATCGGGGTCGAAGGGCTGCTTGGCGCGGGCGGCCTTGAAGCAGGGGCTGCGCAAGCACTCGCCCAGCGACTTTTCATGGATGCTGTCGACCGCGAAGTGAACGAAGACGCAAGGTTCGACCAGGCCCTGGGCAGAGATGTGCACGTACTTGCGGCCCCAGGCGATGCAGCCTTCGCAGGAGTCGCCGTCGTTCCAGAAATCGTAGACCAGGACCGGCTTTTCCTTGCGCATGTTGAGCACGACCTCGCGCCGCTCCAGGCGCTGCTCGGCGGTGGGGACCAGCTCCCACTGCGGCTCGCGGCCGATGGGAATGTACTGGAAGTACCAGCCGAAGGCCGCGCCATGGTTGACGAGCGTGTCGATGAAGTCGCCGGAGATCACGGATTCGTGATTGATCCGGGTGTGGGTGATGGAGAAGCCGAAGAGCGCGCCGTATTTGGTCAGCCGGTCCATGCTTTCCAGGATGCGCTTGTAAGCGCCCTGGCCGCGGCGGGCGTCGGTGAAGGGCTCGGAGCCTTCGATGCTGATGGCCGGGTAGATGTTGCCGTATTCGGCGAAGCGCTTGGCCATGGCGTCGTCGATGCGCTGGCCGTGGGTGTAGACCTGGAACATCACGTCATCGTGTTCCTGGACGATCTCTTCCAGGTGGGGCCAGTAGGTCGGCTCGCCGCCGGTCAGGCTGATGAAGTAGATGCCCATCTCCTCCTTGGCCTCGCGGATGATGTCGCTGACCTTTTGGCGGGAGAGGGCCTTTTCCTTGGGGTGTTTCCAGGCGTAGCAGCCGAAGCAACGCAGGTCGCACGCCATCGACGGGCTCATCAGGAGGAAGAACGGCGGATATTCGCCATGTTTCTTCTTATATTCCTCACGCTTCTCTTCGCCCAGATTGACGGCGTTGAAGAAGGCGTTGAAGGCCAGTTTACGCTGGGTCTGGGGGGAGAGGTGATTCATCTTGCGCTTGGCCATCTCGAAGAAGGCGTGGGCCGCCTCGACCCGCCGCTCCAGATCGGCCGCCGAGCCGCGATGGGCGGCGCGCATGCGCTTAAGTCCTTCCACTCGCAAACGTTCAATCATCTTAATCAGGGTGGCCGGGCTGTGATCGGACAGGAACGGAATGACGGATTCCATGCCTTTGGCCAAGAGGAAATTCTTCATCCGGTTGAGACTAATCACAAACGGCTCCTTATTGACACCCCCGTTTCCCGGCCCCCTAAGTCCGGTTCGCCAAGGGTGAACATATACCTTTAAAATCAAGTTCTCGATTATCCGGGAATGGCTGGGGAAAAGTCAAGAAATTTCATTGCTGCCGTTACCTTTGGAGGTTGTCGAATAAGGGGCGGTGAAGCAGGTGGTCAAAGCCGGCGGGACCGGCCGAATGCCGGTCCCGCCAGGCGCATAACCCTTAAAAAAAACTGTCTAGACCTCCCGGTATCCGGATTTACGGGTAAACAATATAGAAGTCGGACACTTCCAACGTATTGTCCGTGGTGCCGCTGTTTAATCCGAGCTGAATGCGGTGGATCTGGTCAAGATCGAGCTGGTTGTTTTCGTCCTGGGTGAACCCCGAGAGCAGGGAGAAGTTATCCGGCCCCAAGACCCGGACGTGCCATTCCCCGTCGGGCGGAACAAAGCCTTCGCTGGCCCAGTAGGTCGACCCGTCCTGTTCGTCGAGCATCAGGCGCGGGGTGGCCTTGCCGGTTTCGCGGGCCCGGATGAGCAGGCGCCAGCCGGGCTTGAACTTGATCTCTTCCGGCAGCTTGAACTTCGGATAGACCCAGGCGTCGATGTTGGGCGCGAATTTGGCCGTCAGTTTCCAGCTCTTGGCCGCGTCGGCCTCCAGCTTCATCGAGCTGTCGCCGGCAATGTTCTCCTCCCAATTGGCCAGGAGTTCCAGGGGAACTCGCGTCTTTTCGCGGACCACTTCCAGCCAGCGGTCCAGCTTTTCCGAGGCGACGGAAAAATGTTGTACCAGCGGGGGCAGGCTGGCGCCGGCGGCGGTCTGGGCGGAGATTTTCAAGACCTGGGGCGACCAGAAGTATGCCCCGGTCTGGGCCAGGCTGAGCGGCCATTCCACGTCCGCGCTCGAATGGGGCGCCAGGGTGAGCGATTTTTCGGCCTGGCCGTCGGCCACGGTCATGCCGGCCGGTAGATTGGCCGTCAGCTTGACGGTTTCCTCGGCTTCGCCCAGGTTGTGGGCCCGGATGGCCAGCCGGATCGGGGTGGACTGGTCGGCGTTTAGCAGATACCCGCTCTTGGTGATGGCCGGGGTGGCGTCGGTCTTGAGGATCCGCGGCTGGAGTACGATCGACTCGGCCGGCTGGCGGGCCGGGGGCTGGCCGTGTCCGGCCCGGTAGAGGGGCATAGCTTCCGTGTCGGATTTTACCTGGCCGGCCAGGTCGCTCCATTGGTACCAGACGTACGTCAGACCGTCGGCCAGGGAAATTTTTCCTTCGGCGTCAGGGGCCAGCGCGCGACCGTCCAGGCCGGCGGCGCGCCGGACCGGGGCGGCCGGGGTCAGCTTGGCCTCGCCCACGGGTTGGGCGTTGTAATAGACGACCACCGCCTCCTCGCCCTGCCGGAAGACCCGCACGCGCTTCAGCTCCTCGCCGAACGCCAGATCGCCAACGTACTCCGTGCCGGCCAGAACCCGGATCAACTGGGCGTAGGCGGCCATGGAACGCAGGGGCGTGTCCTCCTTGCCCATCATGCCGAAATTGTTGATTTTCTCTTCGTAGTACACAAAGATGAACGGGAAGTAACGCTCGATGCCGCAGGCGCGGGCCTCGACGCCCTTCATGGCGATGTCCAGGGCGCTTTCGGCGTCTTCGGCCAGGGGCGGGCGGCCGGGCCCTTTCTTCCACGGCCGGCCGCATTCGGTGATCCAGAGCGGGGTCGATTCGCGGCCGAAGCGGCGCAGGTAGTCGCGGTGCTTCTGGACCTCGCGGAACATGGCTTCGGCGTGGGAGTAGGTGTGGAAGCTGATGACGTCGGATTTTTCCAGCAGCCCGTTCTCGGCGCAGGTGTCGAAGTATTGCCAGTTGCCGCTGTTGGCGAAGACGCCGCCGACCAGGCGGGCGGGGATCTTTTCCTGGTCGAAAAGATAGGCCATGGTCTTGACCAAGGGCGAATAATGATCGCCGGGCAGATCGCCGCTGAAACCGATGTCCGGCTCGTTCCAGACCTCCAGGGACTCCCAGGTCGCGCCCCACTGCCGGGCGATCTCACGCCAGGATTCAACCTCGGCGTTCAGATTCTCGGGATATTGGTTGTCGGTGCTTTGGGGATTCTCCCGGTTGCGGTGTTGCGCGCCGGTCCAGGTGGGGGCGTCGTGGAACACCTCCAACACGGGCATCTGGCAGTCGGCGTAGAGCTTGCGCAGGGAGGCGTAGAAGCTCTTGGCCTTGTCCCACTCCCACTGGCCCTTTTCGCGATTGACGGCGCTCCAACTCACGCGCTCGCGGGTCAGGGTCACGCCGCAGCGTTTGAGCACGCGGATCATCTCGCCGCGCCGGGGCAGGTCGCGGTTGCCCGCGCCCACCCAGGACATGGCCGCGTCGATGGCCCAGAATTGGTCGGGCGCGCCGGCATAAGCGGGTAGCGCCGCCAGACCGCAGGCCTGGTTCAGAGCCGGGAAGCGCAGTTCATAATAGCCCTGCGGCAGTTTGACCTCGACCGCGACCACGTTGTCGGCTCCGACCTCGGTCTGGCCGCGGGCGATTTCTTTCTCGCGATAATCGAGGATCTGGTAATCGAGCTTGGCGCCGGCGGCCAGGTTTTCGGCCGAGAGCGTCACTTTGGCCGGCTGATCGGGGGTGACCCAGTAGGCTTCGATCTGGATCGGGGTCAGGCGGGCGGCGGTTTCGCCGGCTCCCAACGGTAGCGTCAGGGCGCAGAGCAGGAGGGGGGCGGACAAAAACAGACGAACTGAGGCTTGGGGCGGGCGCATGGGCTTCTCCTGGTAAAGAGGGCTACGGGTACCTGAACAAGGTTTAAACGGATTGATGAGCGATCTCTCATGCCGGCGGAGAAGGGCCGCGCTTTCTCCGATTTTCTGCTGGCAAAGTGAATCAAGGCAGCGTGACTTGGTTGTAATGCGAATCGTAGAAACAGCTGATGCCGCTTTCTTTCAGTTCGGGAATCCGGCAAGCCTTGACCCGCCAGTCGGGGAACAGACCGTTGAGCGCTTCGCTGTGGCGCAGATGCACGGCGGTATCGCAGAAGTCCCAAAAATCCTTGTCGTAAAAGAAATAGTGCTGGGCGGGTTTGCCGGCCCAGGCTCCACTGGTGCCGATCCCGACCGTGTCGGCCCAGAGGATCTGATTCGGATCGGCCAGCTCGGGCTTGATCATGAGCCGTTCATGCGAACCGCCGGGAATCACCGGCAGATCGTTGGGATAGCGCGAGGCCCCATAGGCCATCCAGCATTCCGGGCTGGAGGCGGTCGAATATTTTTTCGGTTCCTCGCTGGGGCAGAGCATGACCGACTTGTCTTCGATGTATTTTTCCCGGAGCTTGTAGCTGGGCTGGTTGAGATCGCCCAGCATGAAGTGAGTCCAGCGCATGTACAAAAACGTGGGGCTGGAAGCCGACCAGGAGAGGGTCACATACCCGCCGTAATCGTTGGCGTACATCTGTTCGGACAGGCCGATCTGCTTGAGCCGGCCGGCGCATTGGATGGCGCGGGCGTTGTCCAGGCTGCGCGACAGGGCCGGCAGCAGGAGCGCGGCCAGCACACTGATGATGGCGATCACCACCAGCAGTTCCACCAGGGTGAAGCCGGCCTGGGCCACCTTCCGGTTTTTCTCGCGACTGAAGAACATGCGCCATACTCCTTCCGCCAAAAGGTCTGCCGAGGAGGCTTCGCTTTCCGGGCTTGGCCAGGGCCGAAAGAACTGGTCCGGCGCTTCGGCCGCCTGCGTCTCGGGGGCCTGCGCGCCGACCAGGAGAGCGGTCTGTCCCGGCGCGGCGAAAACCGTTTCGGGGGACTTAAGGGGCAGGGGAGATTCGCTCCCCGCGGCCGCCGCTGTCGAAACGTGTATCTCGGCCCCGATTTCCGTGGCCCGGGCGACCAGAGTCCGCCACTGCTCGGCCGGTAGGACATGTTGCATGTCCTTCAGCGTTCGGGTCGGATTGGTCGCCAGGAAACCGCCGTGATCGGTCAAGTCGGTCAGGGTCAATACTGCCTTATGCGCATTATATCCTTCCGGCAGAGTTTTGCGAAAGGCTGGGGGCACGGTGAAGTGAATATTGGCCGGGTCGAATTCGCCTAGGCCTTGCACGGCCAGAGCCGTCTGATGGCTGATGACGGCCTGGGGTTGGTCATGCTGGTTACGGCTCCAGAGCGAACATTTGACCAGCGCGGACTGCATATCGTCGACATAACCGGGCAGGCGGAATAGGCCCCGGCAGATTTTGAGCCAATGCCCATGCTCTACATAATAACCGTGGTTGGGGTTGGCATATCCGGATTCGATGGCTTGCTTGGGCGTGAAATAGCCGCACTGGCGGTCGGCGATGGCTTTAAGGGTTATGTGGTGTGCGCTCATGAATATTCGCCGTTTGTCGCCTGAAATATAGTTTTGTTGCGCTATATCGGCAAGTTTACTATGGGGCAAAAGGGGGAGAAAGGCGGAAATCGGGCGATCTGGAGCATAAATACTATAGGCGGAAAGCTATCGGCTAATGATTCGGCGCGGGTAGGGATGGCCTTTGGCGTCAACAATGTCATCGGCCTCAATCCGTAGGCAATCAAAGGGGGCGGCCGCCAATAGTTGTTGGCCGATGGCGACAATTTGCTCAAGCGTGCCCGGCCCCACCAAGTGATGATAAATTGAAAAACAGGGATTCCAATCTTCGGCCTGGGCCACGGCCAATAGCCAGCAGGCTCGATCAGAATGGACCGTGAAACGGGAGTGGCAATTGCTCTCGCCGTCGGGGTGCGAACTGCCGCAGTGCGCCACCAGAATGGCTTGGTCGAACCGGCAGAACAGTTTATCCGCAACCAGAATTTGCTGAGAGGCAAAGTCGAGTTTTACATCGATCGGCGGCAAAGTACGCGGTTTCCAAGGGCCGGAAAGGCACCTTATCCCCACTCCCAACAGCGCGAAGAAAAGCATGATGAACAGCGCTTGTCCCGGTGGGCAATCCGCCGGCGCCAGAATGAGAAACAGGATTCCAGCGCTAAACCCAATTCCGCAAGTAATTATGGTGAAATGTTTTATTGATTCAAGGCGCTCATTTTCGGCCTGCAAGGTCGGGCCGAACCATAGGTAATCTGGGCCGGCTTTATTGATGCGCTTATTGAGCGGGGGAGGGATGTCTATCCGCATGGTCCTAGTTTATCGCATGTGGAAAAGAGGGTGCAGAGAAAAATGCGACTGGATGCGGCAAGGTAGATTTTCACCGAGTATAATAGCCTAATACTGCCAGCGTTAGCTGATCATGTTTGCCAAAGGAGAAATGGGTAGTGGAGACGCCATTCCGAGATATCAATACCCGCAATACGCCGCGCAAGTTTTGTCGCCAGGCCGAGTGGCAGGCTTATGCCCAATGGCTGCGCCGACAAGTAAAAGTCAGCCTCGGCCTGTTGCCTGAGCCGCCGCGCTGCCAGCTCAAGGCCAAGATCTTCGGCCGCTGGGCCGGCGACGGCTACACTTGCGAAAAGGTCTATTTTGAATCCCTACCCGGCTTTTATGTGACCGGCAACCTCTACCG
Organism: uncultured Planctomycetaceae bacterium; assembly: GCA_964389915.1. Lineage (GTDB taxonomy): Bacteria > Planctomycetota > SZUA-567 > SZUA-567 > SZUA-567 > CAYMGG01. The sequence goes on from CAYMGG010000148.1 coordinate 12,683, forward strand.
ACCGACCGAGCGGCGCCGCCGCCAGCCGGGCATTCTCTCCGCTCACGGGCATTGGCCGGAAGGGCGGCTGCATGACTACGACCCGCATGGTGGGGCGGTTCTGCGCTGTCTGCATCTGGCCCGCCAGGGCTATACGGTCTTCGCTTACGACATGATCGGATACAATGATTCCTGCCAGCTGAAAATTCCTCATTGCCGGCGGGATTTCGATTACGGGGCTTTGTCCGAGCCGCTCTGGGGCCTTTCGCTCATGGCCCTGCAAACTTGGAACAGCATCCGGGCGCTGGATTTTCTGGCCGACTTGCCGGAGGTCGATCCGCGGCGGCTGGGCATGACCGGCGAGTCCGGCGGCGGCACCCAGACTTTCATCCTCTCGGCCGTGGACGATCGGCTGGCCGCCGCCGCGCCCATCTGCATGGTCTCGGCTCTGATGCAGGGCGGGTGTTATTGCGAAAACGCGCCCCTGCTGCGCCTGGACCAGAGTAACGTGGAGATCGCCGAGCTTTTTGCGCCCAAGCCGCTCTTCCTGGGCAGTTGCACTCGCGACTGGACCCAAGAGACCCGGACGCTGGAAGGGCCGGCCATCCGCGCGGTCTATAAGCTATACGGCCAGGCTAAAGCGCTAAGCGGCGCGCATGTGGACGACGACCATAATTACAACCAGGAGATGCGCGAGGCGGTCTACGGCTTTTTCAACCACTGGTTTAATAGCGCCAAATCCGTCCGGCCGATCCGCGAGGGGCATGTCCGGTTTCCGCCCCGGCCGCCGCTGCGCGACCGGCTGGTCTGGTACGGACGAGAAGCGCCGGCCGAAATGACCTTCGCGGAGTTGAAAGCCCTCTGGCGAAAGAGCCGCGAAGCCGCCCTGCGGCCGGCCCTCAAATCGGCCTCGCGTGATTTAGGGCCGCTCTTGGAGCATGTCTTGGGGTTGCCCGACTCCGGCCTGCCGGCGTCGGGGGAGGGCCTCGATTTTCGCCAGGAAGGCGAGGTGCTGTTGGTCGAGTCGCGCGGCGTGGCCAAGCTGCCGCCTGCACCCGCCGGCCAGTTCTTCAACACCTACAATCGCGGTTTCGGCCAGGAACGAGTGATCGAAATCCTGCGGGCCTTGCAGGAATCCGGTGCGCGCGCCCTGGACGCGCGCGGCGCGGCCGGTCTCTGGGGTCTGCTGGCCGCCGGAGTGAGCGACCGTTACGCGCCGCGCTTGCGGCGGCTGACGGCCGACCTGGACGGTTTCGATCCCGACTCCGACGCGGATTGGACCCAGCGTTGCGACATTCCCGGCCTGCGCCAGATCGGCCGCGTCCTGGGGACCTCCCATACCACCGTCGCC
>CAYMGG010000149.1:0-4194 GCA_964389915.1 uncultured Planctomycetaceae bacterium
ATGGTACTGATAGCGGAAAACTCGACTCCGGAGCAATGCCGCCGCTGGCATGCGGACTTCTGCCGGGCGGCGGCCGGCCGGCTGATGGGCGGAGAGATGGTCTGCCTGCTCGGCGACGCGGCGCCCTGCCAGATGGAGCCGGGCGACCCGCAGCTGAACGTCATGGGCTGGAGCCGGATGGACCTGATTCTGGAGGGGGAGCGGCGCACCGTGCTCAGCCGGGGCGGGGGGCGGGTGGCGCGGACCTGCCGGACCGACGATCTCTGCTACTGGGCCCCCCGCGCCTGGGCGGGCGAAGAGCAGACGTGTCTGGTGCGGTACGTCGGCGTGGTCTTTCGCAAAGAATACCTGCGCTGCATCGTGGTGGAGCGGGCCAAAACGGGGACCAGGGTTTTTGGCGTCTACCATACGGCCGCCCCGCTGGGCGGTCCGGCCGGGTCGGTGATGCGGGCTTTGGACCTGCTGGCGGCGGAACGGACGCCCGAGCCGCGCGCGCCCCGCTGGCTCTGCGCCGCCCTGCTCGAACTGACCGCCCGGCATCTGGACCGCGACGGCCAGAGCCAGCGGGGCGCTTCGGCCACCTGGCACCGGTTGCGGGACTATCTGACCGATTTTTCCGGTTCGCCCCTGCAACGCGAGGACGTGGCCCGGGCCTTGCACCTTTCGCCGGGTTATGTCTCCGAGCTCTGCCAGGCGCAAGCCGGGCAGGCCTTCCGCGCGGTCCTGGAGGAGATCCGCCTGGAGCGTGCCGGCCAACTCTTGCGTCTGCGCGGCGATTTGACCGTGGCGCAGATCGCCTATCAGTGCGGTTTCAAGGACCCCAGTTATTTCGGGCGCGTCTTCCGGCGGGCCCGGGGCTGCACGCCGGCGCGTTTTCGCGCGGTCTGAACCGCCGGCCCTAAACGACCTGACCGTCAAGCCTGCCGCCTCTCTTCAATTCCGGCTGATCTCGTTTTATTTTCACCTGAAAGCTCTCCTTCGGCTGGGCTCTTTCGAACGTTTGATTGGGCGAGTTCGGGCGGTGAAGCCCGGGCCGTTTCGATTTTCAGGCAACGAGATCTTGCCGTCCCGCAAGCGCCGCGGGTGTGACGGGCGGCGGTTTTATGCCGGCGGCATAATCCGACGCCAGTACCAGAATTCCCCTTCCGCTCCTATGGCTAAGCGTTTTTTCAGCCCTAAAATAAGCCATATAAGCGGGGCTTATGGTGGTTCGTCGGGGCCGGTCGGCGCCGGTTGCGGCGGAAATAATTCCTCGCCTGAGTCCAAAGGTGCGAGTCGCGGCCCGAGCATTCTTGGCGGAATACGGCCTGCCGCCGCGCGCCGGAATAGGAGCGGAAATGAACGGAGCGGAATTACGGTTGGCGCTCAACCAGCGGAAGCGGGTTTATGGCACGCTGGTCGTCTCACCCTCGGCCAAATGGGTGCCGGTGGTCGCGGCCTTGGGGGTGGATTACATCTTCATTGATACGGAGCACGTCGCCCTCGACCGGGCGCAATTGGCGTGGATGTGTCAGGCCTACGCCCAGGCCGGCATCGCCCCGGTCGTGCGCATCCCCAGTCCCGATCCGTACGAGGCCTGCCAGGCGCTGGACGGAGGCGCGCAGGGCATCATCGCCCCGTACGTCGAAACCATGGCCGAGGTCAAGGCGCTGGTCGGCGCCGTCAAATACAAGCCGCTCAAGGGCCAACTCCTGGAGGCTATGCTGGCGGGAGAGGCCGGGGAGCCGCGCACGCTGGCCTATCTGGCGGAGAAAAATCGGGAAATCTCGCTTATCATCAATATCGAAAGCGTCCCGGCCCTGCAAAACCTCGACGCGCTGCTCTCTGTGCCCGGCCTCGACGGGGTGCTGGTGGGGCCGCACGATCTCTCCGTCAGTCTCGGCGTGCCGGAGGAGTGGACGGCCCCGTGCTTCGTCGAAGCCGTGGATCGGATCGTGCTGGCGGCCAAGGCGCACGGCCTCTCGGCCGGCATCCATGTGATCTACCCGAACGGGCTGGACCAGACTCGCCGCTGGGCGGAGCTGGGCGCTAATCTGATTCTCCATCAGGCCGACCTGCTGGCTTTCAAGCACTACATGCAACGCGAATTCGCGCAGTTGCGCCTGGCCCTGGGCGACGCCGCCGGGAGCCGGATCGTCGACACCAATATCTGAGCTCTGGAGCCCAAAAATGATCGAACCGATCACGCTTTTTACCGCCCCGGAAGGACCGTACGTGACGCACCGCATCCCGGGCCTGGTCCTCGCGCCCAACGGTGGACTCATCGTGTCCGTCGAATCCCGCCGCCCGGGGGAGAACACGGACTGGACGGCCAATGATCTGCGGCTGCGGCACAGCACCGACGGCGGGCGAAGCTGGGAGCCGGCCACGGTCCTGGTCGCGGCCGAGGAGTACGGCGGCGGTCCGCTGCACAATCTCTGCTTTATCGCCGACCGCGATGAGAAGTGCGTCCATGCCCTGTTCTCGCATAACTACGAACGCACTTTCTACATCCGCAGCGACGACGACGGGCGGAGCTGGTCGAAGCCGAGAGACATTACCGCCGTCTACGACGCCTGGCGGGTGGCCCACTTCATCGGGGCGCGGGCGGCGGGGATCGGGCACGGGCTGCAACTGGCCAACGGCCGGCTGGTGGTTTCGGCCTGGCTGGCCAAGGTGCCGCCGCATATGCACGTGCCCAATCGTTCGGGCGTGCTCTACAGCGATGACCACGGCCGGACCTGGCGGGCTGGGGGCTTGATCCCGGATACCATCACCGATTGCAACGAAGCGCAGGCCGTGCAACTGGCCGACGGCAGCGTGCTGCTCAACCTGCGCAACGGCGGCGACGGCCGGCGGCGCGCTTTTTCCCGCAGTCCCGACGGCGTCTACGACTGGAGCGAGCCGCGGTACGCCGCCGATCTGGTGGACCCGCAATGCCACGGGAGCACCATCCGCCACCGGCTGCCCGGGGAAGCCGGGCCGGGGCGGCTGATCTATTGCGGCGTCGGCGTGCTCGAGCCGTTCCACCACAACTCCGCCTGGGGGCATTACCGCCGGGAGCTGCTGACCCTGCGGGTCAGTTCGGATGAGGGCCAGACCTGGCCGGTGGCCAGGCGGCTCACCCGGGACCCCGACGTCTACGCCGGCTACAGCGATCTGGCGGTGCTGGCCGACGGCACGGGGCTCTGCGTCTACGAATACGGCGGCGTCAACCATGTCACGGCCCATTGCAACTCGACGGTGGCCCTGGCCCGGTTTGACCTCAAATGGCTGCGGGGAGAGGCCTGACGGCCGGCGGCAGCCGCCGGCCGGGGGCGAACCGTTGAGGGGCGGTATTGAGCAGCGCCTCGGCCGATGCTCCCAAAGCGTTCCGGGGGCGTTTCTGATCGACGCCAAAGAGGCCGCGGCCCTGGCCGCCCCGAGCAACCCGGCGACGCAGCAATCGGGATTGCGGTTGAACTCGACGCCGGCCGGCCTTGCGCCAGGCCTGGTTATGCGGTCCCCCCAAACGGCTTCTGGCCGGGAGCGTACCACGTCAGTGTGGAGCTGTCACTCCAACACCACCTGCGGCCACAGGTTGGCCTGACGCCAGCAAGACGACCCGGGCGGCGAGGAGAGGCTGAGGGCGGCTTTCGGATTCTGGCCGGGCTCGTCCTTGTCGACCACGTAAAGGCCCAGGCCGAAGACGTAGCCGGGGCGCAACTCGATCGGCTGGAGCGTCAGCTGGGGGAAGGCGATTTCATAGCTGTAGCCGGTGGCGGTCTTATGGAAAAAAGTCCGGATCTGGGGGACGCTGGTGTTGGCCTTGATGGCGTCGATGCCGGCGCCCAATTGCTGGTTGGCCGCCTCCTGGCAGTAGACGTACGCCTGGGTCGACGACTCCCGCGGCGTGAAGGCGTAGTAATAATCATCCCCGTCGACGCGCAAGTTGGTCCGGTCCTTGCCGTCGCCCAGCGTGTCGAGGTAGACCACCAGGCAGTCGTTGCGGCTCTGCTTGTCGTATTCACCGTAGATTAATTTGTCGTCCGTAACGTCGACCCGCAGATATAGGCCGGACTCGTCCCAGGCGGCCTTGAACTGCGCGGCGAAGTCCTGGGCCTGCGCGGCGGCATCCTGTTGACGCCAGGCGCCGAGTTTTTTGACATTCCGGATCGGAATGGCGGGCAGGTCGGCCCATTCGTTCGGGTCGCCTTTCAGGCTGAGCGGCCGGGC
>CAYMGG010000149.1:4204-13921 GCA_964389915.1 uncultured Planctomycetaceae bacterium
GGCGAGTTTACGGACCGTAAAGGCTTCCAGCAACATCTGGCCGGATATTTCCGGGGCATCGGCCGATTGCAGCTGCCAATCCAGCCGATTGGAGCTGATCTTGTCGGCCAGGGCCGGGAGGGGCAGTTTGACCGTGGAGAGCACGGTCTGATTATGGGTAAGGGCGAGCGGTTCGTTCAAGATTTCGGTTGGTCCCGAGAGCACCCGCAGATTACCGCGGTAATCCCGTGAAAGCGGGTTTTTGATTTTGAAGCTGAACGTATCGGGGCCGGCCAGGCGCAGATTGAGGTCGAGCGGGGCTCTGGTCGGACGGTCGACGGTGATATTCTTCACCCGTTCGACCATTTCCGCCAGCGTTCCCGGCGCGCCCTTGAGGAAGAGCGGAAACGGCGAGAGCGGCAGTTCGAATTCGGCGCCAAACTCGCTCGAGCGGCGGGAGTTTTCCATCAGGTCGAGGATCTGAAACTCCCGGCCGGCGGTGGACAGCTTCATCCGGGGCGGTTCGGCCTCGCCGGTTTCCACGGCCGGGTTGAATCCCCAGATCGCGGCCACCGGGCAATTCTCGTCGTCCTCGAAGACATAGGCCAGGCTCTGGGCCGCGAAGACGATTTCGGTCTTGAACGAAGCGTTGCCCAGCAGGCGGGCGAGGGTGTTGTCGGCCTTCTGGGCGGCCATCGGGGTCAGATCGCAGTCCAGGTAGATGAACGGCCGCCACATGTTGTACTGCTTGACCCGCGGCTGATGCTTGAGGCCCAGCAGCCAGGCGCGCACCGTCAGGGCCGCCGAGACCCGCTCGCCCCAGCCCATGTCGTAGCTGGGCGCCCAGAGGTGATAGTGGTCCATCAGCAACGGGCGATAAGGGGTCAGCCCCCAGTCGATAATGCTGTAGGGTGAAAAGTAGCCGCCTTCGTTGAGATAGACCGGGGCGTCGGCGTAACCGTATTTGTCCAGCACGGCCAGAAATTCGCCGATCAGACGGTCGAAATCCTCGTTCTCGGGATGGCCGTAGGCGTGGACGGCGAAGCGGTCGAATTTGAATCCGGGGGCGACTTTTTCGCAGGCGGCCAGACAATGGCCGGTGTAGTTGATGCCGTTGGACAGGGTGGCCGCGCCGCCGTCCAGGAAGGCTTCATTGCGCGGATCGGCCCGTTTGACGCCGCGGGCCACGGCCAGCAGGATCTTGACCCATTCCTCGTAGTCGGAATTGACCAGGGTTTTGAAATACCCGCCGTTTTCGCACTCCTGGTGGAAGGACCAGGCGTGGAACCAGGAATAATACTTGGCCCGTTCGTAAGCGGCGGTTTCGATCAACTGCGCGCGCAAAGGCGTGATCTTGTCCCACAGGCGCATGCCCTGGGCCAGAATGGTTTCCGTGCCTTTTTCGCCCGCCGGGCCGTCGGGTTGGATGGAGATGGTGTTGCCGGTGCCGCTGGGCAGGCCCAGCGATTTCAGGGAATCGTCCCAATGCTGGCGCATCTCCGCGCAGGTCATTTCGATGCCGTACTGCGCGAGCTTTTCGAACAATAGCCGGTTGTGGAAATTGTAAAAAGCGTAATTGGTCGACCCCAGGCCGATATCCCGCCAACGGGCCAGGCCCGGCTCGAAGTTGGGAATGATCAGCTGGTGATAGCTGAACATGCCTCTGTTACGGTGTTGGCCCGAAAGGGGCGTCATCAGGGAGAAACGCGAATAGTCCGCATGCGGGGCCTGGCCGGCCAGCGTGGTTTCGGCCCGCAGCACGAACACCCCTTGCCGATTTTTCAGGTAATCGTCCAGTGGCAGGGGGAGGCTGGCCGCCCCGCGCGCGTCAGTCACGAATTCGTGGCTCCCCAGGTCCGTCTCCTGATAGAAAAAATCGCGGACCGTCACTTTGACCTGGCCGGCGGTCGTCGGGCGGTTGGTGGTGATCCGGAGGGAGGAATCGACCGGTTGCCCGGGGCGCAGGAAATTGCCGGGCGCGGCGGTCTGGAGAAAGGCGCAGACCGGCTTTTCGACAAATTCCGTCGGCTGCGGGCCTTCCTCCAACTGAATCCCGTCCACCCAGATACATCCGGTCGTGCCGGCGGGGGGCGGCAGGATTTTGCAGTAAAACGCCCACCCGGTGGAGTTGGCCTTGAAACTCACCGCATATCGCTGCCAATCCTGACCCGGAGCGAATTGCAGCGGGCCGCTGACGGTCGGGCGCTTCTCGGGCGCAAACGCATTGTCCGAATGAAACGACAGGCGCAGGGCCAGTCCCGGGACGTCGGATTTGGCGTAAAGGCTGAAGGCATAGGTCTGCCCCTTCTTCACCGGATAGGCGAAGGATTGAAGGCAGTCGAAAGCCCCCGCCGGGCAGAGAGCCGCGATTTTCAGCGCCGCGGCGCCGAACTTTCCGGCTTGCGGGTCGACGGTGTATTTGTTTTCGTAGCCGGGGACATAGGTGCCGATGTCGCAGGGAAAGGTGTAATAGCGCAGGCCGGCCTCGAACGAAGGATTGGCCAGCAGATTCCGACACTCGGCGGGGCGCGGCAAATTCAGCCGGTCGTCCTTCCAGAAGTCGACTTCGCCATATTCATTTTTGTCGGCCGCCGGTTGAATCAGCTGCTGATAGGGAATTTTATAGCTTCCGAAAAGGTTTTCGGCCGTCGCCGAAGTCGGGGCGGCCGGATCGGCCCCGCGGGCGGGCGAGCCCAGGAGAAGCGCGGCGCCGCCCAGGACGGCGCAGCCGATAATTTGGCGGGTGACTGATGACGAGCGGCGGGTAGGCATTTCCGGGGTCCTTTCTCCAGTCGGGCGGGTCGGTTCGAGCCAAGGTCAAACCGTCAGTAGGTCCACATATAGGTGTAGCGCGGAAAATCCCAATGGATCGGCGTATCGGCGACGTGGCCGTCCACGAACTGGACATTGAGCCGGTTGGTATGCCGGTAGGAGAGGCAGGCGGGGCGCGGACGATTGAAATCCACGCTGCTGTCGTGAATGTACGAGAAGCGCCAGACGATGTCGGCGGTGATGGACGTGTCGAAATCCGTCCCCGCCCCGTCGACCAGTAGAGCCGCTTGCGTGGGCTGAGTCACCGAGTTGAGCTTTTCATCATCAAAGCCTTGGCTGATGCTCGCCACCCATTCCATCCGCCCCAGAAACATGGGATAGGCGTAGTTCGTACCTTTCACGATGCTCTGGGGCTTGGTCGGACAGACCAGCAGCTTGGGATCGCCGAGGTAAGGGGCCAGGGAGTTCATCCAAAAGATATTCTTCAGCGCGGCGGTCACGTCCGGGGGAAACCAACTTTCGGAATCGTCGGTGTAGAGCAAGACCACGGCCCCGAGGCTTTTCAGGTTGTTGGCGCAGGATATTTTGTGGGCCGAATCCAGAGCTTGCTGCAAGGTGGGCAGCAGCATGCCGGCCAAGACGGAGATGATGGCGATCACCACCAACAACTCCACCAACGTAAACCTGGCATTGGGGCCGGGGCGACGGCTTTCAAACTCGGGGCTGATAAACGAATGGAACGGCATGAAGGAATCCTCGGATAGTTTATGTTATAACAGATACACCAAAATCCGGCTTTTGTCAAGTTTATCCCGGCTGGAGCCGGGTTATTTGATTGCACTCCTTTCGTAAGGGTGGTATCTACCACGATTAAGCCTGGCCGTTCAACTCGAAGTCGGGCGGGCAGTCCATATATCAAAGGAGCATGAAGATGCCGGCCAAAGTCCATATCGGTTGGCCCATAGGGCTTAGCTTGTGGTTGATTCTGGTGCTGATTTGGCGTCCCGGCCACCCGCGGCCGGAACTTGCACATGTGGAAAGTGCGCCGGAAAATCCGCTCACGGTCGAGGTTGCCGCCCTCGGGCTCTCCGCGGCGCAGACGTTCAACGATTTCGCCGGCAGCGTCCAGTCGCGCGAAACCGCCCAGTTGACCGCCCGGGTCGTGGCGCACGTGCAGGCCATTGCCGTGCACCCCGGGCAGTCGGTCAAGGCCGGGGAGGTGCTCCTGCGCCTTTTCGACGCCGACCTACAGGCCCGCCTCAGTCAGGCCCAGGCCGCGCTGGCCGGGGCCGTCGCCCGGCGCGACGAGACGCAGAAAAACTTGCAGCGGTTGCAGAGCCTGGCGGCCGAGAAGGTCGCCACGCCCCAGCAGCTGGACGACGCCGAAGCTCAGGCGAAGAACGCCGCCGCCGCGGTCCAGGCGGCCGAGCAGCAGGTCGGCGAGGCCCGGGCCAATCTCGGTTTCGCCGAGATCCGCGCCCCCTTTGCCGGGGTGATCGTCGACAAGGCGGTCGAGGTCGGCGACCTGGCCGCGCCGGGCCGGACGCTCCTGACCTTGCAGAACAGTGAGCAATTGCGCCTGGAGGCGGCGGTGTCGGAGAGCTGCGCCAGCCGCTTTCGGGTCGGGGACCCGGCCCGGGCGGTGGTCGACGCCGCCGGCCTCGACCTGCCGGTGCAGTTGACGGAGATTGTCCCTGCGGTCGACCCGCAGAGCCGGGCTTTTCTGGTGCGGGCGGATCTTCGCCCCCACCCGGACCTACGGCCGGGCATGTTCGGCCGCCTGCGCTTTCCCTGCCTGGTCCGGCAGCTTCTGGCCGTCCCCCGCAGCGCGGTGATCACTCGCGGACAGCTGGATTTCGTCTGGGTCGTGCAGGACCACCGGGCGCAATTGCGGGCCGTGCGCCTAGGGACGGAAACCGCCGGTCTGGTCGAGATCCTGGCCGGCCTCCAGGTTGGCGAGACGATCGTCCCGCAGCCTCCGGCCGGTCTGCGCGACGGCGAGGCGGTGCGGATCAAGCCGGCCGAAGGGGCCGACCGGCCGGTCGCGGAGGCCAAACCATGAGCCAGCCCGCTCCCGGCGGCCTGATCGGGCGGATCGTGGCGCGGTTCATCGACTCGCGGCTCACGCCGCTGGTCATCGTGGCGGCGCTGCTGTTGGGCGCGGCGGCCGTGGGTATGTTGCCGCGCGAGGAAGAGCCGCAGATCGTGGTGCCGATGATCGACGTGCTGGTCGAGATGCCGGCCGCCTCGGCGCGCGAGGTCGAGCAGCGCGTGACCCGGCCGCTGGAGAAGCTGCTCTGGGAGATTCCGGGCGTCGAGTACGTCTATTCCACCTCGAGCGAGGGGCGCTCGCTGGTGATCGTGCGTTTCGAGGTGGGGCATCCGGCCGGCGAGGCCGTCGTCAAGCTGAACGCCAAGCTCGCGGCCAACTTCGACCGCATTCCGGCCGGCGTCTCCCTGCCGCTCATCAAAGTACGCAGTATCGACGATGTGCCGATCCTGGCCCTGACGCTGTGGGGCGGACGCTATGATCACGCCCAATTACGCCGGTTCGCCGCCCAACTGGACGATACGCTCAAGCAAGTCGAAGGCCTCAGCGAAACCACGCTTATCGGCGGGTATCCGCGCCGGGTGCGGGTGATCCCCGACCGGGTGGCGCTGGCGGCCCGCGGCTTTTCGCTGCTCGACGTGACCCAAGCGCTGCAGGGCGCTAACCAGCCGCTCCCGGCCGGGAACCTGCCGGCGGGAGATCGGGAGATCCTGGTCGAAACCGGCGCTTGGCTGTCGGACGCCGCCGCCGTCCGCAACGTGGTGGTCGGGCTGCATGCCGGCCGGCCAGTGCATGTCGGCGACGTGGCGACCGTCACCGATGGCGCGGACGAACCGGATCAATACGCCTACTACCGCTCCGGCCCGGCCGGAGGAGGAGACGCGGCCTTCCATCCCTGCGTCACGATCGCCGTGGCCAAACGGCAGGGGCAGAGCGCCAGCGAGATCGGCGACCGGGTGTTGGCGCGGGTGCAGTCCGTGCGGGGGATCCTCCTCCCGGCCGACCTGCAAGTCACCCCGACCCGCAATTACGGCCGGACAGCCAGCGAAAAGGCCAACGAACTGTTGTGGCACATGGCCCTGGCCGTTTTGTCGGTGGCCGCCCTGCTGGCGCTGGCGCTGGGCTGGCGCGAAGCCGGCGTGGTGGCGGTGGCGATTCCCGTCACCCTGGCCCTGACCCTGGCCGGCTTTTATTTTTTCGGCTTCACGCTCAACCGGATCACCCTCTTCGCCCTGATCTTCTCGATCGGCATCCTGGTGGACGATCCGATCGTCGATGTCGAGAACATCACCCGGCATCTGCGCCTGGCGGTCAACCGCGGCCGGCCGGCCGCGCGGGTGGCGATCGAGGCGGTCAGCGAAGTGCAGAGCCCGCTGATTCTCGCCACCCTGACCGTGATCGCCGCCATTCTGCCGATGGCCTTCGTTCGCGGCCTGATGGGCCCCTACATGCGACCGATCCCGGTCGGGGCCTCGGCGGCCATGCTCTGCTCGATGCTGGTGGCCTTTATCGTCACCCCCTGGGTCGCCGCGCGCCTGCTTTTCGGCCGGGCCGAGGCGGAGGGCGGCTCCGGCGAACGGGAGTCCCGGACCACGCGGCTCTACCGCCGCTTCATGGGCTGGCTGCTGCGGTCGCGCCGGCACAGCTACGGTTTTCTGCTGTTCACCGGGCTGCTGCTCCTGGCGGCGCTGGCCACGGTGCCGCTAGGTTTGGTCAAGGTGAAGATGCTGCCCTTCGACAACAAGAGCGAGTTTCAGGTGATCATCGATCTGCCCGAGGGCACTTCGCTCGAGCGGACCGCCGCCGTGGCCCGCGAGTTGGCCGATGTGGCGGCCACCGTGCCCGAGGTCCAGGACGTCCAGCTCTACGCGGGCACGGCCTCGCCCTACAATTTCAACGGCCTGGTCCGACATTACTACTTGCGGCGCGGGGCGAATGTCGCGGACCTGCAGGTCAATCTGCTGCCCAAGGACGAGCGGACGCGCCAGAGCCATGCGATCGCCAAGGCCCTCCGGCTCTTGCTCACGCCGATTGCCGATAAATACGGCGCGCAGATCAAGGTCGCCGAGGTGCCGCCCGGCCCGCCGGTGTTGCAGACCCTGGTGGCCGAGGTCTACGGTCCGGACGACCGGCGGCGCAACGAGCTGGCCCGGCAGGTGGAGGGCGTCTTCCGTCAGACGCCGGGCGTGGTGGACGTTTATACCTATCTAGAGCGGCCGCAGGAGAAGTATCGGTTCGAGATCGACCGGGAGAAGGCGGCTCTGCTGGGGGTGGACACGCAGACGATTTCGCGCAACCTGCAAACGGCCCTGGCCGGGGCGCAGGTGGGGATCGTGCACGATCCGCGCGAGCGCGAGGACGTCGAACTGCTGGTCCGGCTGCCGCTGGCGCAGCGGGCCGACCTGGCCAGCTTGCAGTTCCTGCCGATCCGGACCCCCGCCGGGGAATTGGTGCCCCTGGGGGAACTGGCGCGGGTGCGCCGGCTGACGGCCGACACGAGCATATACCATAAAAATCTGAAGCCCGTGACCTATGTGACCGGCGACGTGGCCGGCGCGGCCGAAAGCCCCGCGTATGCGCTGCTGGCTATGCGGGCCAAAATCGCCCAGCTGCAGGCCAATGCCGGGGGCGATCCGGGCTTTGACCTTTACCTTACGCGCACGCCCGATCAGGACCAGCGCTACGGCCTGAAATGGGACGGCGAAATGCAGGTCACCTACGAGGTCTTCCGCGACCTGGGCCTGGCCTTTGCGGCGGTGCTGATCCTGATCTACGTGTTGATCGTGGGCTGGTTTGAATCGTTCAAAACGCCTTTCCTGATCATGGCCGCGATTCCGTTTTCCCTGGTCGGGATTCTGCCGGCTCACTGGGCCTTAGGCTCGTTCTTCTCGGCCACCTCCATGATCGGGTTCATCGCCGGCGCCGGCATCGTGGTGCGCAATTCGATCATTCTGGTGGATTTCATCGAGCTGCGCCGGCGCGAAGGGTTGGCGCTGGCGGAGGCGGTGGTGGACGCCGGGGCGGTTCGGTTTCGGCCCATGCTGCTGACTGCGGCCGCGGTCATTGTGGGCGCGTCGGTCATTCTGTTCGATCCGATCTTCCAGGGGCTGGCCCTTTCGCTCATGGCCGGGGAGGTCGCCAGCCTGCTGCTCAGCCGCATGGCAGTGCCCGTGCTTTATTATCTGGCCGCCCGGCCGCAAGCCGCCGGCGAATAGCGGGCCGGACGGTTGTCCGCGCCGCAAGCCGTGATTTATTCTCGAGGAGGTCGCCCCATGCGCAAGGCGGTATATGCCGGGAGCTTCGATCCGATCACCAACGGTCATCTCTGGATGGTGCAGGAGGGGGCCCGCCTCTTCGACGAGCTGGTCATCGCCATCGGGGAGAATCCCGACAAGCGGTATTCTTTTTCGCAGGAAGACCGCCTGCGGGTACTGCGCGATTCGGTCCGCGGGGTCGCGGGCGTGTCCGTGACCAGCTTCAAGGGCCAGTTCCTGGTCAATTACGCCCGGTCCCTGGGCGCCCGCTACATTCTGCGCGGCATTCGCGACGCGCGCGATTATGAGTTCGAGCGTGGCATGCGCCATATCAACGACGACCTTCAGCCCGAGATCACGACCGTCTTCCTCATGCCGCCGCGCGGCATCGCGGAGGTCAGTTCCAGTCTGGTGAAAGGCCTGATCGGCCCGCAAGGCTGGCAGGAAGAAGTTAAGCGCTATGTCCCCGAGGCCGTCTATGAACTCCTGCTCGCCCAGCACGCCCGGCGCTGATCTGGCTCGCTGGTCGGCCCTCTGCCGGCAGTTGGGGGCAGAGTCGGGAATTGAGGCCGCCTATCGGGAACTGGTCGGCGGCTATCAAGCGCCGGAGCGTGTCTATCACAACCTCGCGCATGTCGCCAGCTGTTTGCGTGAAGCCGACGCACTCCACCGCCTCGCCGTCCATCCGGAAGCGCTCGAGTTCGCGCTCTGGTATCACGACGCCGTTTACGACCCGCGGGCCAAGGACAACGAAGCGCGCAGCGCGGCTCTGGCCCTGGCCGCTTTGGTGGACATGCGGATCGGGGGCGATATTCGTTCCCGAGTCGAGTCGCTGATCCTGGCTACCCGACATGACCGACCGGCGACAACAGACGACGAAGCCATCATTATCGACGTGGATCTGGCCATTCTCGGACAGGCGGCGGAAGTATTTGATCGCTACGAGGCCGGAGTGCGGGCGGAATATTCCTGGTTGAGCGACTCCGAGTTCTGGCCCAAACGGGCCGAGTTCCTCGCGGCCCTGCTGGCCCGGAAGCACATTTTCATTACGTCCGAATGCCGCCAGAAATACGAAGTTCCTGCCCGGCAGAATCTGCAAAGATCAATCGCCAGCGCCCGTCACCGCTTCAACTGAATGCTCCCGCTCCTCACCATCTTTTGCGCCACCTGGCTGGTCATATGCTGATCCTCCCGCTTAGCAGAAGCTTATATGTCTGCAAAGTTGATCCAGTTCAAACAGCAGTTACCTTTGCTAAATGGGGGGCACCCCGAGACGGTGGAGGGAAATGGCGCTCCGGCCGCAGTCCGTGGGGGAGAGCAGAGTAGGGGCGATTAGGGGCTGTGCAAAAACCCTTAAAAAAAGCGCAAAAAGCCGGCTTTTAGATGCAAAAACCTTTTGAAACTCATGGATGAGGCTGAAAAGGGGCGTATATTTTCCTTAAAGGCGAGGAAAATATATGGGCAAGACAGTCGAAAAAAAAGACGAGCTGCTTGCTCTAGCCAATAAACAGATTGGATACTTCACCGCCAAACAAGCCCAAGCGGTCGGCTATAACAGCGCCCAGCATACCTATCATGTTCAGACCGGAAACTGGCTGCGGATCGGGCCGGGGCTTTACCGGCTGCCGGGTTTTGCTGAGTCCTATGAAGCAAATTGCCTGG
>CAYMGG010000150.1:0-13878 GCA_964389915.1 uncultured Planctomycetaceae bacterium
GTACATGCCCATTGGCTGCCGGTCGGCTGGCTGGCGGCAGCCGGCGCCGACCGGGCCGGCAAACCGCTCTGCGTCAGCTTGCGCGGCTCGGACCTGGCCGGCGCCTGGTTACCCGGCCGCTTGATGACCAGTTTGGCCGCGCGCGGAGCGTGGTTCATCGCCAACGGCCCGGCGCTGATTCGGCGCGCTCAAGAATTGGCCGCGCCCTCGGACCGGTTGCTCGAACTGCCCAACGGTTTTCCCCTCGAGGCCTACGCCCAACTGCCCGGCCGCGCTGCGGCCAGAGCCAGGCTGGGCTGGAGTCCGGACCAACTCTATATCCTGACGGTCGGCCGACTGGCCGCGGTCAAGAATCAGGCCGAACTGCTGGCCGGCTTTGCGCCGGTCAGCAATGGCTTTCCGGCGGCCCGGCTGGTCTTGGTGGGAGAGGGTGAGGAACAGGCCAGACTGGAACGGCAGGTGGCCGAGTTGGGATTGTCCAGCCGAGTTGAGTTTGCCGGGCGGCTTCCGCCCGAAGCGATTCCGGATTACCTAGCCGCAGCCGACATCTTCGTTCTGCCCAGTCACCGGGAGGGCCGGCCAAACGCACTGCTGGAGGCTTTGGCCGCCGGTTGCCCGGTCGTCGCCGCCGCCGCGCCGGGCGTGGCGGAAGTCTTCGCCGCCGGCCAGGGTTTGAGCTATCCTCCGGGCGACGTCCAGGCCCTGGCCGCGGCCCTGCGCGAGTTGCTGGCCGATCCCGCCCGCCGCCAGGCTCTGGGGACAAACGCCCGGGAGCGCTTCCTGGCCGAAAACATTTCCTGGTCGGAACACGCGCAACGGTTGATGCATATATATCGCCAAGCATTAAATCGCGCGCATTAAAGCGCTATGCAACCATAAAATTCAGTCAAAGGCTCAAAGCATGACCGACGAAGAATTTAAAACCCAGTTGGTTGCCGAAGTCAAATCGCTCGCCACCGCCCTGAACGCTCAGAACCGGATGTACCGCCGGTTTGCCTGGTTCCTGACCGCAGTCATTTTGATTTTGCCCCTCAGCTCGCTCGTTAAAATCGACACGCTTCTGGGCGCTAAACCCCAAACCAATCCGTCCCCCCCACCAACCCAACAGGAACCGATCAACTGGAAGGAAATCGACCAGGCCTTCGAATTGGGCCAATACGGCCAAGCCATCAAGCTGACGGAGGAAAAAGCCCGCCAGATGCCCAACTCGCCCAAGGTATACAGATATCTGGGCTCACTATATGTCATCAAAGGCGATCTGGGCAAGGCGGAAGAGAGTTATCAAAAGGCATACGACCTTTGGCCCTCTTCCGATAATGAGGAGAGCCTCAAAATTCTCAAAAAACGGCGCGCCCTTGAAACCGCCGCGTCATCCGGCAAAACCGAATTGCCGGGAACGGCAGCTCCAGCCCAGCCGTAAGCGCATTACTCCGCTCTCGCGCCACCTGAGGCCCTACGAAACGAAGCTGATTAAATTTTTTTGGGCGGGGTCCGGGGAGAACTTTTTTTATAAAAAAAGTTCTCCCCGGTTTCGGTTATCTCTCAAATCCTACTACGCACTTTTTCTTTTCTTGAGCGCGGCCTCGCGTTCGGCGGCGGCCTTGTCGGAGGCCTGCAAGCGCAAGCGTTCCTGCCGGTTCTTGCGCAGTTCGCCGACGCCGCGCACCTTGAGCCGAGCCGCGCCCTTGGTCGACTTCTTGGCCAGGGACGTTTCGGCCGCCAGCCGCTTCTTGGCCGCCGGGATCGCGGCGGCGTACTGCGGCAGCCACTGGGCCTGGGCCACCAGCATGGCGTCGGTCATCTGCGCGATCTCGGGCGGATTGAGGCTCGCGCCGACCAGCGGGTCCAGCAGCATCGCCTGCTTGAGCAGGTCCACGTCGCCCCTTACCGCCGCTTCCACCGCCAGCCGCTGCACATTGATCGAGACGTTGCAGACCGCTGCGCAACCCAGGGGCAGGTCACCGATCACGGGCATGGAGATGCCGTTACGGTCCACGTAACCGGGGGCTTCGATGATCGCGTCGGCCGGCAGATTGGTGATCACGCCGTGGTTGATCCGGTTGAAATGCCCGCGATAGATGCGGCCGGTTTGCAGGCTCTCGATAATATAGCTGCCGTGTTCGTGGGAGCGTTTTTCGGGCTTGATCTCGGCCGGAGGCTCGGCCAGCCATTTGGGGAAATCGGTTTCGAACCAGTTGCGCCCCTCGGTGCAGACCCGCAGATAACCGCCGGTCTCGCCGTTGATCCAGGAGGAGAGGTCGATCCAGCGGCGGATCTCGCCCGACCGCTTACGATACCAGGGCACATATTCCGACAGGTGGCCGTTGCTCTCGGTCGAGTAATAGCCGAAGCGCCGCAGCATGTCGATGCGCACCTTCTCGGTCTTGGAATAGACCGGGTGGCGCTCAAAACCTTCCAGCAGCCGGCCGGTCCAGTCCTGCCCCGCGTACTGCACGCGGACGTACCAGGTCTGATGGTTGATGCCGGCGCAGACGATGTCCACGTCCTTGAGTTCGATCGGCACATAGCCCTTGGCGTCCGGCTGCTTGTCGCCGTTGACCAAGAGCTTGATGACCTCGACGAGCTGCCGGTGGCCGCCGCCAACCCCGTGGCAGAGGCCGACCGTGTCGACTTGCCCGTACTTGTTGGCCGCCCAGGTGTTCATGGCGTTGGGGTTGGCGTAGTTGAGGAAGAGCGCGCCGGGTTTGGCCACCTCGCGGATGTCGCGGCAGAAATCGAGGATCGCGGCGATGTTGCGCTGGCCGTACATGATGCCGCCGGCGCAGAGGGTGTCGCCCACGCACTGGTCCACGCCGTATTTCAGGGGGATGTCGATATCGGTCTTGAAGGCCTCCAGGCCGCCGATGCGGGTGACATTGATGACGTAATCGGCCTGTTTGAGGGCCTCGCGCCGGTTGAGGCTGGCGACGACCTTGGCCGGCAGCCGGTTGCCCTCGATGTCTTTGCGGGCCAGCTTGACCATCATCTCGAGATTGTTTTTATTGATGTCGTGAAAGGAAAACACCGTGTCCTGCAATTCCGGCACGGACAGGATGTCCCGCATCAGAACCCGGGTGAAACCAATGCTGCCCGCGCCGATCACCGCCACCTTGATGGTCATGCCCATCTCCAGTCATCGTGATTATTGAATATTCTTGCCAACCATATATAATTAAATACGCCCTGATTTTATCGGGGCAAGACGGGTTTATTGCTTGAGGATTGTAATATCTTGCTGGAAGACTTTCGCCGGTTGCCCCACCGTCACGTCGGCTTCGCTCCGCTCCAGTCGCATCCGGAATTCCGCTGCGACCCGCGCAGCGCCGGCCTGGCCCGCGAAACCGACCCGGCTAAATACCGCTGGGACAACCGCCGCCGCGATCAGGTCTGCCTGTTCCAGTACACCCTCGACGGCGAGGGGCGTTTTCGCGATCTGGCCGCGGATCGGACCTTCGTTCTCCGCCCCGGCCAGGGCTTTCTGGCCCCCTTCCCCTCGCCCACCGAATACTGGCTGGAGCCGGGCACGGAATGGGAATTCGTCTACCTCATCTTCTCCGGGCAGATCGGTTTCTATCACACCCGACGGCTGATCAAGGAGAACGGCTACGTCTTCTCCCTCGCGCCGGACAGCGGGGCGGTGGCGGCCTTGCAGGATCTGTACGCCTCGGCCGTGCTGGGCGAGCGGCCCGACGAATGGCGCGCTTCGCAGCAGGCTTATCGGTTCCTGATGGAACTCTCCCGCCGGCCGACGGCCGAGGCGACGGCCGCGCCCGAACTTTTGCGCGCCAAGCGCACGCTCGAAACCGAATATGCCGATCCGCGACTGGGGGTGGAGGAATTGGCGGTCCGGGCCGGCATCTCCAAATACCACTTCGCCCGCCGGTTCAAGGAGGCCTTCGGCCAGCCGCCCTACGCTTACCTGCAAAGGTTGCGCGTACTGCGTGCGCGCGAGCTTTTGGCCGGGACCGAGCTGCCGGCCAAGCAGATCGCCCGCCAGACCGGTTTTCGGGATTACCCCTATTTCTGCAACGCCTTTCGCAAGCTGACCGGATTCACGCCGGCGGCCCTGCGCCGCCAGGCCCGCCGGTTTCCCGAAACCGACGCGCCGGAAAGTTTGGTCAAATTAAGGGTTGCAGAGCCCGAAAAGCCGGGCAAAATTGACCCCGTCGGGGAGGAAGGCTGCGAACACCTGCGCATCTGAACGGGAGCGCTCATGAACCACGATTCCCACACCTCTTCGGTCCGCTGTCCGCACTGCCGGGCCGAGATCGCTAACCCACGCTGGCCTCTCTGTCCGCAATGCGGCGCGGAGCTGCCCGGAGCGGCCCAACGCCTCTCGCCCCCCTCACACCATTCGCCCCTGCCCACCGCCCGGCCGGACGGAGAATCGGAAGCCGAACGGGCATTCACTTCCGGCCCCGGCGCCCCCGGTCAAACGCTGCAAAGCCTGAAACGTTTGGTCATGACCGTGTTGCCGGCGCTGTTTATCATCGCCTATTACGTCGTCAAAATCGGCCTACGCACCGGCTGGTTCCAAGGCGACGAGCCCGCGCCGATCCGGCCGGTCGAATCGCACCAGACTCCTCCCCCGCCACCGGCGGCTCCCGAAAGCCGCCCGTCCGCCCCGCCCAAGCCGACCGCTACGGCGCGCTCCAATCATGACCAGAACGCTCAGGCGTTCAACCTCTATAAGCAGGGCACGGCGGAGATGAAGCAGAACCGTCTGCCCGAAGCGGAGGAGTGCTTCACCCGCGCGATCGAGCTTTCGCCGCGCTATTATTCGGCTTATTTTTCCCGCGGCGTGGTCCGCCGTCAGCGCGGCAACCTGGACGGAGCGCTGGCCGATTTTGACCAGAGCCTGACCATCAAACCCGACCGCTACCAGACCTGGGTCGAGCGGGCCATCGTCTGCCGCTTGCAGAATCGGAACGAAGAGTTCCAGCGCTCGCTGGAAAAGGCCGCCAGCCTGCGCGGCGTCGCGCCCGACAAACTGGCGCCCGAGATCGAACGTCGCGCCCACCGCGAGCGACAGGCCCTGCTCCCGCCGGCCCAGCCGCCGACGCCGCCGGTCGAGGCCGACGGCCAGGCGCCCGCGGCCCGCTGACGGGCAGGCCCGGCCGCCAAAATGCCGGGGCAACCGAGTTTCACTCCGTTTCCCCGCAAGACTCTTCTGCCAATATCAATTCGTATTGAATGAGACCGATTCCGGGGAACCTTTTTTTGCAAAAAAGGTTCCCGGTCCCCTCCAAAAAACTCTCACCCGGCTTCGCCCTTTCGAACGTTCAGATGGGCAAATTCGACGTCATTCGCAACCGTAGGCTACATCCGGCAATGCTCCTCAACGTTTGCGCAAAAAAATGGCGCGCGTTTTTTTGAGGGGGCTGGGGGATCTTTTTTTTGCAAAAAAAGATCCCCCAGAGCGGTCGCTTACTCCGCCAAACGCTTCAGTTCCACCCACAACGCCGGAACGTACCGCCCCCGGAAAGCGGTCGGCAACGGACTGTCGAGTTCGCGCCAAGCCTCGACCCGCTGCCGGCCGGCCGCCAGATTCAGTGCCGGCCAGCGGCAGAGCCATTCACCGGCGGCGGCCGCGAGTTCGCCCCGCGTTTCGCCGCAGAGCACCACCGCCCGGCCCGACTCGATGTCCTGCCGGAACCGCAACGTGACCTCATACTCTCCCGCCGACTCCACCTGCACGTCCCAGTAACCCCGGATATCGTCGGTCCGCCAGCCCTCGGGACCGATCACCCGCCAATCATTCTGATTGAGCATGGTCACCGGTTCGCGCGGATTGCCGATGTGGATCAGCGGTTGATCAAAGGTGCCCGGCCCGCGAGTGGCGCCCAGGTCGTCCAGCCAGGTCTCATAGGCCGCGCGCAATCGCGCCACGGTTTCGGGCCGCTCGGAAGCCAGGTCGCGACTCTCGGCCGGATCGGCCGCCAGGTCGTACAGTTCGTCGGCGTTGGTCTCGTGCGGCCGCACCAGCTTGCAGTCCTGTTCGATCACCGCGTAATTGCGGTGCCGTACGGGCACGTCGCCGCGATGCCACTGCATGAAGATCGACCGCGCCGGCCAGGCTTCGGCCGGAGTCTGACCGGTCAGCAGCGGGGTTAGGTCCGCGCCGTCGATGATCGTCTCCGGCAGGGGCGCTTGGGCGGCGGCGGCCAGAGTGGGGAAGACGTCGATGGCATGGGCCACGCGGTCGACGTCCCGGCCGGCCGAGTAATGCCCGGGCCAGCGCCAGAAGCAGGGCACGCGGATGCCGCCTTCGTACATCGAGCCCTTGATGCCCCGCAGGCCGGCGTTGAACCGGTCCTGCCGGCCGGCGGGCGCTTCGGGATTGCGGGCGCTGCCGCAGGGACCGTGATCGCTGGTGTAGACCACGATCGTATTCTCCGCCTGGCCCCGTTCGTCCAGCGTCGCCAGCAGCCGGCCGACGTTGTAGTCGATGTTCTCGACCATGCCGTAGAGCCGGGCGTGAGTCTCGTTCACGCCCATTTTGCGGTAGGGATCGGCCCATTCGTCGCCGACGATGAGCGGGGTGTGCGGCGCATTGGTGGCCAGATAGACGAAGAACGGTTCGGCCGCCGGCCGGCGGATGAATTCGAGCGCCGCGTCTGTGAAGATGTCGGTGCAGTAGCCGCGGGTCTGGACCGCCTCGCCGTTGCGAAAGAGGACGGGGTCGAAATAGCACTCGGCTTCGCGGAAATGGTTGGCGTAATGATCGCCGGGCTGGCCGATGCCGCCGGCGTTGTGCATCAGGGTTTCGTCAAAGCCCAGATCCATCGCCCGCAGCGGATAGCAGTCGCCCAGGTGCCACTTGCCGAACGCGCCGCAACGGGAGCCCTGGGGCCCCAGCAACCGGGCGAGAGTGACCTCCTCCGGATCGATCATCGAGCGGCCGCAATAGGTGTCCAGCACTCGGGTGCGGGGGTGATAGCGGCCGGTAAGCAGGCTGGCCCGGGCCGGGGAACAGAGTGGCCCGGAACAGTAACGGGTCAGGCGGGCGCTCTGGTCGTGCAGCCGGTCGAGCTGCGGCGTGCGGGTATGGGGATTGCCGTGGCAGGCCAAATCACCCCAGCACAAATCATCCATAATGATGACGATCACGTTGGGACGAAGAGTTTCGCCGTTTAGAGCCATTTTCCTCTCCTCTCTTGGTATTCACATGATTTATAATGCGCCAAACGCCCATCAGCGGCTAGCGGCAGGAGTATCATATTTATGGACGATTCTAACCTTCATTCCGCTTTCGCAGAGTTCGACCTTCAGCCCGTCAAGTGGGGTTGGGTCGAATTGCGCGACCAGTGGCTGGCGGTGGCGGTCCGGCCATTCTGGCGCTTGTGGTGGAATGACGCCCCGGGCGCGATTGTAGTCAGCCGTCGGCGAGAATACCGACTCACGCCGAACGAGTTGCTGCTGGTGCCGCCGCAGACGCCCGTCGCCTGCCGGCTTGAAGGGAACTTGCGCACTTTCTATCTGCATTTCGCCGCCGACCGGCCGCCGGGACCGCCCGGTGCCCCTTACGCGCTGGCGGCCGATCCGACCTGGCGGCCATTGCTGAAAAAATTCATAACCGCTCTGGCCACGGGGGAAGCCGCCCCCCTCGCCTGGCTGGCCCGGGCTTTGGGTGCGCTGGCCCTGGCCCAGACTCCGGCCGAACTGTGGCGGCCGCAACGGTTAGATCCGCGCATTGCCCAAACGGCCGCACGCCTGGAAGCCGAGCCGCGCCGGCGCTTCGCCAACCCCGAGTTGGCCGCCTCGGTCCATCTGGCCACCAACTCATTCATCCGCCTCTTTCGCCGCGAACTGGGCTGCTCGCCCCAGGATTACCACTGCCGCCGCCGGCTGGAGCTGGCCTGCGCCCAGTTGCAGCAGACCTCGGCCAGCCTGGAGGCAATCGCCGAAGCTTGCGGCTTCTGCGACCGCAATTACTTCAGCCGCGTCTTTACCCGCCACTACGGCCTGGGCCCGGCGTCATTCCGCAAACGCCCACTATAGCCTCTTCACTCCGACAAGGGCGGGTTCAGGTAGGGTAGGTTAATCCACCTACGCTGTTTATTGCCTGTGCATGCCGCACCACCATGAAAGGCTTCGTGTTCCCGACCGAATCAAGACGGATAAACCACACGAATGGGGCAGACGTTGAGTCCGTCCATCTGAACGCGCGAAACGGCGAAGCCGGGTGAGAGTTTTTTGAGGGGGACCGGGGAACTTTTTTGCAAAAAAGTTCCCCCGGAAGGCAAAAGAAAGCGCCGCGTCAAACGACGCGGCGCCTGGAAAATTCGCGTTTGGTTTTTAGAACATGCTGGCGAAGTTGGCCGCGCCGGAGCCGGCCGAGGTGTGGCTGTCGACCCAGCCGATCTCGGGGGCCAGCAGGTCGCCGGCATAGGCGGTCTGCGGCGCTTCGGTCTTGGCCGCGGAGATCATGATCTCCGCCACCGGCCGGGAAGTCAGATCGCCCGGCAGCACGAACTCGGAGGAGCGCGCTTCCAGCTCCGGCCCGTCGGCTTCGGGGAGGTAGCTGATCGCGCCGCGCATGTCCATGGCCAGCAGCTTGACGTTGACTTCGGCCGTGGCGGCCGGTTCGGGCTGCGTGGTGGTCGCGACCGCCAACTGGGCCGGGCGGACCGGCTCGTCCAGCTTGGCCGGCACCATGACTTGGGCCGGCTCGGCCGGCGGAGGCGGCGGCGGGGTCATGGCCAGCACGCCGGCCTCTTCGCGCGTCTCGCCGGCCTTGGTCTCGGCTTCGCCACCGAACAGAACCTGGGCAGGCTGAATCTCTTCGTCCGCCACGCGGGCCACGGCCACCGGGCCGTCCTGAACGGCGGCGGCCTCGGCCTTGACCAGAACGCCGGACAAACTCTGCGGCGCGGGATAATAGGCGTAATCCTGCATCGCCCCGGCCGCGCTCACCGGCGCGGCATAGGCGTAGCTCTCCAACTTGGTCGTCGGGGTGACCGCTGCCACCGGCCGGCTCTCGACCCGGGCGGCCGTCTTCTCCTGGCGGCAACCGGCAAAGAAGGCGGCCACGCCAATCAGCAAGGCCCCGGCAGAAATAATCGCCCTCTTCATAAGCTTAGGCTCCTGAATAACGGCCAGTATCCCGGGGGAATCGACATTACCCCCTAGTTCATCTACTGATTTATACGCATATGGTAATCTGGCGCAAGAAACATTTGTAAATTTTTCTGCATTTTACTCAAGATTATTATGCCAAAAAGTCGATAATGTCCCCCGGGTGGCTGTATCGGTCGGAGCATCCGTATAGCCCTGGCCTTCACCGAGCATTAACAAAATATTATGGCCCCAAGCCGATGGAATCTCGCCGCATCAAATTGACCCTGGAATACGACGGCACCAACTACGCCGGTTGGCAGGTGCAAACCAATGCGCCCACCGTGCAGGCGGCCGTCGAAGCGGCCCTGGCCCGCCTGACCGGCGAGAGCCTCCGCATCCAGGGCGCCAGCCGGACGGATTCCGGCGTGCACGCCCGCGGCCAGGTGGCGGCCTTCAACACGACCTGCAACATACCGCTCGCGGTCTTTGCCGAAGCCCTTAACACCCGCTTGCCGGCCGACATCGCCGCGGTCGGGGCCGAGGAGGTGCCCGCCGAGTTCGATCCCCGCCGCCGCGCCGTGCGCAAGCAATACAATTATGTAATCCGCAACTCGCCGCTGCGCCGCGCGCTCGACCGGCATCAGGTCTGGACCATCCGCCGGCGGCTGGATCGGGAGGCGATGCGCCGCGCGGCCGAATTCTTCCTCGGCACCCACGACTTCACCAGTTTCAGCAACGGCGAGTGCGCCGACCGGGGCGAGGCCAACGTCCGCACCATCGACCGTTCCGAACTGCTGATCGATGGCGATTTGCTGACCTATGTCGTGGAGGGACGCAGCTTCCTTTATAACATGGTCCGAGCCATCGCTGGCACCCTGGTCGACGTGGGCGCCGGCCGGTTCGCGCCGGAGGCGATTCCGGATCTAATCGCCCGCCGCGACCGCCAGGCCGCCGGCCAGGGCGCCCCGCCCCACGGCCTCTGCCTGATGTGGATCAAATATTAATCCAGCCCGCTGAGCGAAAGCGGTTCGCGGTGGCGGGCGCGGTAGTCGCTGGCCGTCATGCCCACGATCCGGCTGAATTTTTTGGAGAAGTAGAGCGGGTCCGAGAAGTTGAGGTCCAGGGCGATCTCGCCGATCGGCCGGGTGGTCTCCACCAGCAGCCGTCGCGCTTCGCGCAAACGTAGCTGCATCAGGTAACGCGCCGGCGGCTGGCCGATGAACCGGCCCCAATGCCGACGGAAGCTCGCCGGCGAAAGGCCGAACTCCAGGGCCAGTTCGTCAAAGTCGAAATTCTCCCGCAGATTCTCGCGCAAATGTTCGGCGATGGCCCGAATCGTAGCCTCCGGCTCGGTCAGGGGCGGTCGCGCCTCGCTGATGAAGCTGGCCATAATCATCGCCTCGCAGACCCGGTCGATCCGGTCGGCCTGGCCAAACGCCCCCGGATTCTGGATCAGCTCATGCAGCTCCGAGATCAAGGCCCGCACTGGGCCGGGATCGTGCATCAGCCAGACCGGCTTGTCGGGGTCGGCCAGGTTCATGGCCTTGAAACGCGGCAGACACGCCGGGTCGAAGATCAGATACAGCTCCTCCCACATGACCGGCGGCCCGTACTCGACAAAAACCTGGGGCCACTGGGTGATCACGCAGGGCGCGCGCACCTCCCAGACCTGGCCGGCGCGGACGTACTGCCCCTCCCCGCGCAAGATGAAGGAGTAATTGAAGGAAGAGAAGGTGTTATGGACCCAGTCGACCTTGCGGGCGATGTGCCCGATGGTTTTGACCGGGTTCGGATGGGGGTAGCGCCGGGGCAGATGCCCCAGGTGAATGCCAAAATTTTCCATATGAATAATAATATCCTCCATTGCAAAGGAGTCAATCGCCAAATATTCTGCAAAAAAAGGACATGTCATGAAAGTCGCGCGCCCGGCGCGGCTTTCTTGAAGCGAACCGATTCCCCGGAGCCGAGGACAAAAAGACCATGAAACAAGCGCTCATCTTTCAAGGCGGTTGGGACGGACACACCCCGGCCCAGACGGCCGAAGTGCTGGCCGGTGGCCTGCGCGGCGAAGGCTTCGCCGTCGAGGTAATCAACGAACTCACGCCCCTGGCCGACGGCGAGAAGCTCAAGACCTATGACCTGATCGTGCCGGTCTGGACCATGGGCCAGATGGCCAAGGAGCAGTGGCAGGGCCTGAACGCTGCGATCAAGAGCGGCGTGGGCCTGGGCGGCGTCCACGGCGGCGCGGGCGACGCCTTCCGCGGCACGCTCGAATACCAATGGATGGTAGGCGGCCAGTTCGTGGGCCACCCCCATGTAGGCGAGTACGTCGTCAACCTCACCAGCCAGGCCAGCCCCATCACCGCGGGCATGAAGAAGCGCTTCGATTACAACTCCGAACAGTATTACATGCTGGTCGATCCGGGCAACACGGTGCTGGCCACCACCAACTACACCTTTGAAAACCGCAAGATCAAGATGCCGGTGGTCTGGACCAAGCCCTGGGGCGCGGGCCGGGTCTTCTATTCGGCCCTGGGTCACGTGGCTGCCGAGTTCGGCAAGTTTCCCGAAGTGCTGGCCATGACCATTCGCGGCCTGGTCTGGGCCGCGCGCTAAGCCCCCAATCCCCAAGGAGCGTCTCTCATGCGCAAGATCGGCGTCGGCATCATCGGCTGCGGCAACATCAGCCAGGCCTATTTCAACGGCGCGAAGGTTTTCAAAAACATCGAGATCGTGGCCTGCGCCGATCAGAACCGCGCGGCCGCCGAGGCCAAGGCCGCGGAAAACTCCACCACCGCCCAGTCGGTGGAGGAGCTGCTGGCCAACCCCAACGTGGACGTGGTCCTCAACCTGACGATTCCCAAGGCCCACACCGAGGTCAACCTGAAGGCCCTGAACGCCGGCAAGCACGTCTATCTGGAAAAGCCCCTGGCCGTGGTCCGGGCCGACGCGGAGAAGACGCTCAAGCTGGCCAAGCGCAAAAAGCTGCGCGTCGGCTGCGCCCCCGACACCTTTTTGGGCGCGGGCCTGCAGACCTCGCGCAAGCTGATCGACGACGGCTTCATCGGCAAGCCGATCGGCGGCACGGCTTTCATGATGTGCCACGGGCACGAGTCCTGGCACCCCAACCCCGGCTTCTATTACGAGCGCGGCGGCGGCCCGATGCTGGACATGGGGCCGTACTATCTGACCGCGCTCATCCACCTGCTGGGGCCGATCAAGACCGTGTCCGCCTCCACGGCTTGCAGCTTCCCGGTCCGCACCTGCACCTGCGAGGCTCAGTTCGGCCGCCGGCTGCCGGTCTCGGTCCAGACCCACCAGGCGGGCGTGCTCGAATTCGCCTGCGGGGCCATCATCACCCTGACCATGAGCTTCGACGTCTGGAAGCACACCCACTCGCGCATCGAAATCTACGGCAGCGAGGGCAGCCTGCAGGTGCCCGACCCCAACACCTTCGGCGGTCCGGTGAAACTCTTCCGGCCCGAGGACGAAGACTGGCGGGAGGCGACCCTGACCCACAAATACGCCAAGAACATGCGCTCGATCGGGCTGGCGGACATGGCCAAGGGGATTGTCGACAAGCGCCCGCATCGCTGCTCCGGGGAGCTGGCCTTCCACGCCCTGGACGCGATGCTGGCCTTCGAGGAATCGGCCAAGAGCCGGCGCCACATCATCCTGAAGAGCGGCTGCGCCCAGCCGGCCGCCTTCCCCACCAACCAGGTCGAGGGATTGTTGGATTAAGCCGCCAGAGACAGACAGGTTTGCGGCGTTCGACGGAAAAGAATACTGGCCAAACGGCCGACAAGCGATTAGGTTCTGTCTGAAAACAAGGCGGCGGGGGCGGATATGAAAAGAAGGGCACTTTTCGGTCGCTAGGTTGGCCTGGTTTTTCAGACGAACACTATAGACCGCTCTTTCAGACACAGCCTAGCCTTTGAGCTAGCCGCCTGATCTTCAGACAGAGCCAGCCGCGTCACGACTTTGGTCGGCACGGTCGTGGGACTGCGCCGAAACAAATGGTTGCTAGATGAAAGAAGATTCGAACATGGCTCTACCCATCGGGATTCAGCTCTATTCGGTCCGCGAACAGCTCAAAACCGATTACGCCGGCACGATCCGCAAGATCGCGGAAATGGGATATGTGGGCGTGGAAACGGCCGGCTTCCCCGGCTCGACCGTGGCCGCGGCCAAGGCCCTCTTCGCCGAACTGGGCCTCCAGACCCCCAGCGCCCACGCCGGCCTGCCGGTCGGCCCGGACGCGAACAAAAGCCTTGACGAGATGGCCGCCCTCGGCTGCCAGAACCTGATCTCCGGCAAGGGCCCCGACGATTTCGCCACCGCCGACAAGATCAAGGCCACCTGCGACCTCTTCAACCAGGCCTCGGCCAACGCCGCCGCCCGGGGGCTCAACTTCGGCGTGCATAACCACTGGTGGGAGTACATCCCGGTCGAGGGGCAGCTGGCCTACCAGATCATGCTCAAGCACCTCGATCCGCGCGTCTTCTTCGAGATCGACACCTACTGGGTGACCGTGGCCGGCCAGGACGCGGCCAAGATCGTGGCCGAACTGGGCGAGCGGGTGCGCTTCCTGCACATCAAGGACGGCCCGACGGTCAAGGGCGAGCCGATGACCGCCGCCGGCCAGGGCAAGATGAACTTCCCGCCGATCGTCAAGGCCGCCAAGCACGCCGAATGGCTGATCGTCGAGCTCGACAGCTGCGCCACCGACATGCTGACCGCCGTGGGCGACAGCATCGAATATCTGGCCGGCAAGAAGCTGGGC
Source organism: uncultured Planctomycetaceae bacterium (assembly GCA_964389915.1). Lineage (GTDB taxonomy): Bacteria > Planctomycetota > SZUA-567 > SZUA-567 > SZUA-567 > CAYMGG01. The sequence goes on from CAYMGG010000150.1 coordinate 13,844, forward strand.
AAGAAACGGACGGCCAAAGGCAAAAAGAAATAACC